>JAEYVE010000015.1 GCA_023432025.1 Pseudomonadota bacterium
CTCCAGCGCGCGCCTCGAGCGCTTCTTGGCGCTCTGCGCCGAGGAGAACATGCAGATCGCTCAGCCGACGACGCCGGTGCAATACTTCCACTTGCTGCGCCGTCAGGTGCTGCGCACCTGGCGCAAGCCGCTCGTGGTGTTCACGCCGAAGAGCTTGCTTCGGCACCCCGCCGCGGTGAGTGACATCTCGGCGTTCGAAAGCAGCTCGTTCCAGCGCATTTTGCCGGATACGCGCGCGGATCAGTCGAACACCAAGAAGATCATCCTTTGCAGCGGCAAGATCTACTACGAGCTCGACAGGCAGCGCACCGAACGCAACCGCGACGACGTCGCCATCCTGCGTTTCGAGCAGCTCTACCCGCTGACGGACGCCTACGTTGGTTCTTTGCTCGAGCTGTACCCGGAGGGCACCCCGGTGGTGTGGGCGCAGGACGAGCCGGAAAACATGGGCCCTTGGCGCTACATCCGCTCGCGCTTCGGAGAGCGCATGCTGGGCAAGTACCCGGTCAGCGTCGTGTCCCGCCCGGAGTCGGCTTCTCCGGCGACCGGCTCCGCACATACTCACAAGCTCGAAGAGCAGCGCCTCATGGACGCAGCCTTCGCCTGAAACCGTGTTTCAACCCCAACAGTTAGAGAGAGATAGGGAGCCCAACGGAGATGGCCGTTGAATTGAAGGTGCCGCCAGTCGGCGAGTCGATCACAGAGGTGCAGATCGGCACGTGGCTGAAGCGGGAGGGTGACTCGGTTCAGCGCGACGAGGTCGTCGTGATGATCGAGACGGACAAAGTCACCGTGGAGCTGCCCGCTCCCGTCAGCGGGGTCATCAAGCAGATCGTCGTCGGCGAGGGTGGGGACGCGACCGTCGGTCAGGTGATCGGTTTCATGGAAGAAGGGGCGGTCGCTTCGTCGGACCGCTCCGCTTCGCCACCGCCTGCGCCCAGCGCCGCCAAAGCGGCGCCGGCTGCGCCTGTCGCTGCGCCAGCTTCGACGCCGGAGCGTGAGAGCGCGCCGCCGGAAGAGAACGTGCGCGAGTCGTTGCCGCCGCAAGGCTTCGCTCGGGTGATGCCTGCGGCTCGCCGCGCGCTGGCCGACGCTGGCCTCGAAGCTGGAGAAGTCACCCCCACGGGCCCGGGTGGGCGCGTGCTCAAGGAGGACGTGGAGCGCGCGGTCCAGGAGCGCGTGCAGCCTCCTCCCGCTCCGGCGAAGCCCGCAGCGCAGCCCACGTCTCTGGCCGTGGTCGGGGGCGACCGCACGGAAGAGGTCGTGCCGATGAGCCCCATGCGCAAGAAGATTGCGGAGCGGCTCGTTCAGTCGCAGCAGTCGATGGCGCTGCTCACGACCTTCAACGAGGTCGACATGACCGCCGTCATGGAGCTGCGCAAGCAGTACCAGCCGCAGTTCAGCGAGAAGTACGGCATCAAGCTGGGCTTCATGTCGTTCTTCGTGAAGGCGGCCATCGACGCGCTGAAGCTCGTTCCGCAGGTGAACGGCGAGATCCGCGACAAGTCGATCGTCTACAAGAACTACTACGACATCGGCGTCGCGGTCGGCGGCGGCAAGGGGCTCGTGGTGCCCGTCATTCGCAACGCCGAGCGCCTCAGCTTTGCGCAGGTCGAGCAAACCATCGTGGAGCTCGCGGGGCGCGCCAAGAAGAACCAGCTGAAGCTGGAGGAGCTCGAGGGCGGCACGTTCACGATCTCCAACGGTGGCGTGTACGGCTCCATGCTCTCGACGCCCATCGTCAATCCGCCGCAGAGCGGCATTTTGGGCCTCCACGCCATTCAAGATCGAGTGGTCGCGGTGAACGGCAAGGTCGAAATCCGGCCGATGATGTACATCGCGCTCACGTACGACCATCGCTTGGTGGACGGGCGCGAGGCGGTGACCTTCTTGAAGCGTATCAAGGAGTGCATCGAGCAGCCCAACCGCATTCTGTTGGAAGTCTGAGCTTCGACGCCGAGGTCGGGCGAGCTCTGGCAAGTCGAGTCCATCTCGACGCCGGCGCTCGCCCGAAGTCGTTTGTGCGCGGCGAATGGCGGGAGCTCCGCCGGCGCGCGGCCGCACTCGTTCGTGCGCGCCGCTCCGCTGCGGCGCTCATGGCGTTGGCGCCTGGCCGGCGCTCATTACTTCTCGCCCTGGCTGTCGTTGTCGAACCGTTCGGCGGCGCCGGCTGTCGTTCCGTGAGTTCTCAAGCTTTCGGTTTGCCGGTCGACGTACCCCGGACGCGTGTGCGTACGGTGAGCACGCTGTCGCCGGTGAGCACGCCGCCGCGCCCGAAGAGGCGCCCGTGCTCCCAGTTGGACAAGCCGAGCTCCGGACGATTCAGCGCGTACTGCCCGTCGACCCAGCGCGTGAAGCCGTCGCCGACGAACGGAGCGTTCACGCTGCGATAGAAGGCGTCGTGCTCGGCTTGGTCGCTCGAAAGCAGACACGCCACGAAGCGCGGGCTGTAGCTGTTGAAGAGACGCACCGCGTGCGCCACGTCGTCGACGACCGTGAGCGTGACCTCGGGAGTGTTCTCCCACTCCCACTCTTCGCCGAGGCGTGACTCGTCGATGAGCTCGGCCTGCGGCTCCAGATGCACGCCGTCGGCGCGCTCCACGCCTACCTCTCGCGAGAAGAGCTCGCTTTGAACGAACTGTCGCGCCTGCTCGGTCACGTGCAGCTTGAACGTGGTGCCGCGTCGTTCTCCGGCCCGCGTGAGGCCTGCGATGAGCGCGGGCACCAAGCGGGCCGCGTCTCTGCGAACCACGCAGCACGTGTTCATGGTGTTGCACACCTTGCGATCGAGCGAGTCGAAGACGTTCTGGGCGAGCTGCTCTTCCGTCGCGCTGGCGGCGGCCACGAGCCACGCGCCGCCGGTGCCGTGCAGGCTGACGGGGATGCCGGCGCCCTGAGCCAAGCTGCCGAGGGTGTCCACCGCGGCGCCCGAGCCACGCGCCACGGCCAGCGCCACGCGCGAGTCGGAAAAGAGCGCCCACCCCGCTGCGTGCGAAGCGTTGTCGATCAAGGTGACCGCGCCTCGAGGCAGGCCCGACTCCTCGAGCGCGGGCGTCGTTGCGAGCTCCAAGATCGCCCTGGCGGTGCCCAGCGCGTCGCGGCCGATTCGAAACACGACCGTGTTGCCGCCGCGCAAAACGCCGGTGGCGTCGGCAACGACGTTGGGGCGGCCTTCGAAGACGAAGGCGACCACACCGAGCTCGGAGCCGACGAGCTCGGCGCTCCACGAGCCATGATCGATCGTTTCCAGGGTGCGACCGCGTTGCGACTTGGCGTGGATCCAGCCTCGGAGGCCTTCAATCATTCCTTGCCGCGTCTTGTCGCTGGCTTCGAGCCGCGTCGTCGAGCGACCGAGGGCGCGCGCGGCCTCGATGTCGCGTTGGTTGGCCTCACGGATACGCTGCCAAACGGTGTCGTCGGCGAGGTGGTCGGCGAAGCGACGGAAGAACTCGCTGATTTGTTCGGCGGAGACCGCCGCCATCTGCTCGAACGCTTCGGTCGCGCGCGTCACGGCGTCGCGCGCCACGCGACGAGCTTCCGCAGGGACGTGGAGAACGGTCCCGCGGGCCACCGCGAGGGCGTCTCCCGGCGCGAAACGAGCGGCGAGCTCCTCGTCGACGAAGGCGACTTGGTCTCCGCCCACCAGAATGGGCATCCCGGCCTGGAGCTTCTGAAGTGGGGCGAGGCGCGTCATGCGCGGGAAGCTCCCCCGCGTTCCCGGGGCTGTCAAATCCCAATTCGAGCCGTGCCGAGGGCGCCCGTTTCTACCCCTCGGACCAGCTTTTCGGTCAGCGTTTTTTTGCCCGCGAAACGCGCGCCACCAGCTCGCCCACTTCGCACGCTGCGTCGGAGAAGAAGCGCACGTGAAGGTGCGTCGCGTGTCCGAAGCGGTGGCGAACGAGGGCGGTCGGGCTGTGGGCGGCTTGCGAAAAGAGCGCCGCGAGCCAGGCCTCCTCCGCGCCTTGCGAGCGGGCGTGCTCCATCAGGAGGGTTTGCACGGAGCTGTCCATGAAGACGTACTCCACGTTGCCCTCGGCCAGGAGCCCGAGGAGGAGCGTCCAGGTGCGAGCGCGATCGAGGTTGTCGGAGTTGGCTCGCTCGTACCAACGTGGCCCGCCCAAGTAGTAGTACCCGAGGTCCACGTCCCGCCCGGATTGGTGACTGCGGTGTGGCCGAAGCCACCCGCCCTCTTTGCGGCTGATGTGTCCCACGTAGAGAGTGGGCGAGCCGGGGTGCTCCGATTCGACTCGCTCGATGGCGCGCGCCGTGGCCTCGATGGTTTCCTGGGTGCCCCACGCGAACTTCGGTTCGGCGAGCGTCCAAAGCTTGCCCTCGGGCATACGCACTGCGTTGATTTGCCAACCTCGATTGGGTCGCCCCAGGGAGGCCGAGCCGAGGCTCGCTGCGTTCGTGCGCACGAGGGCGTGCAGCTCGCTCTGCTTCAGCGCCGAGAGTGGGTGAAGCGAACGCGCGACGTCGACGGCTGGAAGAAGCAGCGGCCCATGCGAACGCGGAGCAACGAGCGAAGCAGGCGCGCTCGCTGCGCTTTCGATGCGTGGCTCGGGGGACGCCAGGGCCGGCTCCGGGCGACGTTCGTTCTTTGGCGCGCAGCCCAGCAAAGCACATCCGAGGACGCTCGAAAGGAGCGCGCCTACCCAGGGCCTTTGGACGAAGCGCTCACGCGGAGCACGTGCGCCAATCTCTCTCGAGAAGCTGCGCATGGCTTTCCCGTTTAGCACGGCCCTCCTCCCCGGAGCGCCCGCATTTCGGCTGTTCGAGTGCGCTCGACGGAAAACGTTCACAATGTGAGCGCAATTTGCTGCGCTGCGGTGGAAACCAGCTGCGCTGAGCAAGCCACTCCGCTCGCACGCCTCCGAAGCAGGTCGGGCTCTGCGAGTGGCTCACGAGGGTCACGCGCTCACGTTGCCGAGGCTCCACTCGTCGTTAGGCTGAGTAGAGGACCACATGCGTGCGTGAGCACGCCGCTCGGCGTTTGCCGAGACGTGAGGGGAGAAGTCATGGACGAAGCACAGTTGGACGAGCGAGCCCTCCTCGGACCACCGTTGAAGCTTCCCGAAGAGGTGTGGGCGAACCTCGAGCCTCGTCGTCGTCGCATCTATTTGGTGGGGCAAGCCATCATCGACGAGCTCGAGGTGCTTGGATCGATCCCTCTGCAGGAGTTGGTCGCGAAGCTGCGTGTCCCGCCGGGGCAGTTTCTCGGAGCGCTGCAGCTCTTGCACTCGATGGATCTGGTCGTGATGGACGCGGCAGAGAGCCCGACGCTCACGCTCTTGGCGCTGCCGGACGAACACGTGAAGGTGACGGGCGCGGACGGCAAGCCGCGCTGGGTGTTCATCGCGCGCCCGGTCGAACCGCCCAAACACGAGCCTTTCGAGCTCAACTGAAGAGCCGCCGCGAGCTCTCGCCAGCGGCGTAGGCGCCAATCGAGCGTTGCCCCCCGCCGGAAAGGGCCCGGCGGGGATTCGGAGCAACAAACCCCTTGCCAATGCCGGCTCGGACGACGAAAACGCGGCCAGAATGCTGGGCATCGATCTCAAGGGGAAACGGGCATTGGTCGCGGGCGTCTCCGACGCGGGCGGCTTCGGTTTCGCCATCGCCAAGGCGCTCGCCGAGGCGGGCGCCCGCGTGAGCGTCGGCTCGTGGCCGCCTGCGCTGGGCATCTTCGAGACCATGCTCAAGCGCGGAAAGTTCGACGACGCGCGTCGCTTGAGCGACGGAAGCTTGCTCGAATTCGAAAAGGTCTACGCGCTCGACGCCGCGTACGATTCGCTCGAGGACGTGCCCGAGGACGTGCGCGCCAACAAACGCTACGCCGAGCGCGGGGACTTCACCGTGCAGGGGATCGCCAACAATTGGCGAGCGGACTTCGGGGAAAAGTCGCTGGACATTCTGGTGCACTCGTTGGCCAACGGTCCCGAGGTCGCCAAGGACGTGCTCGACACGAGCCGCAAAGGGTACCTGGCAGCGGTGGGCGTGAGCGCGTACTCGCTGGTGAGCCTGGTGAGCGCTCTTGGCCCCCTGATGAGCACGGGCGGGTCCGTGCTTTCGCTCTCTTACCTCGCCAGCCAGCAGGTCATTCCGGGCTACGGCGGAGGCATGTCCTCGGCCAAGGCGGCTCTGGAGTGCGACACGCGCTACCTCAGCTACCAGGCGGGCCGGCGCTACGGCATTCGCGTCAACACCATCTCCGCGGGTCCGGTCGCTACGCGCGCAGCAAGCGCGACGGGCGTCATCGAGGAGTACATCAAACACTATGCGGAGCACGCGCCGCTCAAGGAAAACCTGACGCAGGAAGAGGTCGCGAACGTGGCCGCGTTCTTGGCGAGCCCGCTGGCCAGCGGTATCACGGGTACGACGGTGTTCGTGGACAAGGGCTTCCACGCCATGGGTATGAGTTACGGGTGAGCGCCCGGACTGGGCGCGTTGCCGTGACTGCCGTGACCGCCGTGAACGTGAGCGAGACGTGAACGCCGGGTCGTCGCTGGCCGGACCGTAGCGCACGAGGCTCTCGGATTCGTGCGTTCGCGTGGTTGGCCGCGTTCCAGTGCCGGCCCAAAGGGGCCACCCGGAGCGTCGCCAACGGACGCGCGTCAGCGCGAAAAGGGCAACCCGGTTCGTTCTTCCCAAGAGCAAGTGCGCGAACACCCGGAGGGTAGATGACCCAGGGGTAAGAGGTGCCTGTCGGAAGTTGTCGAGTGCGAGCGGCGCTGTCTCCGAATGAGCCTTTTTTGGCTGCGAAACTGCAGCATTCGCGTGTGGCGATTCACTCGAATTTCGCTGGATGAACCCTTGACGACTCGCGTCGCGATCGGCCATCTTTGAGTCCACGACGGGGGTCGAGGCGAAAGCCGAAGGCGCTCCATTCCTAGCGAGCGCGCCGGTTACTTCCGTGCGTGTTCCTCGGAGTGGCACGGTGCCCGAGGTGGAGCGTCTTTCCTCGCCGCGATTTCTCATCCAGACATCGCAGCGGGGGAAGGGCAGCGGTTCGTCGTGCGTGAGCTTTGGGCGAGGGGATACTCGGGCTCACGTGAGTGAGCTCACGTGTGAATGAGGGGCTCATGGGAGGGCGCGGACGAAGCACCCTCGCGCGTGAGAGAGGGCTTGCTTGGGTGGGGACCCAAGCTGTTTGAGTCGAGGCGGTGTTTTCCGCCGGTGGCTCGTTGGGGGGGACTCGTGGATGTGAAGAAGGCCGTAGCCAGGAACACAGAGAGCAAGAACGTCACGCTGGATCCGGTGTACGCGAGGTCGTCGCGTACGAGCTCTTTGCACGCGGAGGCTACACAGATGGACGTCCAAGAGGTGGAGCGCACTGGCGTCCGCCGAAAGGACGAGCGCGCCTTGGAAGAGCGTGCTCGCACCTCGGGCATGCTCTTGCGCACCGCTCTGGCGGTGGCGGAAGCGGACACGGAAGACGCCGAGGAAGCGTCGCTGCCCTCTTTGGTCACGCCGTCGGTTGCGCCGGACTCCTCGGGCCTTCCGTCGTCTTTGATTGGCGGCGCCTTTCGTTCCGAGGAGGAGCGGGCCACCACCTTGGTGTTGATGGAGTCGGGGGCGTACTGGCCATCTTGGGTCAAGGAGGTGCAGCGCCGCGCGCCGAACTCCATGGTCGAGGTGCAGTCGGCGTCGGAGTCCGTGGAGGGCTTTGGTGCGCGCGCGCTCCGGCGCTTGCTGGCGCTCCGCGAGCGAGGCATTCGGGTTCACGCGGCGGTGTACGCGGCGGCTTCGCCAGCGAGCGATCAGGAGCGCAGCGTGCGTCGGCTCCTGTGCAGCACTCTCTTGGACGTGCTCGCGGACGGCGGGGAGCTGGTGCTTTCGGGCGCGGGTTGGAGCACTTGGGGTGTGGACGCACGCTCGCGGGAAGAGCTCATGGCGCTCGCCGGAGACTTGTCGTGTCAACTGCCTCACACCGTGAGCGGCGCCAATGGTCGCGTCACCGTGTCGGTTCGTTTCGGAGAGGCGCCGGACGAGAGCGGCGTGCACAAGGCCACTGGCGCCTTCACGAGGGAGGCGCTCGAAAGAAGTGCGGCCCGAGAGCGCGGCGAGGGGGACGACGAGGAAGAAGCAAGCCTCGCTAGGGAAATCGCGTAGGCCGCACGCAGGTGCCTTCGGGGGAGGTGGGCGCGCTCAGACGGCGCGCCCACGAATGAGCGCGCGAGGCGCTTGGGTGAGGATGGTTACGCGCGCGTGAGCACCGCCTGGTTGCCAGGCGCTCCGCCGCATCTTGCCGGCGCGGTCTTCCGCGAAGGAGTCCGCGCTCCAGGCCCCGTCTCGCTCCAGGCCCCGTCTCGCTCAGGGCTGTCTCGCTCAGGGCTCCGTCGCCAGACGTGGCGCGGGGGACGGATGCTCGGGCAGCTCCGGATCTCCCGCGGCGCGAACGCCACGCAGCGACGCGACGAACAAAACGACGATGCTGACGACCCCCCACAGGAGGCCGACCACGACGCCCGCGTCGATCACACCGCGCCACGGCTGAGGCAAATGACGAACGACGGCGATGGCGACGAATACCGCACAGGTGACGGCCCAAGCGGAGATGCGCGCGCGCCGTTTCGAATGAAAGTACGCCATACAAAAGAACGGCGCGAAGACCACGTGCCAGGGGCGCGGTGCACGAGCAAGGTAGAGCGCGCGCGCCACGACGCGCGGCGCGAACCGCCGCTGGAAACCGCGGTAGCCCTCCGCGTAGGCGTTCGCGAGGATGACGACCACGTAGAGCGCGCCGAGCGCGGGCGTCAGCGAGCCATCTTGGAGCGGCTCCAGCGCCACTGGGGCGAGACGCAAAATGGCCTGTCCTAAAAGGAGCAGAATTCCGAGCACACCCCAAAGCGCGACGAAAATTTCACGGGTGGTCCAGCGGGCGTGCATCGATGCGGGCCTCTCTTAGCACGTGACGACACGTTCGCAGGCCGTGTTCTTGACACACTGCGTTGCCGTGCTTTCTTGAGCACGAATCCAGATTTTCACCGTGACCTGCCCCACGTGGAAGGACGACGGATGCCGAAGAATACCGTAAGCCGACGCGCCGCCATCGTGGCTGGCCTCCGCACGCCATTTCAGAAACAAAGTACGGGGTACGCCCGCCTTTCGGCGCTCGAGCTCGGGGTCGCCGTGGTCGGTGAGCTCTTGGCTCGCTCTGCCGTTCCGGTCAAAGAAATCCAGCAGCTCGTCTATGGGCAGGTGCTGCCGTCCCTCGAGGCACCCAACGTGGCGCGCGAGGTGGTGCTCGGCTCCGGGCTTCCGCGCACCGTGGAGGCCTACAGCGTTTCGCGTGCTTGTGCGACGAGCTACCAGTCGACGGTCAACGTCGCGGAATCGATTCTGACGGGCACCATCGAGTGCGGCATCGCCGGTGGTACGGACAGCGCGAGTGACGTGCCCATCGCCGTGAGCAAGCAGCTCGCCGCGGCGTTGCTCACGGCCAGCAAGGCGCGAACGCTCGCCGAACGCCTCAAGGCGTTCTCCGCTCTCAAACCGACGGACTTGGTTCCGGTCCCTCCCGCGATTCAAGAACCTTCCACCGGTCTGTCCATGGG
>JAEYVE010000046.1 GCA_023432025.1 Pseudomonadota bacterium
CCGACTGCGAGCCCGTGCTCGCGCCGCTGCCGCCGCTGCTGCTGCTGCCGCTCGAGGCGCCGCCCGTCTTGCCGCCGCCACTGCCTCCGCTTCCGCCGCTGCTCGTGCCGCCGGCTCCGGCGAAGCCGTCCTTGCCGCAGGTGAGACTGCTCTCACAGGACGAAAACTCGTTGTTGCAGCTGGCGGCGAGAAGCGCGGCGCTGACGCCAAAGGCCATCCATCCGAGCACCGAGTTCAGCTGCGTGTTCATTTTGCTTAAGTTTCCTCGATTCGAGCCACTAAGAACCAGTTCCGGGTGCCCCGGGACGGCAAGACGCCAGTCTAGAACGAGCCGTGCAGGACGCCGCCCCAAACTCCGCCGTCCTCGCGCAAGTCGCCCACGACCGGAGTCAGCCCGAGCGCAGTCTGCGCGCTCCGTGTTTCCGGCCAAAACAGCCACGCCGCCACCGTGCCGACCGCCAGCACCCCGCCCGCCACGAAACCGCCCAAGGCCAGCGCGCGCGCCCGCTCCCCGTCGTCCAGCGTTCCCTGAAGATCCGCGCAGCGTGCGTCCGCCGCGGTGCTTCCAGAGCAAGCCGCACCGCCCCCGCCGATCTGCCCACGCTTTTCTTCCGCGTCGTCCGCGAACTGTCCCCGGCGAACCTGAAAGAACGTACCCAAGCCGACGCCCGCCGCCGCCAGCACGCCCCCTCCCACGACGACCGGCCACTTCAAGCGAGCCAAGGTGTCCTTCGTCGGAGGATCGTTCGACGACACGTAACTCGGAAGCGCCTCCGACGGGCTCGACGACGAGCCTGACGACGAGGGAGCCGCCGGCTCCGTCGCCTCCGCCGCTACGGGAGCCACCGGCGCCCGAAGATCGAACTGAACGACCAACTCGCCGCCCGCGCTCAGCGAGTGCACACGTGTGGTGGGCTCTCCACCTTCAAGATGTGCGGCTACGGTGTGCTCACCGGGCAGCACGAACGCCTTGGCAGGAAACGGCCCGAGCACGCTGCGATCGTCCACCGTGACGAGCACGCCGCGCTCGGGCACCACGTCGATTCGAAAGAGCGCAACGCGACCGCGCACGTCGTCGAAGAGCGCGGCGAATTTCTTTTCGGCTTGCCGGAGCTCGGGGCGCGTGCTCGCCGAAAAGTTCTGCAGACACTCGTCCAAGTGCCCTGCGGCTTGCGCCCACATGCGAAGCTCGTGCTCCACGCGCCCCAAATTGCAGGCAATGTCGAAGCTTCGTCCGAGCACGTACGCTTTTTGATACTCGGCGAGTGCCCGCTCGCGGTCGTGTCGAGCGAAGGCTTCGTTGCCGAGACGGAAATGCTCACGCGCCGCCTCGCGTTGCTCTGCGCTCGTTTCCGCCGAAGCAGAGCCTACGACGAGACAACCCGCCGCGGTGAGCCACCCAACCAAAGCGCGCCGTCTCCATGCCCGGCGCCGCGCTCCACGCGATCGATTTTGGTTCATGTCAGTCGGCTCCCCCCGTTCTTGGCGTCTGAACGCGTCCCGCCGAGGTCAGCCGAGTGAGCGCTTTCCAAAGCGCCCCCGCCCTCCCTCCGGCGCCTCCGTCCTACGACGGAGTGAGCGCTCACTCAACCCATGTTTGGCGGCCGAACGAAGCTCGAATGCACGACGAACGCGGACGTCGGCAACGCTACGACGCCGGACCCTACTCCAACCACACCTGCGCCGGCGGTGCTCCGGTCGACGAAGGGGCCGCAGAGCTTGGCTTTTGACCACCCTGCGACGCGCGCTTGTCGGCCGACGCCGCGCTCTGTTGCGTGAATTCGCTCGAAGGGCTGTTCAAAGAGGAGCCGCCCTTCGAAGGTGCGCCGCTCACCGGGCGCTCACCGGACTCGAGGGGCGCTGGCTTTGCGACCGAAGAGGCCGCGGAGCCCGCGCCGTCGGGGTGATCCGCCTCAGCCGCCTTCGGAGTTACGTGCTCCGGCGCGGCATGCAAGCGAAGAGACGACGGCGCAGTCGACTCGGAGACCGCACGCGCTGCGGCCGCCGGACCTTCCGCGGTCTTCGAAGGCTCTGGCGTCGCTGAATGAGCGGCGCTCGCGATGGGCTCAGCTTCGTTTTTCGGAAGGTTTTTTTGGGGGGCAACCACTGGGTTCACGGGGCCCGCGCTCGGTGCCGTCACCGATGCTTTTTGTCCGTCCACGCGCACGGCAGCTTCCGGCGAAGCCAGGTACACCCAAAGACCGAGAAGCCCGCCCAAAAGCGCGACGCCCACCCACGGCCATTGACCGAACGACGAACGGTACTCGACCGGCGGCAAGCTCGAGATGTCCGCGAGGACTCGAGAGTCCAAACGCGAGAGGCTCGGCTCCGTCGGCACCTTTTGCGGGTGAATGTCGTCCGACAAAAGCACCGCCATCAAGTCCGCTTGTTCTGCGTGAACCGGCGGCGGCGTTTTTGGCTCGACGTACGCTGCTGCCGCCGCGGCACCCGCCGACGCTCGCCGTTTGGCGCGCTCGGGCACGGTGTCCCGACCTTCGATGGATGGCGTAACTTGGGGTGGCGCCATCGCGACGACTCGAGGCACGACGGGTTCGGGGCCGCCGCCCTCGATTCCCCGCGGCGGTTCGGCTGGCTCGGAGAAGGCCTCGGGACTTCCGATGCCTCGCCGCGTGTTCTTGATCCGACCTTCCCTCATGATCGCGTCGTCCATCGTCGCACGACGAAGACCGATTGGTGGCGTGGAACGCGACAGGTCCGCGCCCGAAAAGCGGAAAAACATACTACAGGAACCCCCACTGTACGCGGCAGACGTTCTTGCCGACGTCGTAGATTGTCAAGCTCGCTGGAAGAAGACAGGCGGGTCACTTCTCACCCCACAAAAAATCCGGGCAAGAGGTGAACGAACGCGATTTTCGCGTACAACACGGTTCCCTCCCCTCCGCTTTACGGTTGCCCATGCTTTTCCTCCGACTGCACACGACGTGCGCCGCCGGCGCGAGAACCGCGGCGAGCGAGCTCGCTCGCTGCTTGTCGGCCGCTCGAGGCGTCGTGTCCTCGGGAATCGTCGTGAGCGCGCTTTTTTTTGCGACTCCGGCGAGCGCGAATCAAAAAGTGCACGTGGTCGCTTCCGGGCAGCGACTCGGCTCCATCGCCAAGCGTTACGGCGTGACCATCGAGGAGCTCTGCCAGGCGAACGGCATCCGTCGACGGGATCCGATTCGTCCGGGCCAAAAGCTGATCGTCCCCGGCGAAAAAAACCGCGTTGCGACGCCCGCTTCGACCGGAGCCAAACAGACGACCACGACGAACGCCACGCGTTCGACCCCGAGCGCTCCGGCGCGTAGCACGTCGAAGAGTCAGCCCGCCGCACCACGCGTCCACGTCGTCTCACAGGGTCAAACGCTGGGCGGAATCGCTCGTCGCTATGGCGTCGGCATCGACGCGCTGTGTCGTGCTTCCGGGATCACGCGCCAGAGCAAGCTCCGCATCGGACAACGCTTGACCGTACCGCACCCGACCGACCGAGACGGTGAACAAGCGCGCGCCTTTCGTCTGAATGGCGGAGCCCCGAGCGGTGGCCGCGCAGACGCCCGCTCCTACGCTCGCGCGCCGGCGCAGCGCGGCTATTTGAACATCGTCCGTTACGATCGCAGCTGGAAAGGCCAAGTGACGGGGCCCCGCACGGGCAAGCTGCTCCCCAAGGCCCGCGCGACGTTGTCGGCGCTGCTCGGCGCCTCCAGCAGCGGTACGCAGATCGACGAACGGTTGATTTACCTGCTGGTCAAGGTGAGCGATCACTTCGGCGGGCGCCCCGTGCGCATCGTGTCGGGCCTGCGGGACAACTCCTACTTCCACGACTCCAAGCATCCGCGCGGCCGAGCGCTCGACTTCAGTATCATCGGCGTGCCGAACGAAGTGGTGCGTGACTACTGCCGCACGCTGGGCAACGTGGGCGTCGGCTACTACCCGAACTCGTCGTTCGTCCACTTGGACGTCCGGGACCGCCCGACGTACTGGGTGGACTACGCGGGGCCCGGAGAGCCACCTCGTTCTACGCCGTGGGCCGTCGCCAAACGTCCGCCAGCCGCGCCTGCGCCTACGACGCAAGTCGCCGCAGGCGACGAAGGCGCCGAGAAGACCGTCCCCCCGACGGTGACCGAAGCGGGAGCGCTCGTGCCGGACTCCGTGTCCGCCGCGACGACGACCGCCACCCCCGCCGCGGCTGGGCCGCGAAAGGTCGTCAGCGAAACGTCCGAAGGTGCCACCGCCGCCGCCTCGACTCCTCGAGCGAGCGCAAGCGCTGCGAAAAGCGAGAACGCGGATGCCGCTGGCGCGGTCAATGCGGTCAATCCAGAAGGCCCTGCGCCTCGAAAGCCCGCGCCCACAACGGACAGCTCTGCGCCTCGAAAGCCCGCGCCACCAGCTGCGGCCGAGTGATGAAGCACGTTTTCATCACTGGCGCGTCCAGCGGCCTCGGGCGTGGTCTCGCTTTGGAGCTCGCCGGGCCTGGCGCGAAGCTCGGCCTCGCCGCGCGCCGTACGAAGCTGCTCGGCGAGGTGGTGCGTGAAGTAGAAGCTCGCGGTGGAGCCGCGCAACTGTTCGAGCTCGACGTCACCGATGACGTCGCCGTCGCAGAGAGCGCCAAGGCCTACCTAGCCTGGGCCGGCACCATTGACTGCGTCATCGCCAACGCCGGTATCGGCGAGGGAAGGGGCGGACGCGGCAGCATGAAACGCGTCGCCGAGGTCTTTGCCGTCAATACCGTAGGCGTCACGAACACGGTGCTCGCCTTCTTGCCCACGATGAAGGCGCAAAGGCGCGGCACGCTCGTCGCCGTAGGGTCGGTCGCCGGACACCGCGCTTTGCCGGGCAGCGCCAGCTACTCGGCGTCGAAGGCCGCCGTGCGCACCTTCATGGACGCACTACGCATGGAGCTTCACGGCAGCGGCGTACACGCCATGACTCTGTGTCCAGGCTTCGTGCGCACGCCTCTCACCGACAAGAACAGCTTCGAGATGCCGTTTTTGATGGAAACGGACGCGGCGTGCCGAACGATGCTTGGCTCCATCGCGCGGCAAGACGCAACTTACACGTTTCCTTGGCAGATGCGGCTCGTCAGCGTCGCCCTGCGCTGGGCCCCCGAGTGGCTCATTC
>JAEYVE010000238.1 GCA_023432025.1 Pseudomonadota bacterium
AACGAGGAAACGTGCTTCGCCTGCTGGACAGCGAAGGGGGCGCCACCCCGGCCGCGCTGTTCTACAACGCCGCCGCGCCGCTCGAGCGTTACAACATGCCCGACACCCTCAAGGCGCAGTACACGGCTCGCCTCACGAAGGGGTACTGCATCTACTCGGACATGGGCCGAGTGCTCCTGTCGATCATCGACGACACCAGCGGTTGGCACGACACCATCACTGGCGCTTTGGACGCGCGAGGTAGCCAGAGAAAGTTCGGCACGGGTACATATCAGAGCCTGCGCAACGAGTTTCCGAGAAATACGCGCGACAACTTCCTCGTGGAGCTCGGAAAGAACGGCCTTGGGAAAAGGGACATCACGCCGAACGTGAACTTCTTCGTGAAGGTCGTGGTCGAGAGCGACGGCGCGCTCACCTGGGTGCCCCAGGCGCGCGCAGGCGCGTACGTCGACCTTCGTGCGGAAATGGACGTCTTGGTCGTGCTCTCGAATACGCCGCACCCCTTGGATCCCGTGTCCGTGTATGCGCCCCAGGCGCTCGAGCTCGTAGTTTATCGGGGTGACGCCGTCCGTGACGACGACCTGTGTCGGACCATGCGTCCGGAGAACGAACGAGGGTTCTCTCTCACCGCTACCTACTGTGGCTGCGCAAAACGAGCCGCACTCGCGGACAGCGGGAGGGCGGAGGCATGAGCGCCAACGTAGAAACCAGCCGTCCACCGAGCGCTGCTACCTTTCGTCGGGTCGTGGAGTCGGGCTGCGGGTTCAGCCGCGTCGTTCGTCAGGGACAGGTCTTGCGCATCGTGGACCTGGAGGGGAACCAGGCCGTGGACACGTTGTTTTTCAACGCGGCGGACCCGACGGAACGCTACAGCGCGGTCGACACGATCCGGGAGCAAGGCAACGTTTACCTGACCGTGGGCACGAAGCTCTTGTCGACCGAAGGCAACGTGCTGATGACGATCGTCGCGGACGACTGTGGCCGCCACGACACGCTGGGGGGAGCCTGCGCCGCCGAGTCGAACCAGGTGCGCTACGGGCTCGAAAAGAAGTACATGCACAACTGCCGCGACAGTTTCCTGCTGGAGATCGCCAAGAATCTCCCCTCGCTGAGCAAGCGGGACATCACGGCCAACGTGAACTTCTTCATGAACGTGCCGGTGACCCGGGACGGTCGTCTCTCGTTCGAGGACGGAATTTCCGGGCCTCGTCGCTACGTCGAGCTGGTGGCTGAAATGGACGTGCTCGTGCTCGTGAGCAACTGCCCGCAGCTCAACAATCCCTGCAACGCCTACGACCCGACGCCGGTCGAAGTGGTCATCTGGGGTTGAGAGACCCCACGAGGAGCTCGAAGATGCCCTTCGGCAAGATCTTGGTCGCCAATCGAGGCGCGATTGCTTCGCGCATTCTCCGCACTCTGCGTGCCCTCGGAATAGGCTCGGTCGCGGTCTACTCTGACGCCGATTCGCAGTCGCTCCACGTCCTCGAGGCGGACGAAGCGTATTCGCTCGGTCCGGCGAAAGCGTCGCAAAGCTACCTGAACGTGGACCGAATTCTGGAAGTCGCGCAAAAGGCGGGCGTCGACGCCATTCACCCCGGTTACGGCTTTCTCAGCGAGAACGCCGGGTTCGCGGAGCGCTGCGCCGCCGCGGGGATCCGCTTCATCGGGCCGACGCCGGCGCAGATGCGGGCGTTCGGCCTCAAGCACACGGCTCGTGAGCTGGCCCGCGCAGCAGGCGTTCCACTCTCGCCGGGCTCACCTCTTCTGAAGAACGTGGAGGACGCGGCGCTTTGGGCGAGCCGCGTTGGCTATCCGGTCATGCTGAAGAGCACGGCTGGCGGAGGCGGCATTGGGCTCCGTCTGTGCGAAAACGAGGCGGTGCTCGCGGAGAGGTTCGCTTCGGTGCAGCGCCTCGGCGAGAGCAACTTCTCGGAAGGTGGGGTTTTCCTCGAAAAGTACGTCGCAAACGCGCGACACATCGAGGTGCAGATCTTCGGAGATGGTCGCGGAAAGGTGGTCGCGCTCGGCGAGCGCGACTGCTCCGCGCAGCGACGCAATCAGAAGGTCGTCGAGGAGACGCCCGCGCCCGGTCTGTCCGACGAAGTACGCGCCGCGATGAGCGAGTGCGCAGTGCGATTGGCCGCCTCGGTCGCTTACCGCTCGGCGGGTACGGTCGAGTACGTCTTCGACGAAGATTCGGGCTCCTTCTACTTCCTCGAGGTGAACACGCGCCTGCAAGTGGAGCACGGCGTCACCGAGGAGGTGAGCGGAGTGGATTTGGTCGAGTGGATGGTCCGAGAAGCGGACGGTAGTCTGCCGAACCTCTCGGAGTACGTGCATCGTCCGCGCGGGCACTCGATCCAAGCGCGCATCTACGCTGAAGACCCTGCGCGTGGCTTCCAGCCGAGCTCTGGGCTCTTGACGGAGGTCAGCTTGCCCGAGGACACGCGGGTGGAGTGCTGGGTCGAGGCGGGGGTCGAAGTGTCGCCGTTCTACGATCCTATGTTGGCGAAGCTGATCGTCCACGGCGCGACTCGCGAGGAAGCACGACAGAAGCTCGCTCGCGCCCTGGCGAAGACACGCTTGGGCGGCATCGAAACCAACGTGCGCTATTTGCAGGAGCTCGTGGACGACCCCACGTTCGTTCGGGGTAAGCTCACGACCCGCTACTTGGGCAGTCTCGGCTTTTCGAAGAGCGGTATCGAGGTCGTTCAGGCGGGAACCCAAAGCAGCATTCAGGACTACCCGGGGCGCGTGGGATACTGGGACGTCGGAGTGCCACCTTCGGGGCCGATGGACGCATTGTCGTTTCGTTTGGCCAATCGGGCCGTCGGCAACGCGGAGGGCGCGCCCGGCCTGGAAATGACCGTTCAGGGGGCGACTCTGCGTTTTCACCAGGCCGTCGTCGTGTGCCTGGCGGGAGCCCGCATGCGGGCGACGTTGGACGGAGCGCCTGTGCCCTACCACGAGCCGTTCGAGGTGCGTGAGGGGCAAACTTTGAAGCTCGGGGCGATCGACGGGCCCGGTCTTCGCACGTACCTGTGCGTGCGTCACGGCTTCGACGTGCCGCTGTACCTCGGGAGCGCGGCCACGTTCACGCTGGGAGGCTTTGGTGGGCACGGCGGGCGATGCTTGCGGCCGGGGGACGTTCTGCATGTGCGGGAGAGCGGAGCCGAGGCGGAGCCACTGGCGATCCCCTCCGGTGCCATTCCCACGCTGCAGAGTGACTGGGAGCTCGCGGTGCTACCGGGACCGCACGGCGCGCCGGACTTCTTCACCGAGGAGGACATCGCGACGCTCTTTCGCGAGGCCTACGAGGTCCACTTCAATTCGGCGCGCACGGGTGTGCGACTCGTGGGACCCAAGCCAAAGTGGGCGCGCGCCGACGGCGGGGAGGCGGGGCTTCACCCCTCGAACATTCACGACAACGCGTACGCGATCGGCAGCGTGGATTTTACGGGAGACATGCCGATTTTGCTTGGTCCCGACGGGCCCAGCTTGGGAGGCTTCGTTTGCCCCGCTACGGTCGCTTCGGCGGATCTTTGGAAGCTCGGGCAGCTGCGCCCGGGAGATCGCGTTCGTTTTCGTGCGGTGGCTCGGGCGGAGGCCCAGGCCCTGGAGCGAGCGACGGACGAGGTGGTGGAGAGTCGTCGCGCTTCGTCGTTCGCCCCGCGCCGCACGTCCACGAACGTCGAGGGCCCCGTGCTTCACCGCCTCGCGGCGGGCGATGCGCGTCCGTGTGTCGTGTACCGCCAGGCGGGAGACCGAAACGTGCTCGTCGAGTACGGGCCGCTCGTGCTCGACTTGGATCTGCGCTTTCGGGTGCAGGCGCTCATGACCTGGCTCAATCAGGCCGAGCTTCGAGGCGTGTCGGGTTTGACGCCGGGGATCCGCTCGCTTCAAGTTCAGTTCGACAGCCGCGTGGTCTCGGTGAAGCAGCTCTTGGACGAGCTCGTCCGCGCCGAGACGGAGCTCGGTTCTCTGGAGGAGCTCGAGGTGCCGACGCGCGTCGTACGGCTGCCGCTGTCGTGGGACGACGCGGCGACCCGCCTCGCCATAGAGAAATACACGCAGACCGTGCGCAAAGACGCGCCGTGGTGCCCCAGCAACATCGAGTTCATTCGACGCATCAACGGGCTCGACTCCACCGATGACGTTCGACGCATTCTCTTCGACGCGAGCTACTTGGTTCTGGGGCTCGGGGACGTGTACTTGGGCGCGCCCGTCGCGACGCCGCTCGATCCTCGCCATCGTCTGGTGACGACGAAGTACAACCCCGCGCGTACCTGGACGCCGGAGAACGCGGTTGGCATCGGTGGCGCCTATCTGTGCGTCTACGGCATGGAAGGCCCCGGAGGCTACCAGTTCGTCGGGCGCACCGTGCAAATGTACAGCCGCTATCGGCGAGGACGGCACTTTCAGGCAGGAAAGCCGTGGCTCCTCAGGTTCTTCGACCAGCTGCGCTTCTTCCCGGTCTCTCACGAAGAGCTCATGGAACGAAGGGAGGCGCATGCCGCCGGGCGTCTTGCGCTCGACGTGACCGAAGAAACGTTCGAGCTGCGAGACTACAAGGCCTTCCTGGCGCGGAACGCCGACTCCATTTCGGCCTTCAAGAGCCGGCAAGAGGCCGCGTTCCAAGCGGAGCGCCAGCGCTGGGTGGACAGTGGGCAGCTCACTTTTCGGGCCGAAGACGAAGCGGCGCGGCCCACGAACGAGGAGCTCTCCCTTCCTCCCGGGAGCTCTCGCGTGGAGAGCCAGGTTCCAGGTAGCGTGTGGAAGGTGAACGTCGCGTCGGGTGCGCGGGTCGAAGCTGGGCAGCCTTTGGTGGTGCTCGAATCGATGAAAATGGAAGTCGTCGTGGAGGCGCCCGTGTCCGGAGTCGTGTCGAAAGTACTTTGTGCCGAGGGGCGGCCGGTGTCTGCCGGAGAACCGCTGCTCGTGATTGCCTCGTGAGAACGTTCATCATGGAAATGTCTCGGGTGAGCTTGCAGATTGGCTTTCTCAGGAAGGCGTACGCCTCCGGGGAGCTCGAGCCAGAGGCGGTGCTCGCGGAGGTGCTCCGTCGCATCGCCGAATCGCCGGCGACGCCGAGCGCCTTCATCGCGCGGTTTCGAGACGAGCAGGTGTTCGAGCAGCTCTTGGAAGCGCGGGTCCGTCGGGCGCAGGGTGAAGAGTTGCCGCTCTTCGGTGTGCCCTGCGCGGTCAAGGACAACATCGACGTGAAGGGGCTCCCCACTACGGCGGCCTGCCCCAGCTTCTCCTACGAGCCCGACCGAGACGCGACGGTCGTCGCGAAGCTGCGTGCAGCTGGTGCGCTGCTCTTGGGAAAAACCAACCTCGACCAGTTCGCGACCGGACTCGTCGGAACGCGCTCGCCCTACGGCGCGTGCTCTAGCAC
>JAEYVE010000082.1 GCA_023432025.1 Pseudomonadota bacterium
ACTACGACCTGAACGCCCACATGAAGGGCTCCGGCAAAAAGCTCCACTACTTCGATCCCGAAGCGACGGATCCCGAGACGGGCAAGCCCGGCTGGCGTTACGTACCGCACGTCGTGGAGCCGGCGGCCGGCGCCACGCGCGGCGTGCTCGCGGTGCTGTGCAACGCGTACACCGAAGAGGTGGACGAAAAGGGTGAAACGCGCGTGCTGCTCAAGCTGCACCCGCGCTTGGCGCCCTACAAGGTGGCGGTGCTGCCGCTCGTGAAAAAGGACGAGGCGCTGGTCCAGCGTGGCCGCGAAATCGCGGAGCGCTTCTTCGCGGCGGGCATCGCCGCGCGCTACGACGAGCAACACACCATCGGCAAGCGCTACGCGCGCCACGACGAAATCGGGACGCCCTACTGCCTCACCATCGACTCACAGACGCTCGAGGATGGCACGGTGACCATTCGCTATCGCGACGACAAGCGCCAGGAGCGCATCCAGGTCGAGCGCGTCGTGGAAATCGTGCGTGAGGCGCTGAGCGCCGGCGCGCGCTGAGTCGCCAGAGCTCGGCTTTTCTCAGTGTAGGGGGAAGCGACGTCCGGCGGGGCCCGGTGCTCCCGCACTGCGTCGCAATCGAGCCCGGCGCTCAGGCGCCGGGCGCGCGCTCTGCGCCGACGAGCAGAGCTCTAAAGCGGAAGGCAGCCCGGCGCGCTCAGACGCCGGGCGCGCGCTCTGCGCAGGCGCTGGGCGCGCGCTGAGCCGAAGATTCGTCGAGCTTTTCGCGGATGCGCAGCAGGAGATCCGTGGGGCGGAAGGGCTTGCGCAAGAGATCTTGCGGCGGGATGGCCTCCACCGCCTCCACGGTGTCCGGCGCGTGGCCACTCATGAAGAGCACGGGGAGAGACTCGTGCTGCGCTCGGAGGCGCGACACGAGCTCCGGCCCACTCCAGCCCGGCATCACGACGTCCGTGAGCAGCAGATCGATTTGGTCGCGGTTCTTCTCGAACCGCGTCACCGCGACGGCGCTCGAGCTGGCTTCGATGACTCGATAACCTGCGTCGCGCAGTGCACACACCGACAAATCGCGCACGGCGTCGTCGTCTTCGACGACCAGGATGGTCTCCGTGCCGGTCATTCGCTTTTCGCCGGTGTGCTCTCGCCGCGGCGCGTGCGCTTCCACCGACTCGTGCAGGCGGGGGAAGTAGAGACGGAACGTGGAGCCACGCCCAGGCACCGAGTCCACCTGCACGAAGCCGCCGCTGCGACTCACGATGCCGAACACGATGGACAGGCCGAGGCCCGTGCCCTTTCCCACCTCCTTGGTGGTGAAAAACGGCTCGAAGATACGCTCCCGGATTTCGGGCGGCATACCGACGCCCGAGTCCGCCACCGACACGACCACGTACTTTCCCGCCGGAATGTGGGACACCTCGCGCGGAACGAACTCGACGTTCTCGGTGACGACACGAAAGAGGCCTCCATGGGGCATGGCGTCGCGAGCGTTGGTCGCGAGGTTGAGCAACACCTGCTGCATGCGCCCTTCGTCCGCGCGAATCCTCCAGATGTTTTCTCCGAGGTCCATGACGACCTCGATGCCCTCGCCGATGATGCGCGAAAGCATTTGACCGCTTCCCGTGAGGATGGCGTTGATGTCTGCCGCGCGATCCTCGACGACGCCTTGACGGCTGAGGAGCAAGAGCTGTCGCGTCACCGACATCGCCGACTCGGCGGCGGCCTCGATCATGCGCAGCTCTTTGCGATCTTCCGTGCGACGCAAGAGCTCCACGCCGCCGGCGATGACCGTGAGCATGTTGTTGAAGTCGTGCGCGATGCCGCCTGCCAAGCGCCCGACCGCTTCCATTTTCTGCGCGTGGCGCAGCTGCTCTTCACGCTCGCGCAACATGGTGCGTCGCTCGCGCTCCGCCCACTGGTAGTGCGCCGAGCACAGCACCGCCACCGCAGCGCCCACGACGTTGGCCACCAACGCTCCGCCGAGGTCGTGCACGGGATCGCGCCCGGTCGCGAGCTCCCCCGCGCCGAGGAGCAGAATGCCCAGCACGTCCAGAATGCCGAGCGCAGCCGCGCCGCGCACGCCCAAGAACGCCCCCGCAAAAAAGGGGCCGATGACCAAGAGGGCGAACGCGGGCACCGGCGAGCTCGCCTCGCCCGCGAGGATGTATCCGAAGCCGACCGCCGGAAACAGAACCGAAGCGACGAGCGCTCCGAGCAAGTAAAGCCTGGTGCGGCTGAACGCGTAGCCCGCGCCCAAGAGCACGTAGCCGTACCAAGGCGCGGTGTGCTCGTGACGCAGGAGCAACACGCTCACGTCGTAAGCGAACAAACCCACCAAGAGGAGGACGAGCCACGCAGCCAAGAGGCTCGCCGTTCCGCGCTCGACGCGATCCACGAGCCGAGGCGACGGCTCGACCAACCTGCCAAGCGCAGAAAAACCAACTCCTCGCGCCACACCCACTTCCGAGTGCCTACCACGAGCAGCAACAGCGCTCACGAGTGGGATGCACGATCGCGCGAGGTTCCGGTCACATCTCCACAGTAGTGGTCACACGGACGAGGTGAGCGCCCCTGTCATCACTCATCGCACATCAATTGCGTAGGGCAGCGCCGCGACGACCGATTCACCAGCAAGAAGCGGCGCAAGCGCAGCGGCAAAGGGCCGAAGCGACTCGAGATCCGGCCACCGGCCGGCCATCCGCGCTTGGCGCTCATGGAAGCGGACCAATGCCGCCTCCACTTCTCCCGCCTCCGCGCCTTCTCCGAGCAGCAACGTTTCGAGCAAGCTTTCCGCGGCGCCTTCCACGACGACCGGAGTCTCCGCGTCCAAGCGCGCGAGCTCACGGGCCAAACCGAGCGCGCGCGTCAGGCCGCCCAACTCGTCCACCAAGCCACGCTCCTTGCCGACCGTGGCGGAGAAGATGGCGCCCTCCGCCGTGGCCCGCACTCGGTCGAGGGGCAGGTCTCTGCCCTCGGCGACGCGCTGCAAGAACAGCTCATAAATGCCTTGCATCTGGATGCGCACCTTTTCGCGGGTGGCGTCGTCCCACGGCGTCAGAGGCGACAAGTGCGACGAGCGTTCCGCGGCGCCCTGCGCCGGGCTGGCGGGGAACGTGTAGGACGTGATGCCGACGTTTTGGAGCGTCTTGCCGAATACGATTTTGCCACCGAAAACGCCGATGGAGCCGACGATGCTCGACGGCTCGGCCACGATCTTCGTGGCGCCCGCGACGATGTAGTAACCGCCGCTGGCCGCCATGCCGCCCACGGAGGCCACGATGGGCTTCTTGGGGCGCATGAGCATCATCTCACGCCAGATGAGGTCACTCGCCAAAGGCGACCCTCCAGGCGAATCGATGCGCAACACCACAGCCTTCACGGAATCGTCTTTGCGAAGCCGCTCGAGCGTGCGCACCGTGGCGCGCGCGGTGATGCCGCCGCTCGCGAGCGGCCCCTCACCGGACATGGTGATGCTGCCCACGGCCGGCACTACCGCGATGTGCGGCCGGCCCCCGGTGCGCTCGTCTGCGCCGGACAGGAGCCGCACGAGCTCTGCCACCGTGCTCGAACTGCCTTCCTCCGCGCCGCGACCGAACGCCACCGAGGTTCGGTCGGTCTTGGCCGCTTTTTTCGCGGCGTCGAGCGCTTCGTCGGGGAAACCCACCTCGTCGACGATGCCGTGCGACTTGGCGTCCGGGGGCGACCACGGTCCGTCCTCGAGCGACAAGATGACGCGATCGTCGTTCGTTTTGCGCGCTTTGCGCACGCCGTCCAGCCACGCCTCACGCAGGCTGCGCAGAGTTTCCGTGAGGTTCTCTCGGCTCGGGTCGGTCGGACCTTCGCGCGTGAGCGGCTCCGCGCCGCTCTTGTACTTGCCCATGTGCAGCATGTCCGCCTCGATGCCGAGGCGATCCATGGCGCCCTTCAGGTACACCATCTGCGCGCCGAGCCCGACCGTGCTGGCGTCGCCCGCGGGCGTCAGCCAGATCTTGGTGCACCCGCGCTGCAGGAGCCAACTGGTGGCGTTGTCCACCTGGTGCGTGTGGCACGTAACGGCCTTGCCGCCGTCACGCAGACGGCCCAAGAGCTCTCCGATTTCCTGCGCCTGAGCCAGACCGAAGCGAGCCTCACCCAGGCGCACGAAGACGCCCGCGCTCTTGCGGTCGTCCAGCAAGCGATCGACGGACCGCACGAAGCCAACGAACGTTTGCCGCGCCGGCAGCGGAAAGAAGCCACCTTCGTCGGTGGATTCGGGCGCGCCCTGGCTCAAGTCCAGAACGGAAACGTAGCTCCCGCCAGCGAGCTTGGGGCGAGTGCCATCCTCGGAGTCCGTGCGCGGACGGCCATGACACCCGGCAAGCACGAGCGCGAGTGAGAGACACGAGAGCCAACGCACGCGCGGTCGACGGAGAAGAGTCGCAAGATGGCCTATCAAAGAGCTCACTCGAAATCCGGGGTGGTGGAAGGAAGAGAGTCCGGACGCCCCTCCGGCGCGGGAGGCGTGGCGCGTTCGGCTTCGTTGATGCGCGCCTGGGCATGTCGTCCGTAGGACGTGGAGGTGCCCGCTTGGTCGATGACTCGCCGGTACAGCTTGAGGGCCCCCGCGCGATCTCCAGCAGCCCACAACTGATCGGCGCGACCGACCAGCGCGGGAAGGTACGACGGGTTGCTCGCGAGCACCTGTTCGTAGAGGCGCGCGGCCTCCGCCGACTGGCCCCGGCGCCGCGCTACGTCGGCGAGGCCGGCCAGCGCCTCGGTGTTGGCGGGGTTTTCTTCGAGCACGCTGCGGTAGAGCGTGTGAGCTTGCGTGAGCTCTCCACGTCCGAGCGCTTGACTCGCCTGAACCAAGCGAGCGCGAAAATCCAGGACGGGACGCGGCGCTGGTGCGGACTGTGCCGGCGACGGAGCAGCGGCGCTTTCCGCAGGCGACGGTGTGCCGCCCTGCTCGACGAAGTGGCTCAGCTCGGACAAAAGCGGAACGCGTGCGCCTGCCTCGCTCGCGGCCGAAAGGGCCGCTAGCTCGACCTTCGCGCGTGCGACGTCTCCAGAGCGCACCAGCCCGTACACGAGGAGGCTCCGAGGGAGCGCCGCAGCTCCCCCGCTCTCGGCGGCGCGACTCGCGTGTTCGACGACGCTCGCGTAACGCGGCTCTGGGTTCATGAGCTCGAGCGCGCCGAGCGCATAGGCGCTCTCGGGCGAGCCGGACGGCAATGCGCCGGCGAAAGAGCGCGCCTTCTCTGCGTCGCCCGTGACGCGCGATAGCGCCGCTTGCGCCGCCAGCGCTCGGTCGTTTTGCTGCTCGGACACGGCTCGGGCCGAGACTCGGGCCCGCTCCGTGCGGCGCTCGAGCTCGCGCTGCGCCTCTTCGAGGCGCGCGACGTCGCTCGTGGGGAGCAAGCGAAGACGAAGCCATGCGACGTCCGCCGCCGTCACGTCGACCTCGGCGAGCAAGCGCTGCACCTCGGCGTGAGGCTGCCCGGCGGAACGCGAAAGCGCGTCTGCGCGAGTGAGCTGCTCGCGCGCTCCCTCCAGATCACCGGTATTCAAGAGCTCGTTCGCCTTGGCGACGAGTGGCGCAACGTCCGAGGCGGTGGGCGCGGTGGGCGCAGCCGGTGGCCGCGCCGGTGGGGCCGAAGTCGGCAGCGCTCGATCACGCAGCTCGCTCCAGTACTTCTTACCCAACGTCCCCGCCAAAAACGCGCCTGCCGAAAGCACGACGAACGCCACGACCCAACGTGCCACGCCGCGACGTCGGGGCCGCACGGGTTCGACCTCTTCGTCCAGCGCTGGCTCGGCCCGCGTCGGTTCGCGGAGCTTCACGCCACGAGACGCGTCCCCACCAGAAAGATCATCGCGAAGTATCTCGTCTGGAACGGCGCCCGACGTCGCCACGGGCACCGAAACCCGCACGGCGCCTGGAGGTGGCTCCGCTGCGCTCCCCAGAGCTTCCTCAGCTGCCGCGCCCGAAGCGGAAAGAAACTGTGCGGCGGGCGCGCTCGGCAGGGTCGCGGCGCCCGGCGTGAGCGCCGTCGGCACGGATTCGTGGGGGCGAGCTTCGCTCGAACCTGCGCCGAGAGCGCCGTCCGCGCTCGAGCCGTCGCTCGAAAGAACGGAGACGACGCGTGTGCGCGGCGGAGACGCCGCTGCGGGCGGCACGACGAGCGGCTCACTACCGCTCGAAGGCAGCGTTCGAGCGCCGGGAGCGGGCTCACGCGCCCGCGCGGCTTCGAGCTCCGGCGCGGCCGCCGGACTGCCCGAAGTCAGGGTTTGCTGCAGCTGGGGGACCGGCTCGTACTTGGCGGAAGAGGCCGGCGACGGCACGGGCGACGTCGGCGCCAGTGCGGGTGACGGTGCCAGTGCGGGTGACGGTGCCAGTGCGGGTGCGGGTGACGCCGGCGCGGGCGAAGCCGGGGGCGGCGAAACCTGCGCGGGCGAAGGCTCGTTGCCGAACGAAGGCAGAGTTTTTTTGAAGCTGCGCGGCGCGAGGCTTTGAACGTCCACCGGACGCGGAGCGCGCGCCTCTTCTTCGGTGAGCGAGCGCTGTGTGCGCGCGAGCTCACTGGCGACGCGCGGAGCATGCGGCGTCGTGGAACGCCCCGCAGGAACCACCTCCATCCCCGCAAGATCGGGCGGCGCCGCAGCGCCAGGGAGCTTTGGTGCTGCCATGCCCAAAAGCGTCCCACCCAAACCCGGCTTGGGCCTGGGCGCTTCCTCTGGCGCTGCGGCCGAGGCTTTTTGTGCCTCGTCTTCCAGCGGAGGCGGCGCGTTCAGCGTTCCCGGGGACACCTGCGCTGGACCGGGAAGACCCAGCTTGGTGCTCACGCGGTGCCGCACCGGCATTCCTCGAGTCAGCGGCTCCGAGGCCTTGCCCGGAGCGGGTGGAGGCGTGCTACCCGGGGGCGGCGGAACCGAGCCACCCGCCTGCGGGGCCACACCTGCCAGCGTGCGCCCGAGCTGTGAACCGCGCTCGATGAAGAGCGGCTCGAGCTCCGCAATGCTCCCGAGCGGACGCGGCGCCTCGAGGCCACGCGACAAGACGTCCGTCGGTCCCACTGCGCCGCGCAAAATCGCCGACTGCAAATCGCGCAGGGACCCGTACTGGTACTCCCAGGGCGAAGTACTGCCGACCGCGCTGCGAACGATCCATCGCTCCGGCGCGGGCGCACCGTGAACCGGATACACCTTGAAGCGGAAGCTACACTCGGTGCATTGAACCGTCGTGCCACGCTCCGAAAGGAGCGCGTCATCGAATTCGTACTCGGTTCCACAACGGTCGCAGCGAACGTCCATGTGCGCCGCGCGAGCTTACACGATCCCGGTCGCGCGAGTGGGTCTTGGCACGCCTCCGTGCCCGCTGCGGCGCCCTCGTCCCAAAAACCGCGGCAGCGGCGGGGTCACTTCACGATGCGAAGGTAGGGCGGCAGCTCGCGTCGAGGCCGTCCCTCACCCGAAGCGCCGTCCTTCGAGGGCGCAGCGCTCGGCTCGGTGGAACCTTGTGGCGGCGTCGCGGCCTTGCTCGAGCGCTTCTTGGTTCCAGCGCCCGCGGCAGAAGCCTTCCTGCCGGCTTTTCTTGCGCGCCCCTGCGCCTCGGGCGCGCCTTCACTCTCCGCGGACTTGGCCGTCTGCTCGGAGGCTTCCGGGGAGCCCTGCGTGGCGGCGGCCTGCGTGGCGGCGGCCTGCGTGGCGGGCGCCTGCGTGGCGGTGGCCTGCGTGGCGGAGCCTTCTGCCACGGCGCGCAGGTGTCTTTCCTTCGGTGTGGCCGGGCGCCCTTGTGCTTGGGCCGCCACTTCAGGAGGAACGTCCTCGGGCCAAATCATGCCTCGGCCGTCTTCCCCCACGAGCCCATAAATCGCAGACCACGGGATCCAACAATGCTCGGGTCGGCGATTGAAGCTGAGCGTGCAGGAGAGCGCTTCTTCTCCGACGTCCAGATCCGGGATGGGCACCGGCATGTTCAATCCGACCTGCAGAACGAGCTGCGGCTGCTTCTTGAACCACGCGGGTACGTGCACACCCGCGCCTCGAGGGTCGAGGTGCACGTACACCGACGACGTCTCGAGGAGTGCGATCGCGACTTCGCGCTTTGGCGGCAGCTCGTTCTTCACGCCCATGGTCTTCGTGGCTCCCATAGCGGCTTGCTGTCCCCGGCGCCACCCGGCGTGGGTCGCGTCGCGGCGAATCCGCGCCGACTCAGTCGAGCTCCCTCGGCCGAAAGAGGTCTTCGAGCCGCCCGCGCGCCGTTGCGTCGACCGCACGCAGTTCGGCTGTGGCTAGCTCGATTCGAGCAACTGCGGCCGTGGGCATATCCACGGAAACACCCGTCAGAAGCGCCACGAGCTCCGAGATGCCCGGGTTGTGCCCCACTAGAAGCACGCGCTCGTAGTGCGGCGCGACCTCCCCGAGAACGTCCAAATAAGCTGCGGGCTCGGCAAGATAGAGGCGGCGAGTGATTTCGACGCGTCCCTCGT
>JAEYVE010000153.1 GCA_023432025.1 Pseudomonadota bacterium
GGGTGGTGCTCCCGCTCTACGTGCCCGAGTGGGCATCGCCCGAGGGTCCGCGAAACGTCGACTTGGAAAACTCGTACGCCGCCGTTTACCAAGCCATCCTCGACACGCCGCCGTACTCGCTGCCTGGCTGCGGCGTTCACGGCGCCGGGCCCGGCGCCCCGCGGGAAGTCCAAACTTGGCTGGCGTTCGAGGGCGCGGCTCCGCTCGAGGCGGGCGATCGCGCGTCGGCCGAGCAGAGCGTGAGCCGATGGATGCTGCGCGGGGTCCGCTCCTTCGGGCTCGTCCACAGCCGCCACAACGTGCTGGCGTCGAGCTCCGGTCAACAGCTGGCTTCGGGGCAGGGCGGACTCACGCCGCGCGGGCGCGAGCTCGTGCTCGCGATCGCGCGACAGCGAGGCCTCATCGACATATCACACGCCTCGGACGAAACCGTGGACGACGTGGTGAAGCTCGCCGAACCGTTCGGCGCGCGCGTCATCGCCACGCACTCCAACGCCCGCGCTTTGGCCAACCATCCACGCAACCTGAGCGATCGTCACCTCCGCGCCATCGCACGGACGGGCGGGGTGATCGGGGTGAACTTTCATCAAGGGTTCCTCTCCGCTACGGGCCAGGCGAGCCTCCGTCACGTGGTCGAGCAGGTGCGATACATGCTGCGTGTCGCCGGACCGGACCACGTGGCGCTCGGCTCGGACTACGAAGGCGGAATACGGCCAGTGCCCGAGCTCGCCGACGCGTCGCGCTACCGGGTGCTGGCGGCGGCGCTCGAAAAGAGCGGCGTCGAGCGCGCCGTCGTTCGCAAGGTCTTCTCCGAAAACGCTCTGCGTGTGCTTTGCCCGTCCAAGTGGGCGGAGCGCTGAGCGAATCGCCGGTTTTTTTCGACCGGGCCCGGTGTTACGACGCAGACCAAACCATGAGCGAGCAAGATACGCAGTTTCTCGAAGCCTTCGGTTCCTGGCTCAAGAGCCTCGCTGAAGACGCCGGAGCGCTCGCGGACGTCCTGTCGAACGCGGACGTGCCCGAGGACACGCGGCGTCCCTTGGGGGCCGCCCTCAACTACCTGTTCAAGTCGCTCGATCTCATCGACGACGGCATCGAGGGCCTCGGCTTCCTCGACGATGCGTTCGTCCTGCGCGTCGCGGCCGCGCGAGCTCCGGGGGGCGGGGCGGAAGCTCTCTCGAAGCTCGCGTCCGACGCCGGGCTCGTGGCGCAGTTCCTCGAAGCGGACTTCGGGCGGCTCAGCCGCTTCGTCGACGGCCTGGAGTCGATCACGGTGCGTGGGCGCAGCGTGGACGCCATCGTCAGCGACGCCGCCGTCCGCGACGAGCTCGTGGAGGATTTGCGGAGCTGGGCGAGGCGTTACGAGGCGCCCCACTTTGCTCCGGATCCCAAGCAGCTCGTGAAGCTTCGCGCTTTCTTGAACGCCAAGCTGCCCGTCTGAAACGAAATGCGCTCACGGCGAGCTGGGCTCGCCGTGAGCGCCCTGCTCGTCAGCTTGCGGCGCGCTCGACGACCTTGGGGTTGGTGGAGGCCGGGCTGATGGCGCTCTCCGAGTCCAGCTCGTTCATGAGCTCGCGCACCTCGGGCTTGCCCTTGAGGTGCGTCAAGAGCAGGTTGGAAGCCTCCAAGAACTGCTGCTCGAAGGTGAGCCCCTCGCGCGTTCTCGCTGCGACCTTCTCGCGGCCTCCGGCCAAGTCTTCTTCCACCGCCTCGGAGTAGCGCGCAAGCTGGGCGCGCAGCTCCTCGATTTGACGACGGAGATCCGCGGCGACCGACTCGCGCGCTTTGCGGCGGCGCTCCCGAGTCGAAAGAAGTGATGCTTTGGCTTCCACGAGGGCGCGCGCCGCGCCGGCACGCTCGTAGAGCGTGCGCGTGCCTTGGCCGAGCTTTTCTGCGTGATCTGCTGCTGCGACGTGCTCGCGCGCGGCGGTCTGCGCCTGCGCGAGCTCGCGGCGCGCCTGCCCTTCTTCTTCCGCGTGCGTGGCCGCCTCACGTAGAGCGCGCGACTCTTCCTGCGCGAGCTCTTCGACCTTACGTCCGATTTCCGCGCGCAGCGCGCGGCCCCGTCGCTCGAGCGCTTCGAGGCGGCGCGTGTGACTGGCCACCTCGCCTTCCAGCGAGTTGGCCTTGGCGGCGACATCCCAGACTATGGCCAGCGCTTGCACGACCTCGGCTGGTGCGGTGCCGCCCGGGTACGCACGCGAAACCATTCGCGAGAAGAGCCCCGCGCGGCTCGCCCACTCCATGACCGCCGGCGTCTTCGGCGTAGGCGCGGGCGGCGGCGTGCCGGTGCCTTCCGCGGCACCCTTCTTCGTGTCCCAGTTGGTGTGGCTGGGCAGAGAGCGCTGGAGGCGCTTGAGCTCCTCGAGCAGATGGTGACCGTCGCGGTAGCGCTTCTTCTGGTCCTTCTCCAGAAGGCGCATGACGATCTTTTCTGCTTCGGGGTGCACGTCGCTCCGCACGCTGGACGGCGGCGGGGCGACGGCGGTGCGCTGCATTTCGAGCAGCGTGTCGCGATCCGTCGCGCGGAACGGCAGCTGTCCGGTCATCATCTCGAAGAACAGCACGCCCAGCGCGTAGAGATCCGACTGGGGGCCAGCTTGTTCTCCGCGAGCTTGCTCGGGCGACATGTACTCGGGGGTTCCGAACACGGCGCCCTTCGGAGCGAGGCGAGGATCGTGCGCGAGCGCGGCCAACCCGAAGTCCAAGATCTTGACGAAGTCCTGTCGGCCTCCGCGCGCCGTCAGGAGAATGTTGTCGCTCTTCAGGTCGCGGTGGACGACGCCGAGGTCGTGCGCGCGCGAGAGAGCGGCGCCCATCTGCTCGATGATGTCCACTGCGCGGTGGATGGGCATGGGACCGCGCGCGAGTTCGGTCGAGAGCGGCGTACCAATCAAGTACTCCATGACGAGGTAGAGCTCTCCCTCGTCCGTCTCGCCGATGTCGTGAATGTCGATGATGTGCGCGTGATCGACGCGGTTGGCCGCGCGAGCTTCGCGTAGCATCCACGCGCGGAGGTGAGTTTCTCCGCGAAGGTCGGGGCGAATCAGCTTGACCGCCACGACGCGATCGATGAGCACGTGCCGCGCGCGGTACACGATGCCCATGCCACCTTCGCCAATGCGTGCCTCGAGGCGATAGCGCCCCGCGATGACCTTTCCGAGGGCGGGATCGTCTCCGCGCTTGCTGCGCGAGCTGCCTCTGAGGGCGGCGGGCTCTGCCATGTGATTTCTCTGCTCGCTTGATGCGGTCGGGCTCGCCCGCCGCGTCGACTCGATGACGAAACGCGTCCGCGGGAACTTGATTCGTCCGCGTTGGCGGGGTTCGAGCGGGGGCTCGAATCCGAGCACATGTTAGGAGAACCATTGGTCCCCGCAAAGGCGAGAGAATCGCCGAAGTTAGCGGATGACCGAAGGAGCTCGGTGACCATCTACGGAATGGTGCGTCAATGATTCACGTAGTCGACGCGTCTCGTTGCGGTCACCCACGTTTCGTCGCTGCTCGGTTGGGAGGTCACCGTGTCGGCGGTGAGCACATTGTCATCGTGTCGGGTGAATACGGCGGCGTTGCATGTTTGGGTGAGTCGGCGTCCGCGCGAGTAGGATGAGGTGAGGCTCGATGTGAGACGCGCGCGTCGTCTGGTTTATTTCGACGCAGCGCGTTGGGCGAGGCGCGGAGACGCGCGCGCTCCAAACGGGGGCGTCGCCCGGTCCGGCCAGGGATCCCCGCCACTCGCTCCGAAACGAACGTCCAAACGTGAGCGTCGTCGTCGCGCGGCGCCGCGCGGCGACGTTCGCGCTCGCGGCGCCCGAGATGCGAGCTCGCGCATTCTACGCGTGCACGTCCGCGCCGCCGGCTTGCCTCGAAGTAAGACGCGAAAGGCGGCCGGGCTTCGGGCGAAGTGCGGCGAGGGGTCGCGGATTTGCTCGAACGTGGAAGGACGGGCGCGTTCAGGTAGCGGAAAGGCGAGCGGCCCGGCTTCGCTCAGAAGCGCATGGCGAGGACGGGTACGCGCAGCTCCGTGGCTTGCTCGAGATCGTAAGTGCGGCGCATTTCAGGGGAGTACACGTCGAGCAAGGAAATGGCGGGCACCCCGACCGTCCAGGTGCCTTCGTCCATCCCGACCAGGGACGGAAGGGGCCTTTTTAGATGCAAACGTTGCGCCGTGCGGCCTTGGCGTGGCCGTGAGGTGGCAGCGGCGCTCTGGGGTGGTTGGTCTTGAACGTAGTCCTCGGGCGGCCTGTACGCGGTGGCGTTGAGCACGACGACCGTCGTGGGGATCACGAGGATCATGCCGGCGGCCAAAATGAACATCGAGCCGCGCGGCTCGAGGCTGTCTTCCAAGAAGTAGCCGCCCACGGCGCCGCCCGCCGCGCCCACGGCGCCGCCGAGCAGGTAGGCCCAACCCGACTCCACTCCGAACGCCGCCGTCGCCAACGTGACGGCTTCCGCTCCCAATAGGGCTCCACCGACGGTCCCTTTAGGGCGCACTGCGGGCTCTTCGACGCCTACGGCCGCGGCCGGGCCGCTGAACGCGAGGGAGCAGGCCAACGTTGCGGCTCCGAGCAGTGCTTGCGCTCGCGCTGGGCGTCCAGTCGGCTGCGACATTTTCGTCCTCTTCATGTGTCCCCGCGAAACCCTTCTCGCTTGGGCGGCCCCCGCCTGGACGAGCTACCCGAGTTGGGGGGCGAGCATACCAAGGCCTCTCTTTCTGTAAAACGGCTGGGCGCAGCCTTTTTTCGCGCCGACTCGAGCGCGAAGCGGGGGGCGGAGCTCACCACTCCCCGCTTGGATCGTGGCAGCGTGAAGGACCGGGTCGTTGCCGTGGGATCCGACGGATGATAGCCAGTGGGTCAGGAGGCTCGGGCTCCCATATGGGTATTGGACCGCGGGAAATCGTCATCGTTTTGCTGGTTGTGCTCTTGCTTTTCGGGACCCGAAGGCTCGGGGACATCGGCAAAGGGCTGGGCCAGGGGATTCGAAACTTCAAGAAAGGCCTGAACGAGAACGAGGCCGAAGACGGCGAAGAAGCCGCCGAAGCCACGGAGGACGAGGACGCCGAGGAGGCGAAGGTCCTGGCCGGGAAACCCTTGACCGACAAGCAGTCGGCCCGCAAAAAGCAGGGCAAGAGTTGAGGGTCCCCCTCGTCCCGATCCGCTCGCCCCTTTTCGAGAGCCCATGAGCAGCCCCGCCGAAGCTTTGGTTCGCCCCCGTGACGTGGGGCAGCTGCTCCGTTCTCTAGTGGTGCTGAGCAAGCCCGGCATCACGCGCATGGTGCTCATCACGACGTTCTGTGGTGCGTGGGCCGCGCCCGGCCCGACGGATGTGGTCGGTCTCATCGCGGTGGTGGTGGGTACGGGGTTCGTCGTTGCGGGAGCCAACGCGCTCAACATGTTCTTGGAGCGCGACACGGACGCGTTCATGACGCGCACGCGCGAGAGACCATTGCCGTCGGGTCGTTTGGAGCCGGACGTTGCGCTTGCCTTCGGTGTCGGCGTTGCCGTGGTCGGGCTCGTCGTGCTGGCGCACTTCGTGTCGATGGCGGCCGTCGCCCTCGCGGCGCTTGCGCTCTTGAGTTACGTGCTCGTCTACACGCCTCTCAAGCGCGTGACTTCCGCGGCCCTTTACGTGGGCGCGGTGCCGGGCGCATTGCCTCCCGCCATTGGATACGCAGCCATGACGGGCAAGTTGGAGTCCACCGGGCTCTTCTTGTTTCTGATTTTGCTCGTGTGGCAGCTGCCGCACTTCATTGCCATCTCCGTATTCCGAAGCAAGGAGTACGCAAACGCGGGCCTCAAGGTGGGCGAGTACAGTCTTCGCTCGGCAAAGCTGCACATCGTCGCGTTCTCGGCGCTCCTTTTGGTCACGACGCTCCTGCCGGTTTTTGGGGGCGTGGGCGGTGTGGTCTACGCCGTGTGCGCTGTGCTTTCGGGCGGCGCGTTCTTGGCCTGGGCGCTCCGAGGTTTGCGTCCGGACGCCGAAGGGCCCTGGGCTCGTTCGCTGTTCTTGGCCTCCATGCCGCACCTGGTTCTGGTGACGGCCACTTTGGTCATCACGGCGTAAACAGCGGCGCTTGGTCGCTGGTCGCTCGAGGGGAAGAGACGTTCGTCGAGTTTCCCGCCCTCAGGAGCAGACGCGCGCGCTTGGCGCGTAAGGGGGACCGGGACCGAGCCGAGCGTGTCGGCAGGAACGAACGGTCACGCGCTTGTGATGCGCGGGAATCTCGGCTCCGGGAGCTTGGTTGAGTGTAGCCACACGTTCAGCGTGCGGGCTCGGGAGCTGCGTTTCGATTGTACTTTTTGCCGCGAAGCAGGCCTGAAACGCGCTTTTTGTCGGGCCGGGTAGGCCGACAGGCTGAATGTCTTTGCCTATTGCACAGGCC
>JAEYVE010000196.1 GCA_023432025.1 Pseudomonadota bacterium
CGCTGGACGGAGTATGCGCGCCGTCGAACGTGCACACCTTGACGGGGGAGCCTTCCTTGCAGCCCTCGAAGTCGTAGCAAACGTGGTTTCTGGTGCCGTTCTGTGCCGTGGGAAAGTTCGCGGGGACGGTGCAGTCGTTGTCCTCTGCGTGCGTGAGCACACAGTACTTGCCGCCGGTCCTGTTCCCGTCGTTGTTCACCCATTTACAAGTGCCGTCGCTCATGCCCGTGATCCCGAAGTAGGCGATGTTCGCCGACTCTTTGGTGGGCTGGGGAAAGTTCCAATTGGCCGGTGCCATGGTGACCGCCCCGCGCAACTTCGAGGCGCGCCCGAGGGAAAGCGCGTGACTCATCATCGCGCCGAAGCTGAACCCCGTCGTAAAGACGCGGCTCTCGTCGATGCACAGGTTCGAGGTGACGCGAGCAAGCAACTCGTCGAAGAGCACTACGTCTCGGTTGTAGTCCCAGGGTGGGTTGTTGATTCCCTGGGGTGCTACGAAAATCGCGGGCTCGTTCGCCGCGTTCGCTTCTCGGCGGAGCCCGAAGTAGGCGTAGTTTGCAGCGTCGAAGTTGGGCCCGTTGAAGGCGGGGTAGAGGCCTGTCGCGTTGCCGTTCGCCGATCCGCCAACTTGGTGCCAGGAGAAAATCAGGCGATACGGCTTCGTCGGGTCGTAGTTGGCCGGAATGTCGATGATGTAGTCGCGATTCGAGCCGCCGACGTTGATGCTGAGTCGAGTCGAGGTGGGCAGGCCGTTGTTCACCGACGAACCACCGGTCGTCATCTTTTGCACGCCGTCGCTGACGTTACACCCTTGGCTCGGCCGGGCGCCGTTGCCGCCGGGGCTGCCGCCACTCCCGTCACCACCTGTGCCGCCGGCTCCGTCGCCACCTGTACCGCCGGCTCCGTCGCCACCTGTGCCGCCGGTTCCGCCAATCGAAGAGTCCCCGCCACTCGCGCTTCCGCCGCTGGCGGCCCCGCCGCTCGCGCTGCCTCCCGTAGCCGCACCGCCGGTCGATTCGCCACCCGTCGACGCACCGCCGGTCGACGCGCCACCTGTCGATGAACCGCCCACCCCGTCGGAGTCCGACGGCTCAGTGGCCGTACTTCCGCAACCCACAATTGCTATCGATGCTCCAACGACCAGTGTCGTCAACCATTTCGCGGTCATGCAATGCTCCTGTCGAAGCTGAGGCGCCCGGGAACCTTCTGCTCTCGGCAACGCGTCCGGCGAGGACTCTACCGGAGCGGACTTTGCTTTCGAACACAGCGCCTCGGCAGATGTGGCGATTGCCCGCCCCTCTGTAAAATTTTTTCCCTCGAGCGGAAACCGGCGAGGTTGCCGCGCACTCGGCGTCCGTTGCGCGGAACGCGAACAACCTCGGGCCCCCCGGCCCTCGTTCACGCATCAGAGTTGATCCATTGACGCCTGCCCTGGGTCGCCGCTCCAGGGCGCATGGCCGTCCGGGAGGCGTGCACGGGCCTCCGGCTACGGGGCGAGGACTTGCGTTCCCCTGTGAGCGATTCGCGTGTCTCTGCTTCGCATCTCCGGGAACGCGCGACGATCGAGAACCACGACCGCGACACCGAGCGCCGCGAACAAGACCGAGTGGCACAGCAACGGAAGCACGTCAGCGGGAAGCGCAGCGTGAGAGTTGTTGAAGTGAAGGCCGAGATGCGCGAGCACGGCAACGAAGAGGCTGCCGGAGGTTCGCGCGTCCAGCCAGGTGAAGAACAGGCTCCCGCCGATGAACATCCACATCATGGGAACCATCAAAGAAAGCGGCACGCCCTGACCCACGAACATCGGAACGTGCCAGACGAGCCACACAACCCCCAGAATCGCCGAGCCCGCGACAGCGCCGAAACGCGCCCGAAGGCGGGGAAGAGCGTAACCGCGCCACCCTACCTCCTCGGCGATCGACACCACCGCACCCACGACCAACGCCCCGGCGCCACGGTTCAAGAGCAGGTCTCCGGGACGTCCGGCCAGCCTCATCCCATAGAGCATCGCGGCAAGCAGTGCGGCGGGCAGCGCGAACGCGATGACGTACGTGGTCCATTGTCCTCGTAGCGGCGCCAATCGCGCATAGAGCGCTCGGACGCCTCCCCACCCCTCGGCGTGTGCGGTGAGCACTGTGGCAGCCGCCAGCGGGCCAAAAATACCTAGCGCGCCGAGGACAGCCCAACTTCCGTCGAGCGCGACGGCGGGCACCTGGAGACCCCACGTGAACAAAAACGTCAGGGCAAAGAAGATCGCGATTCCACTCCGAGTCATCGGGGGTTCGAAACCGCAGGCTCACGAATGTTCCGTGCGAAGTTCGCGCGGCACGAGGTTTCGCCGCCCTCGACGCGCACGGCAACGAGCTACCTTTCGGCGTTTGCCGGTACTGAGCCGCTCCCGGTCCGAGGCGAGCCGTGCGTCGTCGAGGACGCCTTGCGAGCGTCACACTTCGATGCCGAGCTCTGCGTCGAGCGCGTCGAACGCACGTGTCCAGCGGAGAGCTCTCTCGGAGCGCTCACGGGCGAAAAGCTCAACTTCGGCAGGCGTGGCGTCCTCGGGGAGCTCACTCGTCACCGTGACGCGTGTTCGATCAGGCGCCTCCGCCGAGAGCACGCTGGATGTCGGAAGGGCCGCGCCCCCTGGCTCTGCAATCGTTCCCAGGAGCGTGTATTGGCCGGCGGCGCCCTCCGTGCGGGAGATGCTGACGTCACTGCCCGCCCACTTCGCGAGCTGCTCGGGGCTCGACCATTGCGCGAGCACTCGGTCGAGTGATGCCTCCACGACGTAGTTGAAGACGAAGTGTCGTTTGCCGCTGAAGGTCTGAGCGACGTACTCCGCGAGCCTATCCCAGGTCGAGTTACCTCCCGCGTGTTTGATGAACTTCGCGGCGTTGCGAGCGGCCTCGGGGCTCTCCAGCGTCATGGTCATGTCCATCGTCGTCCGTCCGTCCACCTCGGCGAACGTCACCGTCACACGAAAGAGGGGCGGCGTGTCGTCCGTCCCTCCGTGGTCGTAAACGAGCTTTTTGAGCGGTTCGACCTCGAGGTACTTGGTGACGTTCGGGTAGTCCACGCCGTCCGGGCCGTGCATCGTGTAGCGCCAAGTGCCGCCCACGCGCAGGTCCTTCTTGTGAGTGGTCAGTGTGAAGCCGCGTGGGCCCCACCACCGTTCGACCTGCTCGGTGACCGTCCACGCGTCCCAAACGACGCGAAGTGGCGCGTCGTACACGCGTGTGATTCGGATTTCGTTCGAGCTTTTCGTTCTCGTCATCTGGTCCTTCTCCTGGGCTTTTTCGGCGGGGGATGTTTACGGGGCGTCCCTTTGGACCGCGTTTCGGTCTTGTGTGTCGGCGCCACGCTCTTCAGGAAGGCATCGAGACGATCGAGCTGCTCCTCCCACATGACGCGGTATTGCTCGATCCAGTCGGCGGCGGGCTCGAGCGCGCGAGCCTCGAAGTGACAGGGGCGCTGCTGTCCCTCCCGGCTGCGCGAGATGAGCCCCGCGCGCTCCAGCACCTTCAAGTGTTTGGTGATGGCCGGGCCCGACAGCTGGAACGGCTCCGCCAGCTCCTTGACCGGCGCGTCTCCCTCGGAGAGGCGCGCGAGTATGGCTCGCCGCGTGGGATCGGCGAGGGCCGCAAACAGGGACGAGAGGTCGGCCGACTGCATGCAAGAGTATTTACCCACAAGTTACTTAACCCACAAGTAAAATATGATCCCCAGGCTGGGCAGCCAGGATCGAGGGCATTCGTCCTCTCCGCGCGCCTAGCCGCTCGCTTGGCTCGAGACGAAACCAGGCCAACGCGAAGCGACGGTCGTCCACACGCAACGGAAAACGCGTGTTACAAACGTCACATGCCCCAACCGAAGTTCCCCCTCGAAGGTTCTTGTCGGTGCCATGCCGTTCGGTTCCGCGTGACGGAACCGCCCATCATCACGGCCGCGTGCCACTGCCGCGGCTGCCAACGCATGTCCGCGAGCGCGTTCTCGTTGACTGCGATTTGCCTGGCCCAGAGCTTCGAGATCACCGAAGGCGCTACCGTCCTGGGCGGCAACCGTTCTCCAGAGCTCCAGCACTACTTTTGTGGGCATTGCATGACGTGGATGTACGGAAAGCCCGTGGAATTGCCTCACGTCGTCAACGTGCGCCCCACGCTGCTCGACGACCACGCGTGGTTTGCGCCCTTCATCGAAACGTACACACGCACCCGCCTCCCCTGGGCGAAAACCGGTGCGGTCCACTCCTTCGAGGAGTTTCCACCTCCGGAGTCCTTCGGCGACTTGCTCAGCGAGTACCAAGCCTGGAGAGATGCACGGCAGTAGTCGCAAGCGTGGGCGCGTCACCCTCGACGCTCACCGCTCACTGGCCATCCACTGGGGTACGTTCGACTTGGCCGATGAGGGCCGCTTCCAGCCCGCGGGCGAGCTCCTCTTGGCGCTGCGGAGAGCACGCCTTTCAGAGCGGAGCTTCGTCGCGGCAACGAACGGCGAGAGTTTTCTGTTCGCTCGAACGAGCGACCGCGCCACGGCTCAGTCCTCGTCGACTCCAGCTCATTCCTCCGCGGCGAGCTGCGCTCTTGCCGCGGAAAGGTGAGCTTCCTCCCCTGACTCCAAACCGAAGAGCGCGTAGCTCACCGGTGACAACGCGAGCCGCTCCGCGGTGTGCTGCGCCATTTTCGGCCAAGTGCGCCCGCCCGCCGCCTCGTACTCCGACAGGAGCCGCGAGAGCCCCGCTTCCCCGAAGACCATGAGGTGCGAGCTCAGGTCGATGCTCGGGTCGTCGACGCGCGCCTCGCTCCAATCGATCATTCCCGTCACGCGCTCGCTACTGTCCACGAGCACATGACCGACGTAGAGATCACCATGCACGACGACGCAGAAGTCGGGCCACGACGAGTCGTCGTCAAGCCAGCGTTGCCAGCGCTGAAGACGCTTTTCGTTCACCGCCAGCTCCCGTCGGACCCGGTCGACGTCGTCTGCCACCTTCTGACGCGCCTGCGCTGGCGTGCGCACGAGCAAGCCGGAGGCTTCAGCCACCGAGAGGGGCACCACGTGGAGAGCGACAAGGGCACCCGCCAGACTCTTGGGAAAGACCTGCGAATCCTGCGCAATGACCCACCGAGGCGTCGTAGAGCCCGGCTCGAGGACGATCGCGGTCGAATCTTCCAGCAGCGGATACGCAACGAGCTCGGGGCTCACGACGCGCCAGTCCGGCACCGCGAACGGCACCTGCTCCCGCAGCATCACGAGCGCACGCGCCTCTTTCTCGATTTTCGAGCTCACGTCCGCGCGCCGCGGAACTCGCAGCACCCAGCGACGCCCGCCTTCCACCCTGCCAATCGCGACCCGGTAGTCGAGCCCGAGCTCGTTCACCTCGAGCGGTCCGTCCAAGTGGAGTCCATGTCGGGCCGCAAGCGCGCGCAGCTCGTTCGTGTCGGTCGTCATATTCTGTTCCTAAAGCCCGTCACGGCTTGGCCTAGTGAACGCTTCAAGCGCGGACCTCGAACGCGCCCAGCGGAAACGCAATCCCATTGACGAGCGCTTCGACGCGGTGAGAGCCCGCGTAGTGCCGTCGAGTCGTGAGGTCTGCAAGGGAAACTCTGCCTTGGAGCGTCGCCGAGCCATTCGCCTCGAGGGTGAGCCGCTTCAGTTTGAACACCTTGGGGCGCGCCGTGCCGTTCGCTTTGACGAAGTGCACGGCGTAGTCGATAGCGAGCTCTTGCGTGCGAGGCGCGGTGCTCTGAACGCTGAACGAAAAGCGGATTTGCTCCCCAATCCGAACCCGTTTCGCGGAGAAACGCGTCACGCCGACCTCGATGCGAGGCCGGGCGCCGACTCCAAGCAAGTCGAGCGCACCGCGGTCCCCCTGCTTGACGAGCGAGCGCAGCGCGTGGCGGACGAGAGAAGTGGTGTCCTCGGACGGCGCCCGAAGCCAAGCGCGACAAGTCTTCAGCGTCAGCTCTTTGTCCACCTTGCTCAGGTCGTTCAAGTTGTTGGCCACGCTGCGACGCACGAGCGGCGTGGGGTCGTTCTTGAGCCGTTCGAGCAAGGCGAGGACACGCTCCGGGTTCTCGTCGAGCCACGCGACGCGGCTCGCCCACGGCAGGCGAAGGCGGGTGCCCTCGGACACGAGGCGGCGCACTTGAGCGCTCTCGTCCGTTGCCCACTTCTCTAGATGCGCGAACGTTCGCTCCGGATCTTTCGCGATGAACGCTCGAATACTGAACTCGGCCGTGAACCGCTTCGTCAGCTCGTACTGCGCGCGGAGCGAGAGCTCGAAGTGACCCAGTCCTCGCTCGGCGACGAAGAGCGTGTGTGGAAGGTAGTAAAAGGGCGCCATATTGGAGCCCGCCAACTCTTTTTTCGGGTGCTCGGGGCTCAGCGAACGGAGGAGAACGTCGACGGCTCGTGGATAGTCCCCGCCGGCAAGGTGCTCGCCCAACGCGCGAGCGATCTGCTTGCCTCGATCCATGAGCTCGAGCTCATCGAGGCCCTTGTCTGCTTGCCTTATGAAGGCTCGAGACGGAAAGGAGGGATCGACCCGCTCGATGTCCGCCGCGATGAGGCGCACCAGCTTGGGTGAAAAGAACGTCTTGAGCGGCTCAGCCATTTCTCCACCTCATGGGCTGTAACGACACGAGTGCGACGAAAAGCGGCGTTCCGCGTGCAACGCGCTCTCCGTTCGAGCAGGCGGTTCCGCGCCTCGACACCCTCATCGCGCGAGAAGTGCTACCAGGTTCTCGAGCGCTGCGTCCATGCCGGTCTTGTTTCCGGCAATCATGTCGGCGCCAACGAGCGACGCGATCTGAACCGTCACCCGCAGGCGTGTGCCGCTCCCCTCGGAACGAAATTCCCACGAGACGAGCGCTACCGAGAGTCGCTCACCTCCTGCCTCGATGGTCTCGCTGTAGATGATCCGCTCGCCGGGGACGATGTCCTCGTAGCGAACCGAGCCGCTGTACTGCGGCGCGTGTTGGTCACCACAGCGAAAGCGGTCGATTCCGCCGACGCGAAAGTCGTTTTCCAAGTAGACGAACACCGCGGAATCGGACGGCGTGCTCCACCTCGTACGACGCTCCACGTCGACGTACGCATCGAACACCTCCGTCGATGAAGCCTCGAGCCACCTTTCGAACGTCAACGTTTCATGGATCATGGCGCGATCTATCATCGCCTCCGCCCCAGCTCCATGCCGCTCGGCAGCGTAAAAGGCCCCCCAGCGACCAAACCCTGCGCAGAAACCCTGCGCAGAAACCCTGCGCAGAAACCCGCCGCGAGCGGCCGCGACCACCCCCGCCGCACGTCAAGCGCGGAGCACGTCGAACGACAACCAAGTGACGCCGCTCTCGAAGGCGCGGCGCGTTCGCAAAGCGACCCTGGTGGGCGACGCGACACCGTCGAAAACGCGCAGGCCGCCGGGGGCGAGCACCGGGTTCACCTTGAGCACGATTTCGTCGATTTCGTCGACCAACGTCGAGGCGAGCTTGCCGCCACCACACAGCCAAATGTCCCGGCCCTCTTTCCCCTTCAGCTCACGCACGAGGCTGACCGGGTCGCTGCTCGTAACCCGGAGCCCGCCCTCACGACGCTCCGGCAGAGTGCGGGAAAAAACGATCGTTTCGAGCGGCGCATACGGGTCCGTCACGCCGACCGCCAGCGCAGGCTCGTAGGTAGCACGCCCCAAAATCACGGTATCGAAGCGCGCCTGGCGCGTCGGCACGCCGAGCAATAGTCGAGCGCCCCGAAGTCTACGTGACGCGCCCTCGCGGGCGTCACCGGTGAGAGCCCTTGCTTCCGTACAAAAACCGAACGTAACCGAGCTCGGCTGCGTTTTTGGCAAGCTCGATGTTCAGCCAGCTGACGACGTCCACGAAGGGTTTGTCTTGAAAGGGCCACCGCGTGCGCCGCGTGCTTCGTAGCTCGTCGTCGTCCAGGAGCTCGAGCTGCTTTCGCCACTCCGCCGCGAGCTCCACGATGCGAGCCTTCACCGCTGCGGCGCTACCCGGCCAAAACACGTTTGCGCGCGTGAGCTGGGCGGCCCCGAACGAGTGATCGAGAACCGACGACCACCAAAACACCATGTGCCAGGTGATCCAGGCGATGCTCGAGGGCCCGAGGTCGTAACCCTCGTGCTCCGGCCAATCGGCTCTCCACTCGCCGTCCTGCTGTTGGACGTGCAGCCCCCGGCTTGCCGGACGCCAGAGGCACTCGTCCTCGCCGAGACCATTCAGGTGGTACTCCGTGAGGGCCCAAGCGACGTCGAACTGGCGCAAGAGCGCGTCCCGGATGTCGTAGCTCATCATGCGGCTCGTTTTCTGCGTCCTGGTCGTGTTTCCGCATCATGGCAGCAGAGGCCACCGTTCTTCCAGCACCTTACGTACACAGTGGTTTGATAGATCACGCCTTCTGGCGCAAACTGTCGCGTCGCTGCGGACGCTCACCCGAGAAAATCCATGCTCAACGCCCGAATCAAGCGCCGAGCGGCGCGTCACCCCAGGTCGTCTTCGGCCTGGCCCAAGGTGGAATCGACGCCATCGTCGCCTCGCTCGCCCAAGCCGGCGTCGAGGTCGTGACGCCCGTCACGGAAGCCCCCGGCGGCTGGTCCGCGGAATTCAAAGACCCGGACGGCCACATTCTCTCCCTGTACCAGGACGACGCGCTTCCACGCTGACGTCGAGAGGTTACAATGAGGCAAGGCTCGCGTCTTCGCGCGCGCCTCCAGGGGGATCGGTGTGGCACGCCACTGTCATGAGCTCGACTCGAGACATCGCCGACGTGGAGCGCTCGACGAGCAAGAGGCTTTAGGACGTTCGCGGGTGTTCGTGTGGTGACCAAGGCCACCTCGTCACCGTGGCAGCAAGCGCTGCTCGGGCTGGCGGTCTTCGGGTTGGCGGCGGGCGGAGCTCTTTTCGCGTCGCAGGGCCGCGAGGTCGCTCGCTGGGTTTGGGCCGCCACCACGGTGCTCGTCCTGATCCCCACGGTCGTTTCCGTCTTCCAGAGGGCCTTGCGACGAGAAACGGGCGTCGACGTCATCGCCGTTTTGGCCATCGTGGGTGCTCTGGTCCTCGGCGAATACCTCGCTGGCGCCATCATTTCGGTGATGCTCACGGGCGGCGCTGCGCTCGAGCGCTTCGCGGTCGCACGCGCGCGCAGCGAGCTCTCGGCGCTCGTCGAGCGCGCCCCCCGCGTCGCTCACCGCCGCGAGGGCGCCGCGCTCGTCGACGTGGACGTCGCCGATGTCGCGCTGGGTGACGTCCTCGTCGTCAAACCCGGCGAGGTCGTTCCCGCCAATGGCATCGTCGCCTCGCCCGCCGCGGTGCTCGACGAATCGGCGCTCACAGGCGAATCCAAACCCGTGCGGCGGGGCGCGGGAGCCCCCATCCCCAGCGGCGGAACGAACGCTGGCGGCCCCTTCGAGTTGCGCGTGACCGCCTCCGCGGGCGAGAGCACCTACGCGGGCATCATTCGCCTCGTAGAGGCGGCAGAAAAGTCCAAAGCTCCGTTCCTTCGCCTCGCGGACCGCTACGCGCTCGGGTTCGTCGGGGTCACCCTCGCGCTGTCCGCCGTTGCCTGGTTCGCGGGTGGCGGTCCGGTCCGCGCCCTCGCGGTGCTCGTCGTCGCAACTCCGTGCCCGCTCCTTCTCGCCGCACCAGCCGCGATCATCGCCGGGGTATCACGCGCGGCAAAACACGGGATCATCGTGAAAGGCGGCGGTCCCCTCGAGACGCTCGCGCGCGTCACCGTGCTCTTGCTCGACAAGACGGGGACGGTCACTTCGGGGCGTCCCCGGGTCGTTTCCGTCGATACCTTCGGACGGATGTCGGCGGAGGAGGTCGTGCGGCACGCGGCCTCCATCGAACAAGTCTCCGTTCATCCGTTCGCCCCCGCGATCCTTGCGGAGGCGCGGAGCCGCAACGTCACTCTGAGCTTTCCGGTTCACGTCCAGGAGCAGATGGGCTCGGGCATCGAGGGCGACGTGGACGGCCGGCGTGTCGCGGTGGGTCAGCTCTCGTTCACGTCTCCGGGCCTGCAGCGCACTCCAGAGCTGCGCTCGATCGAGCTGCGCACGGCGGTGGAAGGCTCCTCGAGCGTCTTCGTTTCTGTCGAGGGCTCGCTCGCTGGCGCGCTCTTGCTGGAGGACCCGATTCGACCGGAAGCGCCCCGCGCTCTGCGCTCGCTCCGAGCCGCGGGCGTGCGGCGCATTCACATGGTGACCGGCGACCACCCGGACGTCGCCGAGCTCGTAGGCGACGCGCTGGGCGTCGATCGCGTGTTCGCCGAGCGCACACCGGAAGAGAAAGTCGAGGTCGTCCAAGCCGTCAAGAACGAGGGCGTTACGGCGATGGTCGGCGATGGTGTCAACGACGCTCCGGCGTTGGCCCTGGCCGACGTCGGCGTTGCCATGGGAGCGCGCGGAGCGACGGCAGCCTCCGAAGCAGCGGATGTCGTGCTCACGAGGGATCGGCTCGAAGGGCTTCTCCTGGCGACGCGCATCGCGCGACGGACGCGGCGCATCGCGATGCAGAGCGTATTCGTCGGGATGGGCCTCTCGCTCGTCGCGATGCTCTTCGCCGCAGCGGGGCGGATCACCCCAGTCGCCGGCGCCGTTCTCCAGGAGGGCATCGACGTCCTCGTCATTCTGAATGCGCTGCGCGCGCTCGGCGGTGGCGGGCTGGTTCCGCCCCCGCGTGCTCCGGCCCAGGAGCTCGCGCACCATCTCGCCTCGGCCCATCGCTCACTGCGTCCGCACATCGGCGAGCTCGCGGCGCTGGCGGCTCGCCTCGATTCGCTGGCGCCGGCCGAAGCACGCGCCGAGCTCGAGCGCCTCCGTGATCTGCTCGAAGGGGAGCTCCTTCCGCATGAGCGCGAGGAGCAACGCACGGCCTACCCGATGCTCGGCAGAATGCTCAAAGACGAAGACCCGACCGGACCGCTGATTCAAACGCACCATGAGATCCACCGGCTCACACGCCTCTTCGGGCGGCTGGTAGCGCAGCTTCCACCCGAAGGCCCCCACCCGGAAGATCTGCGGGATCTCCGCCGAGCCCTGTATGGCCTTCACGCAATCCTGACTCTCCACTTCGCGCAGGAGGAGGAGCTTTACAGTCTCTTCGAGGTCACGCCCCTCACGGCAGCATCACGTCACCGATAGGGAACGGATTGAAGGCGACCTCCCAGCGGAAGCCGTCCAGGTCCACGAAGTAGCCGCTGTAGCCACCCCACTCGCGCTGCACTGCGGCGTGTACGGTTGCCCCTGCGCCGCGCGCCGTTTCGAGCACTGCGTCGACCTCTGCGGGCAAAGAAACGTTGTGCGCGAGCGTGAACGGCAGCGTGCCTCCGCGAGTCACCGCCCCGATTTCCGTGCTCGCGCCGGCCTCGGACCACAGGGACAACACCAACTTGGGCCCGACGTGAATCATGACCACGTCGGCCCCGGCAAGCGCGACGGGCCAGCCGAGACCATCCACGTAGAATCGGCGTGCTCGCTCCAGATCTCCCACCACCAGCGTCACGAAGTTCAGTCTGGGTTCCATCCCCGCCCTTCTACCAAGACTCGTCTCCCGCCGCCGTTGGGCAGCACGCACCCGCCGTCAGCGCTGCTCCTCTGCGCGGTTCACGAGGTCACCTTTCCGACCGCCACGCCGCGTCGCTCACGAGCCCACGCCTCGAAGCTCCGAGGCGACAAGCCATAGGAACGTGCGATCTCGGGCCGTGCCAGCACCGGGGCGACGTTCATGTACGTCATCCCCTGAGCCACGCCCGGATGCAGACCCGCCCGAATCGCCTCCTCGACGGAGCAGGAGCTCACGACGTACTCCTTGCCATCCAGCCGCGAGAGGATCTCGGCGATCTGCGGAAGAGTGAGCAAGTCTCCAGCTAGCTGCAGCGTCACGCCGTGAAACTTGGCAGGGTCGAGGAGCGCGGCCGCAGCCGCCTGGCCAATGTCCTCCGGCGCAATCAAAGGCAGGAGTCGATCGGTCCCAATCACCGTAACCATCCGCTGGCCCTCGGCGAAACCGGCCGGATCCAACATGGGGTGGTCCATGAAGGTGCTGGGAAGGATCAACGTCCAGTGCTCGAAGCCGGCACGCTGCACGAGCTCGCAGGTAGCGAGCTTATTTTCCCAATATTCTTCCTGCGCCCGAAAGTACCCCTCGGCCCACCCTTCGACGTTGCGGTGGTCACCGACGCCCGACGTCGCGGTGTGCACGAACGTTTCGACGCCTGCTTCGCGCGCAGCGCGCACGAGGTTTCTCCCCTGTTGACGCTCCTTGCTGAAGTCGACGGAGCTCGCCGAAACGATCGGCGCCTGCATCGAGAACACGCCCCGCACCCCCGAGCATGCGGCGCGTAGTGACCCCGTGTCGTCCAAGTCTCCGACGACCACCTCGGCGCCAGCAGCGGCCAGCGCTTTGGCGTTCGGTGCTTCGCGGCTCCGCACCATGACGCGTACGCGCGTCGCGCCGCTTGCCAAGAGCGCTCGGGCGGTGGCGCCCCCCTGACGCCCCGTCGCAGCGGTGACGAGAACGGTATCTCGAGGGTCGGTCTTCATGACGAGCTCCTGTTCAGTGTGAACGACTCAGTAGGTCGCCCAACCTGGACGTTCAATGAACCAGAGTCTTGATTCCCTGACTAATCGTCCAACATGATCGCCCCCATGAGCCCGTTCGACGAGGTCATCGGCGGCATGCACGGGCGGAGCTCACTCTACGCGCAACTCCAGCTCCGCGCGCCTTGGGGCATTCGCTTCTCCACGACCACCGAGGCCTGGCTCGTCGTCGTGACGCGCGGACAGGGTTGGCTTCGCTGGCGCGGGAGCAAGACACCTCTCCTGGTGAAGAGCGGCGGGTGCCTCATCATCAAGCCCGGTGTTGTGTTCGACCTGAAGGACACACCCGAGGCCCCGACGATCTCGTGCACGTCCCTGCCGCACGACGGATGTGTCGTCGAGTACGGAGGACAAGGTACCCCCACCGAGCTCCTCGCCAGCCGCTTCTCGTTCGACCCCATCGCCGCCGAACCTCTCATCACGCCGCTGCCACCGCTCGTTCACGTCCCGCTGGGGAGGGCACACGCCGAGCTCCTGCAAGCTACGCTCGCCTTGATTGGAAAGGAGACCGCCCAAGACGACCTAGGCGCAGGTTACGTCATCGATCGCCTGACGGACGCGCTCTTCGTCCAAGCGATGCGTGCGCTTTTCGCGACTGGATGCGCCTTTGCGCCAGGATGGGTCACGGCGCTCAGCGATCGGCGCGTAACCAAGGCCATCCGCGCCGTACACGCAGATCTCGCCCGCCCCTGGACGGTCGCGGAAATGGCGAGCGAGGTCGGGAGCTCGCGGTCCAGCTTTGCAGCTGCTTTCACGTCGAGCGTGGGAGAGTCTCCGCTCGACTATGTCACCAACTGGCGCGTGTACCGGGCCAAGGTCCTCTTGGCGTCCAGCGACGAGACCCTGACGGAGATTGCCCGCCTCGTCGGCTACGACTCGGACACCGCGCTCAGCAGAGCGTTCAAGCGGAAGGTCGGCGTACCTCCGGGCACGTTCCGCAAAACCTTCGCCGCCCGGCGCCACCTCGGCGACGCCTCGTCGACGCTCTCCGCGGCTTCCGAAAGCCAGCACGCGCCGAAGCCACGGTCCGTCGAGGGCCGCCCGACTTCGGAGAAGAATGAAGCATGACGAGGCGCGTACTCTTCACCCTCGGCTACGAAGGCCGCACGCTGGACGAGTACCTTGCGCTCCTCACGGACGCCGGCGTCACGCTGCTCGCTGACGTTCGTAGAAATCCCCTCAGCCGAAAAGCGGGTTTCTCCAAGGGCGCACTCTCTCGAGGCTGCGCGGCGGTGGGTATCCGCTACGAGCACCTCCCGGAGCTCGGCATTGCCACCGATCAACGGCGAGGGCTCAAGACGCAGGCGGACTACGACGCGCTCTTCGAAGTGTACGAGCGGGATTGGCTACCGACTCAAGGCGCAGCGCTGGATCAGTTGCGCGGTTGGGCGCTCGCTGGGGAGCGCGTCGCCCTCACGTGCTTCGAACGAGAACCAGAGCGCTGTCATCGGCGCTGCGTTTCCGATGCGCTCCAGGGCTTCGAGGTCAGGCACCTCTGACGGGGATACGCCCCCGAAGTAGTGAAACCGCCGCTCATCTCCCCTGGACGACCGCAACGGAGCCTGCTTCCCTTTTCGCGAAAGAGGAGATCGTTCGTGCCACGGATTCACCAAATCGCTTGCACGTGCGGGCAGCTGCAGCTCGAACTCGAGAGCACGCCCATCATCGCTGCGGAGTGTCACTGCAACAGCTGCCGCGCCGCCGGCGTCAAGCTGAGCGCACTTCCTTCGGGCAAGCCGTTTCAGGAGACGAACGGTGGAACACGCTTCGTGCTCTACCGCAAAGATCGCGTTCGATTCGTCGCAGGCGCAGAGCGCCTCAAAGAGTTTCGTCTGAGCCCCGAGGCACCGACTCGACGCGTCGTCGCCGGGTGCTGCAACACGCCGGTTTATCTCGAGCTCGAAAACGGCCACTGGCTGAGCCTCTACGGCTGCCTGTGGCCTGAGGGCGCCTTGCCTGCCCCGCAGCTGCGAACGATGACGAGCGACCTCTCGGACCCGTCCCTGTTGGACGACTCCATCCCGCACGGCAAGCTGCCCACCCTCTCCTTCTTCGCCAAGCTTCTTGGCGCGTGGATCGCAATGGGGTTCAGGAGCCCCAAGATTTCCGTCGAAGGTGGCACAATCTGACGGCCCCGAGCTCGAAAGCCCGGCGACAAGGTGGAGGTCTCGATCGAGCTCGACTCCGCGCCGCGTGAAGTCGACGTACCCAAGGACTTCGCCGCCGCCTTGAAGAAGGCCGGGCCTCGCGCGTCGTTCGATGCGCTCTCGTACTCCCACCGAAAGGAGCACGTCCGCGCGATCGAGGAGGCCAAAGCTCCCGAGACGCGCGCTCGACGCATCGAAAAGTCCGTGGCTAAGGTGCTCTCCAAGAGCAAGTAGTCGGACAAACGGCGCAATAGCCTCAAGAGGCGCCGCACCAGCCTGAAGAGCTGAGTGCGTCTCAAAACGAGGACACGATCGATTGCGCTCGGGCTCGCCACCCAATGAGGCAAACGAGCATCCAGAAACGCCGGCGCTCGAAGAAGCGCCGGCGTCCGGAAAGCATCGCGTCCGGAAAGCATCGCGTCCGGAAAGCATCGCGTTCAGAGAACGTCGCGTTCAGAGAACGTCGCGCCCAAGGAACGCTCGAGGCGACGGCTTCACGCTCCGTCGAGCACTCGGACCAACACCGCGCGCGGGCCCTTGGGCCCGTCCTGCTGCTCGAAGCTCACGCGCTGGCCCTCACGGAGCTCCTCGAAGCGCGTTCCGTCGAGCGAGGACGAATGAAAAAATACGTCCTGCCCTCGCGAGGAAATGAAGCCAAAACCTTTGTCGGTCAGGCGCTTGATCGTTCCTTCTTCCACTTGCTCACTCCAAATGTCTTTCGCTGTCACATGCGACTCGACACCTGTCGGGAAGCTAGAGAAGGCGCTGAGACGGAGACCTACATTAGTTCTCCGGGCGGCGAATGTCGAGGGGTTCTGGCGAAGGCATAGCGCGAGAAGCAGTCCACGTGTCCGCAGCTCGGTGCTTCTGTCTCACGCGGCCCAAGACAAGATGCCACCCCGCGCAGCGTGCTCGTCCGTCAGGCGCACGTACAAGTCGTGCGGCCGAACTTCACCCAGGACGCGCTGCTCGCATCCCGATTCGATTCGATACTCATCGGTGCGCAGAGACCGACGTCGAGCCCACGCGTACATCGTCCCAAACGCGTCCCGAACGGCCGTCGCCGTTCCGGCAGAGGACTGATAGACGAACGTTCCGGCTGGAATATCGAGGACGGTAAGGCCCTCGGGGACATCTCCCCTAGCGATGGCCCCCACGAACTCCCCATGGAGCCCATCGTTTTCCCACAGAGTCACGTGGAGGCAATCGCCGTGCTTCTGCTCCGAGACGCTGGAAGTGTACGAAGCGAGGCGCCTCCAGGCTCGCTGGACCTCGAACGCGCGCTCGTTCCAACTTGCCTCGAAGTAGAGACCGATGAGACGACAACCTGGAATGACGACGAGTCGCATAATTTACCTGCCTTACGTCTCAGTATCGCCCACCCCGGCCCATCGACCAGCCGACATCGGTCATCTTCTGAACATATCCCTCCGTGTGGCCCGACTCGCAGGTCACGGGCCTTTCGGTGGGGTGAGCGGGGGTGGTGTGTCGGGGACCTTCGCCGTACGGCGCCGGAACAGAGCCACACGCGCCAGAAGCACCGTAGTGACGGGAACCGTGATGGAGAGCAGAACGACGATGAGCCACGGATGCAGAACGAGCCGCGACTCCAGCGTCGAAAAGTACAGGATGCCGGCCAGGCTCACGCACCACGCCGCAAACGTGTACGCCAGAGCCGGAGGGTGCATCCGCAAGAAGAAGTCCGGAAGGCGCAGAAAGCCGACCGCAGAAATCACGACGAAGAGGCCGCTCAGGACCAAAAGCACCGAGACGACCGCCTCCACCCAAAAAGGAACCTCGGCGGTCATTCGATGACCTCCCCGCGCAGAATGAACTTGGCCATGGCCGCCGAGCTGACGAAGCCGAACAGCGCGATCAAGAGCGCGGCTTCGAAGTACATGTCGCTTTGGTGGCGGATCCCGAGCACCAACATGACGAGCATGGCGTGTAGGTAGAGAAGATCCAGCGCGAAAACGCGGTCTTGCGCGCGTGGTCCGGCAATCAGCCTCGACAGAACCAAGACCGACGCGACGGCGTAGCTACTCAGCGCAAAAAGAATGGCTCCGGAGAGGAGTGAGCTCATTCGAAGATCTCCTTCAGGGGCTTTTCGTAGTCGTGCTTGAAGCGCTCGATGAACGTTGCTTCGTCTTCGACGTTCCAGACGTGCAGCAAGAGTGCGCCGCGATCGAGGGCGATTTCCGACCACACGGTGCCCGGGATGACCGTGGTCACCATGGAGAGCGCCGCAAGGCCCAGCGGGTCCCGAAGCTCGAGCGGCACGATCACGAACTTGGAGCGTGGGCGGCGCCAACGCCAGAACACGACGCCCCACGCGACCTGAAAGTTGGACAGGAGCACGTGGTAGCCGACGCGAAGAATGAAGCGCGTGACCACCAGGGGGTGACGCACGAGGACCTTCGTCGGCCGCAAGCCGAAGGTCATCAGCGGAACCACCAGCGCCAAAGTTAGGCCGAGCAGAGCTTGGCCCCAGCTCACCTCGCGCGCGAGCGTGAGCCACAGCGCAAACAGCGAAGCCGTCATCAGCGGCGCAGGCACGAGTTTACCGAGCCACTTCACGGAGCTGCCTCCGCTCCGACGTTCGGCCGGGTGGGCCCGGGCTTGGGCAGGGCCGTGGACACAGACTCGATGTACGCGCGCGGCGCGTGCAGCTCCTCGGCCGCGGCGTTCGTGAAGCGCAAGACGGGCTCCGCCCAAACGGTGAGCGCGACGCACGACGAAAGAAGCGCCACGACGGACACCGCCTCGACGAACTTGAGGCGAGGCACGAGGCGACGGCTCGGGGACCAAAAGTGTCGAATGCCGGCCCTCGACAAGGAAACGATGGAGACGAGCCCCGAGAGCAGCAAAAGGCCGAACAGCCACCAACCAAAGACGTGACTGCCCGCGCCACCACCGCTCCCCAAGATCGCGGTCAAGAGCGAAACCTTCGCAATGAAACCCGACAGGGGGGGCAATCCAGCCACCAAGAGCGCAGCCACCATGAACGCGAGCCCCAAGAGCGCGAGGGAGACGGGGAACGCCCGACCGACGAGAGGCAGCTCCTCGTCATCGAGGTTCGTGTCCTCGCCAGCGTCGACGTCGATGTCGACGAGCGGCCTCCACTCTCCTACCCCGTGGCGCTCGACGAGCTCGACGAGCAAGAAGAGCGCGCTCGCCGCGAGCGTCGCGCTCAGCATGTAGAAGAGCGCTGCGGACGTCACCGACACGCTGCCCATGCCGATCGCAGCGAGGAGCGTTCCCGACGAAACCAAAATCGAGAAGCTCGCGATGCGTCCGAGGCGCAGCGACGCCATGAGGCCCAAGGCGCCGAACGCGATCGTGGCAAGGCCGCCTACCAGAAAGACCTGCCCGCCGAAGAAAGCAGATTCACCAGCGCCCGGTCCGAAGAACAGCGTCCACGTGCGTAGGAGCACGTAAACGCCCACCTTGGTCATGACGGCGAACAGCGCTGCCACGGGCGCGCTGGTCGCCGAGTACGCCGGAACGAGCCAAGCGCCGAGGGGCCACATGGCCGCCTTGATGAGGAACGCCACCGCGAGGCAGGACGCACCAGCGTGGAGCAGCCCGACGTCACTGGCCGGCACGTGCGCGAGCTTCTGGGCGATGTCCGCCATCGATAGCGTGCCCATGACGCCATAAACCATCGCGAGCCCGACGAGGAACAGCAACGAGGCCAGCAGGTTGACCGCAATGTAGTGCAGCCCCGAGCGCACTCGTCGCCACCCGGAGCCGTGCAGCTGCAGGCCGTACGACGCGGCCAGCATCACCTCGAAGAAGACGAACAGATTGAACAGATCCCCGGTGAGAAAGGCTCCGCTGAGCCCCATCAACTGGATCTGGAAGAGCGGGTAAAAGTACACGCCCGCCCGGGCCCACCCCGCCTCGGCGTACAAAGCCGTGGCCAAGCTCACGATGCCGACCAGCACCAAAAGGAGCGCTGACAGTCGATCGGCCACGAGCACGATGCCGAAGGGAGCCTCCCAGTTGGCCGCCAAATACACCCCGACCAGCCCCGCTTCGTTGCCGTCGACCGAGCGGAGGAGTGTCACCGCGACGAGAAGTCCGGCGACACAGGAGCCGAGGTTGAGAAGAGAACGCGACAGCCTTCGCTTCTCGCCGAGCAAGACGAGGAGCGCCGCCGTGACGAGCGGCAGCACGATGGGCGCGACCACGAGGTGAGAAGAAAACGCGCTCACGCGTCCCCCTTCCTACCGTCGACGTGATCGGTTCCGCTGAGCCCGCGTGACGCCAAGAGCACGACGAGAAAGAGCGCTGTCGTCGCGAAGCCAATGACGATCGCCGTGAGCACCAGCGCCTGCGGCATGGGGTCCGTGTAGTGCTCGAGATCTGCAGGCACGCCTGGCGTCACGACTGGAGGCGCGTCGATGGCCAAGCTGCCCATGCTGAAAATGAACAGGTTGACCGCGTAAGAAAGCAGCGTGAGGCCGATGATGACCTGAAAGGTACGAGGCCGTAGCACGAGCCAGACGCCGGCCCCTCCGAGCACGCCGATGACGAGGGCGAGGAGAGCTTCCATCAGCTTGCCTTTGCCCTCTCGCTCGGCGGCGCCGAAGCGAGCGGCCGGCGGTGTGCGCGCACCGACTGATGCGCGAGCGCCGTGAGAATGAGGAGCGTCGCTCCGACCACCACGGCGAACACTCCGAGGTCGAAGAAGGTGGCGCTCGGCAAGTGCACCTGCCCCACGAGCGGCAGCTCGAGATGCGCGGTGTGAGTGGTCAAGAACGGGTACCCCACGACGAGCGAGCCGAGGCCCGTGAGCGCCACGAGCAAGAGCCCGACGGCTATCCACCGAGGTGGTCGTAGGCGCGCGTGCGCCTCCACCCAAACCGTTCCGGACGCGATGTATTGCATGATGAACGCGATGGCGACGATGAGGCCCGCCACGAAACCGCCGCCAGGCTCGTTGTGGCCGCGCAAGAAAAAGTGAACCGCGACGACGAGCGCAAGGGGCAACACGAGGCGCGAAATCACCGCCGGCACCATCATGTAGCCACGCGACGCGTCGTCCGCCGTGCGCGGCTTGACTAGATCCGTCACGACGTCCAGCGGCAAGACGCTCTGCTGACGCGGCTGCTCGATGCTCTCCGCAGACGGGCGGAACCTGCGCAAGAGCGCGTAAACCGTGAACGCCACGGCCGCGAGCACGGTGATTTCTCCCATCGTGTCGAAAGCGCGAAAGTCGACGAGCACGACGTTCACGACGTTGGCGCCGCCTCCCTCCGGCAGGGCGCGCTCCAGGAAGAACGGAGAAATGCTCTGCGGCGCGGGGCGGGTCAGCATGGCGTACGACAGCGCGGCGAGCCCGCCGCCTGCGGCCACGGCCAGGCACAGGTCACGCGCTCGTCGCGCCCGGTCGCGCAAGTGGGCGCGCTCGCGGATCTCCTCGATACGCATGGGCAGCCACCGCAGGCCCAAGAGCAAGAGCACCGTCGTGACGATTTCCACGACGACCTGCGTCAGAGCCAAGTCCGGCGCCGAAAACCAGGCGAAGGTGATGCACGTGACGAGCCCCGCACCGCCCACCAGCGTGATGGCCACGAGCCGGTGATACTTCGCCATCACGGCTGCTCCGACCGCGCACACCGTGCCGATGAACCAGAGAAGCACGAACGCGTAAGACGCGGGCAACCGCTCACGCTCTCCCCAAGCGAGCGGCGCGCCGCGAGCAGCGAGAATGGCAAAGGCGAGCGCCACCCCGATGATCGCGAACATCTGCGGCTGTAGGCGGCGGGTACCGACCACCCGGAGGAGGGCCCTCGAAAGCTGCGTGAGTCCGACCAGCGCCCGCTCGAACGAGCGGCGGCCGTCGAACCGCCCCGTGAGCGGCGACTCCAAAAGCACCCCCCGCTCCTGCTGCTTGCGTAGCCACACGTAGCCGAAAATACCCCCGACCACCGCGACCACGCTCATGACGAGAGGCAGGTTGACCCCGTGCCACAAAGCAAGGCTGTACGACGGCAAAGTGCCCCCCACGACGGGGCGCGCGGCGCTCGCCAACATGGGGCCAACGGACTGCGCGGGGGCGATGCCGACGACGAGGCAGCAGAGAACCAAGAGCGCGATCGGGGTCCGCATCCAACGCGGCGCCTCTTCGGGCTCACGCGGAAGGTCCGTCGACGGGGGGCCGAAGAAAATGTCGTACCCGAAGCGCAGGGAGTACACGACCGCAAACACCGCAGCGATCGTCGCGAACGCGGGCAGCACAACCTCGACCCACGGGTGGGACGTCAGAAAGACCGTCTCCGCAAAGAACATTTCCTTGGAAAGGAAGCCGTTCAAGAGCGGCACGCCCGCCATGGCCCCAGTCGCGACGAGCGCCAACGTGCCGGTGCGTGGCATGAAGCGCATGAGCCCGTTCAAGCGACGAATGTCGCGTGTCCCCGTCTCGTGATCGACGATGCCCGCCGCCATGAACAAGGACGCCTTGAAGGTGGCGTGGTTCATGACGTGGAACACACCAGCGACCGCCGCGAGCGAGCTGTTCAGGCCAAAGAGGAGCGTGATGAGGCCCAGGTGACTGATGGTCGAGTAGGCGAGAACCCCTTTGAGGTCGTTCTCGAACATCGCGACATATGCGCCCAGCACGAGCGTGGTCAGCCCTGCACCGCTCACGAGCCAGAACCAGAGCTCCGTCCCGGCGAGCGTGGGCCAGAGCCGCGCCAGCAAGAAAACGCCCGCCTTCACCATGGTGGCCGAATGCAAATAGGCCGAAACCGGCGTCGGAGCCGCCATCGCCCGCGGCAACCAGAAATGGAACGGAAACTGAGCGCTCTTGGTGAAGGCACCGAGCAGAATCAAAACCAGCACCAGCGGGTACAAGGGATGGGCTCGGACGAGGTCCCCCGAAGCGAGCACGACGTCCAGGTCGTAGCTGCCCACGATCTGCCCCAGGACCACGACGCCACCGAGCAGCGAAAGGCCTCCTGCGCCCGTCACCGTGAGCGCCATGCGCGCGCCGCGCTGAGCGTCCACGCGGTGATACCAGTACCCGATGAGCAAGAACGAAATCAGGCTCGTGAGCTCCCAGAAGACGACGAGCTGGATGAGGTTTCCCGACAGGACGACGCCGAGCATCGCCCCCATGAACGCCAGAAAATACGAATAGAACCGCGCCACCGCGTCTTCGGGAGACATGTAGTAGCGCGCGTACAGTGAAACCAACGCGCCGATCACCGTGACGAGCACGGCGAACATCCACGAGAACCCGTCGAGGCGCAGAGTGAGATCGAGCCCGAGCGAAGGCACCCACGAGATCGTCTCGCGCAAGACCCCGCCGTCGCGTACCCGGGGGAATAGAAGGACGATCCACGTCGCCGTTGCCAGGGACACACAGCCCGCCACGCTCGCGAGCACCGTGCGAGCGCGCGTCGGCAAGAGGGCGGTCACGAGGCTGCCCAGCAGGGGCAGAATGAGCAGGACGACGGACATGGCGTGCCTACTCTACATTTCTTCGCCCCAGTTCCAGCACGAAGTTGAATTATTCGAGGGATTTAGCTCGATCCGTCGGCGCGCCGCGGTCGCTCCAAAAACGCCTCGTGAATGGCTCCGAACAGGCCCGCCGCGGGCGACGGGAAGCGCCTTCATGCGGCCAAAGAGCGCTGATGGCGCCGGAAGACGGCGGACTTGACGACCTTCTCCAGCTCGGCCAGCAGAAGTACCGAGGCACCGATCGCCGTCAGGATGCCCCACCAACGAAGCTCGATCGGAGCCGTATGAAACAGCCGATTCATGAGCGGCACGTAGGTCATCACCATCTGCACGGCGAGCATGCCGAACGCGCCGAGCCAAATCGCCGGGTTCGAAAACGGCCCGATCTTCCACAAAGGCAACGTCAGGCTTCGACAAGCGAACAGGTACCCCACCTCCACCACCACGATGGTGTTGATCGCGATCGTTCGGCTGGCTTCGTCCGTGAGCCCTTCGGCCTGCGCCCAACGAAAACACGCGAACGCCGACGCACCGACGACGAGAGAGAACAGCACGACGCGGGAGACGAGCAGACGATCCAGGATGGGTGCGGTCACGGGTCGCGGTGGCCTCTCCATGAGACCCGCCTCTCTCGGCTCGAAAATCAGCGTGGTTCCGAGCAACGCGGCCACCAAGTTCACCCAGAGCACCTGGACCGGCAAGACAGGCAGCTTGGAGCCAAGGACGAAGGCCGCGAGCAGAATCAGACCCTCGCCGCCATTGGTCGGTAGGGTCCACGTGATGAACTTGAGGAGGTTGTCGTAGATGCGTCGCCCCTCTTGCACGGCGGCCGCGATCGTCGCGAAGTTGTCGTCGGTCAGAACCATCGATGCCGCAGAACGCGCCACGTCCGTGCCATTTTTCCCCATCGCGACGCCGATGTCCGCCTGCTTGAGCGCTGGTGCGTCGTTGACGCCGTCGCCGGTCATGGCGACCACGTCGCCCCTCGCCTGCAGCGCGCGGACGAGCGAGAGCTTCTGCTCCGGCGCGACGCGCGCGAACACGGCGATCTCGTCGGCGACGACCGCAAGTCGCTCCTCGGGCACTTTGCCGAGCTCGCTGCCGCGCATAGCACGCAGGCGACCCTCTTCGTCTCGAGCGCCCACGATGCCGAGCTGCTCGGCGATGGCCGCCGCCGTGACGGCGTGATCGCCCGTGATCATTTTGACCTTCACGCCCGCGCGCTGACACTCCGAGACCGCGCGCTTCGCCTCGGGGCGTGGGGGATCGATCATGCCGACCATGCCCAGGAATCCGAGCTCGGCGACGTCGTCGTGCGATAGGCCATGGGCCCCGGGCTGTACGAGGCGCCGAGCCAACACGAGCACGCGGAGGCCGCGCGCCGCGAGCTCATCTACGGTGCGCTGCGCCGCGTCGCGATCGAAGGGGCGAGCACGCCCGTCCCGCCCGACCCCCTCCGTGCATCGCCCGAGAACCCGCTCGGAGGAGCCCTTCACGTAAATGACCGGGCCGTCGGGGCCGTCGTGCAAGGTCGCCATGTACATGTGCGCCGACTCGAAGGGCACCACGTCGGTTCGCGGAAACCGGGCAAGCCCCGTTTCGTCGATCCCCGCCTTGCGCGCCGCGACCGTGAGCGCAGCCTCCGTCGGATCACCTTCGATGACGTGCCCGTCATCCGTGGTCACGATGCGAGTATCGTTGCAGAGCGCGCCCGCGCGGAGCACTTCGAGAAGCGCGAGGTGCTCCGCCGTGTCGACCGGCGCGCCGTCGCGCACGAGCTCCCCCGCCTCGTCGAAGCCGACCCCGGTGAGCTGAAACGTGTCACCGGCGGCGACCACCGTCGTCACCGTCATTTGATTCTGCGTGAGGGTGCCCGTCTTGTCGGAGCAGATCACGGTGGTACTTCCCAGGGTTTCCACGGCGGGGAGCCGACGAATCAGCGCGCCTCGCTGGGCCATGGCCGAAACGCCGACGGCCAGCAGAACGGTCACCGCCGCGGGGAGCCCCTCGGGAATGGCTCCGACGGCGAGCGCGACCGCTGCGTTGAAGGTGTCTGCCAAGTCGGCGCCCCGAAGAAAGCCCACGACCAGAAGCACCCCCGCAAGCGCGAGCACGACCCACACGATGACGCGCGAAAGATGCGCGATGCGTCGAATCAAAGGCGTTTCTACGGCGACCGTGCTCGCCATGAGGTGGGCGATACGCCCCGTCTCCGTCGCGTCACCGGTGGCGACCACGACTCCGCGACCAATCCCGTAAATCACCTCCGAGCCCGCGAACGCGAGGTTCGCCCGGTCGCCCAGCGTCGTGTCTTCCGGGAGTACGTCTCGGCTCTTTTCGGAGGGGAGAGATTCACCGGTGAGCGCCGACTCTTCGGTCCGGAGCTCTTTGACGTCGAACAGCCGCAAGTCCGCAGGCACGGTGTCCCCCGACTGCAGCGCCACCACGTCCCCGCGGACGAGCTCTGCGCTCGGGATCCGATGCAGCTCTCCGTCTCGAAGCACGGTCGCCTCGGTCACGATCGTCTTCGAGAGAGCAGAGATGGACTGCTCGGCGCGGTACTCCTGAAGAAAGCCGATCAACGCGTTCAGGAGCACGACCGCGCCGATGACGGCGGCGTCGACGTAGTCCCCGAGGGCCACGGACACCCCAGAGGCGATCAAGAGCACCACCACCAGGGGCTGCACGAATTGTTCGAGGAGCTTCCTAACCCACGAAACGCCCCGCGCCCGAGTGAGTACGTTCGGCCCGTCCTGCTCCAGCCGACGACGCGCTTCGGCCGAAGAAAGACCCCCTACGGTCGAAGCAAGCTGCTCGATCGCCGTGTTTGTTTCGAGGGCGTGCCAAGAAACGGAGCTCGTAGATCCCGCGTCCATGTTCGGGGATCGTTATGTCACGGCGTCGCCCGCGTGCAGAGGCGGCCCCTTTCTTGGACCCGAGCGGGGCCAAACCAAGAGAAAATGCGTCCTTTCTCGCCGAGTCGCGTGTACCGTCCGCGAACCCGCACGATTTCCAGCTTGACCGCGGATCCAAACTGCCAAAACTAAAGAAAACGGCGTGACGACACGATGAGCGCAACCCCAAAAAAGCAAACATCGTCCAAAGCGCCACCCGAAGGGACGCCGAACCGTTTCGAGTCGCTACTCGTCCCGCTCGATCTCACGGCCATTTCGGACCGCGTGGTGGGGCGCGTGAGCCTCTTGCCGTTGGCGGATCACGCCCGCATCACGCTGCTCCACGTCGTTCCCAGCGCGCTGCCCGGCAGGGCTCGGACCCAGGCCGAACGAGACGCCAAAAAGAAGCTTTCGCACGAGGCGCTCCTCCTCGCCAAGGCGCTTCCGAAAACCGTACAGATTCGAACGCTGACGAAGGTCGGCTCCGGCGCGGCCACCATCGCGGAGTGCGGCGAGACGGAACGCGCAGAGCTGGTGGTGATGGGCCGAGGCGACGGGCGCGCGCTCCGAGACGTGTTCTTGGGCTCGACCGCCGAGCGTCTGATCCGGCGCTGCCAGGTCCCCGTGCTCGTGGTGCGCCTCCCAGCCCGCGCGAGCTATGCACGCCCGGCCATCGCCATGGATCTGGACGAAACGGCGGAGGTCGCACTGGACGCGCTCCATCGCGTGACGACGCCCCCTCGCCCCAACGTCTCCGTCATTCACGCGTTCGATACCCCGTACGGCAGGGTGTACCCCAGCCTATCGCACGAAGACGCAGAGGAGTGGGTCCACGAGCTCGAGCGCAAGGTGACCGCACGGCTCGTCACGTTGTTCAGCGAGTCACTCGCTCGAGCGGGCATCCCCCCCGAAAACGCGCCGCGCTTTCGGCCTCACGTTCGCTGTGGCTCCGCACGGCTCATCGTCGAAAGAGCCGTAAAAAAGGCGGACAATGACCTACTCGTGCTCGGCACCCACGCCTACTCCGGGGTCGCGCATTTGTTCTTGGGTACGGTCGCCGGAGACGTCCTGCGCGAAGTGTCGTGTGACGTTTTGATCGCGCCGACCCCCTGATCGCGCCGGCCGCCCGCTCACCAGCGGCGGACGGCGCGATCTCGGGACTTTCTCACGGGGACGGAGAGCGGGAGCAGCGTTCCCGAAGACCACGCCTCCACGCGAACAGGAAAAGCCCGAACAGAGAGAGGGCAGCCCCAGTAGCGCTCCGCCCCACGCGGCCCGCGAAGTGCGGGTGAACGGAGCACCCTTCGCCGCCCGAGCTGACGCTTGGCGCCCGCTCGGGTGCGACTTCGTCTTCCAGCGCCACGTTGTCGATCTGCAGCAAGTAGCTCACGAGCGCCTCACGCTCTTCGTCGCTCAAGTTGCTCGTGGTGCCGTGACGGTCCTCCGCATTTCGGGAGCCCACCACCTCGAGCAACGTCTGCGCGGAGCCGTCGTGCAAGTAAGGCGCAGTTGCCCAAATGCCTCGCAAGGTCGGCGTGTCGATGCCTTCCAGCTCCTTTCCGAGCCTTTGGCCCGAGGTGGCTTGGAGCGTGCCCACGTCGTGCAAGACGCCCGTCGCGCTGTCCGTGAAGTCGGGCCCCGAATGGCACGTGGCGCAGCCGGCGCGCTCGAAAATTTCGCGACCTCGATACCCCTGTTCGGTGAGCCGCCCATCCTGCGCGCGGTAGGGGCTCGGGTGAACGCTGTCGAGGGACGTGACGTACGCAGCGAGAGCGTCCAGCTCGGGGCTCAGCCCCGCTTTGGGATCGCCGAGTGAGGTGTTTCGCGTGCCCTCCTCGAACAACTCGTCCGACAAGAACCCGCTACCACCGAACGCTCCGCGAATGTCGTGCTCGAAGTCCTGGACTTCGTCGAAGTTCGCGGTCCAGTGCAAGGGACCCTGCCCCACTCCGCGCTTTCCAAGGAGCGACGTGGTGTTTCTGAGACCTTCACCGCGATCGGTGAAATCCCACACCTGGCCGTCTTCGAAGCCGTCCAGGTGACACGCGGCGCAGCTGATGTAGCCGTCCTTCGTCATCCGCAAGTCGGACGCGTCGTAGAACACCTTCTTTCCCTCGAGCACGAGCGCGTCCAGCTTTTCCGCCGTCGATACGACGATCTCGGTCAGGACAGGCAGCTCGAAGCTCGTCGACGCGAGCACCTGGGTCGCATCCAGCACGACCACGCTGCGAGAAAGGTAGGAGTTTACGTAGAGCCGCCCCGCATCATCGAGGACCAGCCCGTTGGGCGCCTTGCCCAACTCGAACGCTCCAGCCACGACTCGGCCGTCGTAGGCGTCCAGCACCTCCACACCGTTGTTGCCGAGGAGCGCAACGAACGCGTAGTCGCCGAGCGGCGAAAAGGCGAGGCTCAAGCCAAGCGTTCTGTTGTTGAGATCGATGCGCCGCCCGAGCACCTCGGCGTTCGTCGCCAAATCCACGTGTGACACGATGGTGCGCACGCTCGTTTCGAACGTGAGCGCCTCGCCGTCTCGCGCCTCACCCCGCAGAACGTTGTCCTTCTTCGAGGGCACCCAGAGGGCGCTGCCGTCCGGACTCACCACCGCCGCGTTGACGTAGTTCGGAACGCCGCGCGCAGACGCCTCGGTGTCCGGTCCGGGATCCATCGCCAGCTCGAACGTGCGCTTCACCGTGAACGTGTCGACGTCCACCTCGGCTACCTCACCGCGCTCCGCGGGTGAAATGAACCGCGTCACGAAGAGGCGCTGCGCCTCCGAGTCCAGCGCCAGCCCCGTCGCCCAGGGACCCACCGCGACGCGGCGCACCAGCGCCATCGTGGTGAGGTCCAGCTCCGCGACCTCACCGAGCGCCTGCAGCGACACGTACGCCTTGCCTCGGTCCGCGCTCATCACGATGCCGTACGGCCTGGAGGCCCTCGGCAGCTCGATCGCCTCGAGCAGGGCTCCCTCCGCGTCCAGCACGCTCACGACGGCCGCGTCTTGAGAAACCACCCACAGCGCTCCGTCCGGAGCCACCGCGAGTGTGCGCGGGCCTGGATCCACGGGCGCCTCGAAAGAAAGCTCGTGCGTATCGGTGCTGATGCAGCTCACCGTGTCGTTGTCCGCATTGACGTTGCAAACGCGGCCCTCGGCGCGGTGAAACACGATGCTGGAAGAAGACTCGGGCGCGCGCGACGGCAACGCCCGATGCACCGTTTGCAAGAAGCTGTCGCTTCGCGTCGCGCCGGTGCTGTCCTTGACGACGACGATGACCGGATAGTGACCGGGCTCCTCGTAAGCGTGTGTGACCACGTCGCCCGACACCGTTGGAGTTCCGTCCCCGAAGTTCCAGGTAAACGAGAGCTCCCCGGTGCCGACACCGTTGGCCGCGAACTCGATGGGCGCGTTCACGGCGTGCGGCGCGTTGACACGCGCCGCAACGCCCACGGCAAACGCCACGGAAGCGAAGGAAAACGCCGCGACGCACGCCGCGGCGGCAAAAGTCCACCTCATGCCCGATGAGCTCGTTTTCTGGCCACGCGAAGCAGGGCCGCCAAAGAAAGAAGCAAGCCACCAAAACCCGCCCCTCCACTCAGAGGTGCGGTCCCCACGAGCGCGCAACCTCCGGCCTCGTCGGAGCTCGGAGACGAGGGAGACGACACCTGTCCGCCCACGCCGTCGAGCGGCGCGCCGCCCGTGGCGTTACCGCCAGCGCCAGGAGTGCCGCCCATCGCGCTCGGCGCCGCGCCGGTCCCTAGTGTGCCTCCGCTGCCCCCAGACGTTGCGCCGCCGCCCGAGCCACCGCCCGCGCCGTCCGCCCCGCCCGTCGCAGGAGGAGGCGGTGGGGGAACGACCACGGAGTCTCCGGTGGAGAAGCGCACCAGCACTTCTTCCTCGAGTGCGTTGCCCATCACGTCCTTCACGCCGCCTGCCGGCAGGACCACCTCGTACGTGGTGTCCACTTCGAACGGAGCTTCCGGACCGAACGACAGAGTGTTGAAGGCGTAAGTGAAAATGCCGTCGACCGTCTCACCGCCGGCTTTGCGAACGACCACCGACTCCGGAGTGAGCGTCTCCGTGTCGATGTAATCCGAAAAGAGCAAACTGAGGCGCGAGGTGGGCGCGACTCCCGTGCTGTCTGCCTTGGGGTACGTCGCTTGAACCGTGGGCGGCGTCGTGTCGCGGCCGAGTTGGTGACAGAAGAGCGCGCTACCCGTTCCGTGATCGTTGCCGATGAAAATCAGGTTGCCCATCGGCGTGACCTGTCCATGGTCCGGGTTGCCGCGTCCGAGCGTTCCTTCCCCCACCACGCGCGGGTTCTGCTCGTCCGTCACGTCGACCTTGACGACGTTGTTCTGCCTTCCGAGAAAGACGAACTCGTCTTGCGCTGCGGCGTACAGTTGGTCCTGGCCGACGAGCGCGTTCTTCACCAGATCGATCTTGGTCGGGTCCTCGAAGGAGTGAATGAGGAAGTTCCCGTCCCGGCCGGCCGTGTAGATGCGGTCCTTGCCGACCGCGATGGCGTACATGCGCGGCTGGTTGCCGAGCTGACTCAAGAGCGCGGGCTGGTCGGGCACCGTGATGTCCAAGATCGCGTACCTGCCGCCTTGGTCCATGTTGCTGATGACGAGGTAGTCGCCCAGGGCGAAGAGCGGCCCGACGCGAAAACCGCCGGTCACGCTCGTCGAAACCTTGTTCAAGAGCTTCGGATCGCGCGGATTCGCCGCATCGATGATGTAGATGCCTTGGTTGCCGCCGGAGACGTAGAGGTAGCGCCCCTGCCACGTCGACTGCCACGCGACGTTTTCGTAGTCGCCACCGTTCACGCCGGGCAAGTCGATGTTTCCGATGCGCTCTGCGGCGAGGGGATCCGTGAAGTCCCAAAACTGCATGCCGGAAATCGTCTGCAGCGCGACGTACTGTTTGCCGTCGATGAACGCCACGGGCAGCGAGTGCGCCTCGCGAAGCTTGGTGGTGTCCTGGTTCTTGATGTGCTTCACCTCCCTCGGAGCCTTGGGGTTGGACACATCGTAAATGCCGATTTCTCCCGGCGGCGCGCCGCTGTCGGGCGCGAAGATCGTCATGAAGTAGCCACGGATCATGAGTGACACGTTCGTGCCCCGGGGCCCCGACCCGTTCTCGATGAACGCGATCGGCTTGAAGTGATCGTTCTGACCGCAGTCGAGGTTGCCTAGTCCTGGTCCCGGAGCAGCTCGAGTGAGCGAAGGCACGACGAGGGTTGCGAGCAGAGCAGCAGCGGCCCACGCGGGGCGCGCCAAGGACAGCGAGTGAGTTCGAGATGTCACAGCCTCCACGTATCCACTGATCGGGCCAGCTGGGGAGAGGAGGCGAAATGCCTCCCCTCACCGTCGGCTTACAGTCGTCGTGAATGCTTCCGCCCGCGCGCGTCGGCCTGGACGGTGGGTCGCGTGCATCACCGGGCGCGCCGTCCCTCTCGCTGCACGTACCTCACAGCACGCAGATCCGTTTCAGTCGCAATTTTTCACGCGCATACGGCGATTTTCGGCCACTCCTGCCCGCTTTCAGAGGCTGTTACCTCTCGTAGAGAACGCTCGTGTTGCCGGCCTCCCGACGGCAGCGAGCTCGAACAGAAGCCGACGAGCGCCCGGATGTCGGTGGTGGAGATCCAGCTGTGACAATGAGACGCGCGCGCACGAATGCAGTTCATTGGTACCTCGCCCTCGCCCTCGGCGGCACTTGGGCCTGCTCCGGTGAGCCCGGCGACTCGGGTGGAGACCTCGCCGGTGGAAGTGGCTCGGGCAGCGCGGCAGCGTCCGGCGGAACGGACGCCTCGGGTGGCTCGCTCGCGACCGGAGGCGCACCGGGGACGGGTGGAACGCCGGGAGGCAGCGGTGGTACGGACGGTGGTACGGACACCGGCGGTACGCCGGGTGCGGGCGGCGTAACGACGACCGGCGGCTCTGCGGGCGCCGGCGGAGACCCGGCGGGCGCCGGCGGCACGCCGCCGGACGAGGGTCCGCCCGCCGCGCCGGAAGGCGTCATTCCGAACGACCCGCGCCCGCCTTCCATGGTCAACCTTCCGAAGGACCAGTGGGAGCGGGGGCTCATTTCGCCGACGCTCGAGTCCGAGCATCACAACCAGCCCTCCGTCATCAACGGCTATTTGGCTCTCACGGGCAACTCACGCTTCTCCATTTACGACATCTCGGACCCGACCCAGCCCAAGCAGCTGTCGTTCCGCAAGAGCCCCAACGACTGCACCCGCTGCGGTGAGGCGGAAGGTCACCAAGTCGCCTACGCCAAGTACGGAAGCAATTTCTACAGCGTCACGATCCAGGGCAAGGGCGTGGACCTCTGGGACGTCACCGACGTGCGCGATCCGAAGCACCTGAAGAGCGTCGACATTCAGGGCATCAATTACGGCGACTTCACGGCGGCCGTCTGGGGCGTGGCGTGGCAAGGTAGCAATATTTTCGTGGGCGGTACGAACACCGGCGTTCACGTCATTGACGCTTCGGATCCGACCAATCCACAGCTGGTGGGGCGCCTCGCGAACGTCGGCGGAGTCAGCGCTGGTCCGCTCTTCGCCATCGGAAATATCCTCGTGGTGACCACGCCGAAGAGCAACGCCGGCGTCGCCACGGTCGACATTTCCGATCCTCACAAACCGCTCATTTTGGACTCCGTCTCACCGGCCCAAGAGAGCTACATTGGGTGGTTCTACGGCCACCACGCGTACCTCTTGAATCCGATTCGGGTCTACGACGTGCTCAGTAACCCCACGGACATCCAGCTCGTCTCGAGCGGCACCGTCGGCGGCTACTTCGAGTACATGAGCTTTCAGGACGGCTACATGTTCGCCGGCCGCATCCGGCCCGAACCGGGCGCCACCAAAATCGACGTCACGAATCCGGCTCGCCTGACCAAAAAGAGCGATATTTACGGGCGTCGGAACCTCAAAGAGAACGACGACCAGTTCACGGTGGCCATCGGAAACCTGCTCGTGATGTCGGACGATCAGCTTTCGCCCGAGACGAGCAAGTACGCCGGCACGGTCATCGCCGTGCACGACACGGAGCCGGACACGGCGCCGCCGGCCGTAGACACCATCATCCCGAAGAACGGAGCGACCGGACAAGCGCTCACTTCTCGCGTCGGTATTTCGTTCACGGACAACATCGAGCTCGCCACGGTGGACGCGCGCAGCTTCATCGTGCGCCCCGTGGGTGGACAGCCGCTCGCTGGAACCTGGGGCGTTTCCATGAGCGTCCTGAACTTCGATCCCGCGGAGAACCTCCAGCCGAACACCACGTACGAGGTGATTCTCCCCGCGGGCGGCATCAAGGATTACGTCGGAAATGGCATTGCAGAGGAGTTCCGCTCCACGTTCACGACGCGCTGAGGTACGGATGCGCCGCTCGCCTTGGCTGTGCTGGCTCCCGGCTCCGTACGTTCTACTGACGGGCGCGCACGCTTTCGCGCTCGACCTGACGCTCACACCTCCGAAGCCCACCCTGCGCGGCGCGCAAACCGTCTTTGCCGCGGAGCCGACCGACGGCGTGGGCACGGTGGAGCTGCGCTGGGACTTCGGTGACGGCAGCCGCACGGAGTTCTCGGCGCTCGGCGCGACCGTGGAGCACACGTACGAAGCGCCAGGCCACTACACCGTCATCGTCGTCGCGCAGGACGAGCAAGGCTTCACGAGCCAGTCCTTCTTGCACACGGTCCACACCAGCCCCACCCCGGGGCGGCCCCAAGCCTCGTCGAGCATCATTTTCGACGAGGCGCGCGGCTTGGTCATCACCGCGAACACGGACAACGGCACCGTCACGTTGGTGGACGCCACCACGCTCGAGAAGGTCGCCGAAATCCCGGTGTTCTCTCATCCGGTCGCCTTGGCGCTTTCGCCCGACGGTCTGCTGTGGGTCGTTCACCAGGACGACTACGCGATCGCCGTCGTCGATCCGGACGCCCAGAGAGCCGTCGATTTCTTCCGCCTCCCTTACGCGAGCCAGCCCGTCGGCATCGTCTTCTCTCCCGCGGGGGACGCTTACGTGCCGCTCCTGGCCACCGGCGAGGTCGTGCGCATCGATGGAGCCAGCCACGAGCTCACCGCTCGACGTGTCATCGCGCCCTTCCCGCGTGGCATCACGATCTCCGGAGACGGAGCCGACTTGTGGGTCACGCGTTTCATTTCACAGGGAGACCGCGGCGAGGTGTATCGCCTCGACGCAGATACGCTGGAAACGAAGGCTCGCTACGATCTGCTCGAGGACACGACGACCGAAGACAGCGACGTTCAAGGCCGTGGGCTGCCGAACTACGTTTTCTCGGTCGCCGTGACGCCCGATGGCACGCGCGCCTGGGTGCCGGCCAAAAAGGACAACATGGCGCGCGGCCTCCAGAGAGACGGCCTGGCGCTGACGCAAGACAACGCAGTACGACCGCTCGTGTCCATCCTGGATCTCGAGACGGATCAAGAGGTTCTCGAGCAGCGCATCGACTTGGACGACCGCAACCTGCCGCGCCAGGTCACGTTCACGGAGTTGGGCGATTGGGCGTTCGTCAGCGTATTTGGCTCGAACCTCGTGGAGCTTCGGGACGGCTTCGATCGTTCGTTCGTGACGGCGCTGCGCGGGGACAGCTTGCTCGGCCCCGCCGGCTCCGTGCTCACGCCCGACGGTCACCTCGTCGTGTTGGCGGAGCTGTCGCGAAAGCTGGTGGTCTACGACGTCGGAGCTCTGCTGCGCGGCGCGGATCAAACGACGAACATCGTGGCGGAGATCCCTCTGGTCGCGCACGAAAAGCTCTCGAGCGAGGTGCTGCTCGGCAAGCAAATTTTTGCCAACGCCGAGGACAAGCGCATGTCCAGCGAAGGCTACTTGAGCTGTTCGTCGTGCCACTTCGACGGCTTCGAGGACGGGCGTGTATGGGACTTTTTCGATCGCGGCGAGGGGTTCCGCAACACGACGTCGCTCCTCGGAAAGCGCGGAACCGGACACGGTCCCCTGCACTGGTCGGCCAACTTCGACGAGATTCAGGACTTCGACGGGCCCATTCGAGCTCACCAGGCGGGGTTCGGCTTCATGCAGCCCGAGGATCTCGAGGTCGGCACCCGGAGCGAGCCTCTGGGAGATCCGAAAGCCGGCATCGAGCCGGATCTCGACGCGCTGGCGGCGTACGTGACGTCCTTGGCAGCGGTGCCGCGTAGCCCCTTCCGCAACGCGGATGGCACGTTGACGGAGCAAGGAGAGCGGGGCCGTGAGCTGTTTCTCGAGCTGGGCTGCGACTCCTGTCATTCGGGAGACGACTTCACCGACAGCGCCAGGGGCAACCTCCACGACGTAGGCACCCTCACGGAGCTTTCGGGCAATCGCCTCGGCGGTGAGCTGCCCGGCATCGACACGCCCACGCTGCTCGGCGTCTGGCAAACGGCCCCGTACCTACACGACGGCTCAGCGGCGACGCTGCGGGACGTTCTGACCACACGAAACCCCGAGGGCAAACACGGGGACACTTCGAATCTCACCGAGCAAGACCTCGATGCGCTCGTGGCCTACCTCGAGCAAATCGACCACGGCCTTCCACCCGAAGAGCTCACCCTCCCCGAGCCGGCTGAAGGCACGGGCGGTGCGGGCGGCGCCGCAGGCGCTGGTGGAATGGGAATGGGCACGGGCGGCGGAGTCGTTTCCAGCGGGGGCACGAACGACGAACCCACGGCGCCCGGCCCGAAGGATTCATCCAGCGGCTGCAGCTGCGACCTCTCCCGCGCCACACATTCGCAAGGCAATGCCCTCGCGTGGGCAGGCTTCGTCGGCGCCGTGATCGCCTTCTTGCGAAGGCGCAAGCTCACACAAGCGAACAGCTGAGTACGAGCAAAAGCGCCCCCTCACGCGAGCAATTCCTGCTCGCTGGGGAGGCGCTCCTAGGAGCTGCAGGCTTCGTCGGCGCCGTGATCGCCATCTTGCGAAGGCGCAAGCTCACGCAAGCGAGCTGCTGAGTACGAGCAGAAGCGCCTCCCCTCGCGAGCAATTCCTGCTCGCTGGGGAGGCGCCGTCAAGGCACGCACATTTCGACGGCGGAGCCCCGGAGAGGGCCCCGCCGCGCTCCGCGTCACTCCTCCTTGGTCAGCTCGAACGATGCGACCTTCACGGAGCCACCGAGCGACTGCGTCGCGTAGTTGAAGATGGCGTAACGATACCCGGTGAAGAAGTTCCACTCCCTCTTCATCGTGAAGGTAGGCCCGAGCTCGGTGAAGTCCGTCCCGTTCGTGCTGTACGAGAAGCGCGCCACACCACCGCCTTGGTCCGTACGAATGTTGCCCTCGATGCGCAGCCAGATTTTGCCGCCCGATACGTTGGCGCTCGCGGTCTCGTTTCCGAGCCCGCTCGTGTTCCAGCTGCCGTCGAGCGTCAGCCCGTTCACCGTTACGACGCGAGCGCCATTGGCTCCCTGTTTGATGCCGATGAACGCAGACGAATCGCGCCACGCCGCGAGGCCCGCCACGTCGCCGTTCTTCATCTGGCTATAGTCGAGCTCGATCGTCCCTGTGGACACCGGCCCCACCATGCGGCGGGTCAGCGTGTTGCGCGCCGCGTAAATGTCGTTCGTGACGGTCGCCGTCTGAAGCGTCAGACCTCCGCCCGCGGACCATTTCGTGTTGTCCGGGTTGTGGTTCCACTCCCACTCTGGATCCAGCGTCTGCGCTTCGAAAGTTTCCAGTCCAAACCGTGTTTTCACCTTCCCCGATCCACAAGGGAGATTCGGGAAGGGATACGAGGCGCCCCACTGCCCGTTCACGAGCTCCACCGACGGCCAACCATCGGTCCACTTCATCGGCGCCATCACCGGGTGACGACCCGCAGGATAGGAGTCGTTGAACGCCATGTAGTACCAGTCGCCGTTCTGCGTCTGAATGACGCCGCCTTGGTGAGGCGCGCCGCCCGCGCCCCTGCCCGCGTAAGGCAGCTTCACCGCAAACGGCTTCAGCTCGTACGGACCGAAGGGACCGTTCGTCGAACGAAGCACGTACTCGCCGTTCGCGTACTGAGTGAGGAAAATGTAGTAGTTGCCGTTGATCTTGTTGAAGCGGGCGCCCTCGAGCGCGCCGATGTTCGCCGGCGAATCGAGCACCTTTTGTGACCGCACCTGCCCGAAGCCGTCCGCGGTGAGCTCGGCGACGTGGACCGCGTTGTTGCCGTACGCCACGTACATCTTGTCATCGTCGTCGATGAGCAAGCCCATGTCGTAGTAGCAGCCCTGCGTGCGATGTTTCGTCCAAGGGCCCGCAGGGTCCTTCGCCGTGTAGGCGTAGCCCCCGCCCTGGCGCATGCAGCCCATCCAATAGAAGGTTTCGTTGCTCTTGCGGTACCCCAGCGTCGAAGCCCAAATGCCGCTGACGTACGCTCGGCTGCCGTTCAAATCGTAGCTC
>JAEYVE010000245.1 GCA_023432025.1 Pseudomonadota bacterium
CCCCCGCCCCGCGCCCCCGGGGGCCGGGGGGCCCGGTCCGTATCCCCCGCCGTATCCGTCCCTATTCTCCGGGGCGTGCGAGCCGTGCTTACAATCGATGGGCCGCATGAATCTCGGAACGCTGCTCGCTGCGCCTTCGCCTCTCTTGAATACGGCATTGGCGCTCGCCGTGGGCCTGCTTGCGTGGTTTCTCTCACGGCTCGTGCTCCGGCCGGACGAGAAGCGCCTCGCGCGCGTGGGCCTGTGGCTGCTGATCGCGTATGGCGTGCTGCACGGGGTGTCTTTGGCGTTCAAGCTCGCCCCGTCGGGACGAAAGCTCGTCGACGCCATCTCGCTCTTCTTCTTGCTGGCGTCGCTCGGGCGCAGCGTGTTTCTCCTGGTGACGCGCCTGCTCATGATGCGCGGCCTCGGCTACCGCATTCCCCGCATCGTCCAAGACCTCACGCAGGGCGGCATTTTCATCGGGGTCGCGCTGCTCGCGCTTCAGGTGGCCGGCGTGAACGCCACGTCGCTCTTGGCGACGTCCGCGGTGCTCACGGCGGTGCTCGGCCTTTCCTTGCAGGAAACGCTGGGCAACCTGTTCGCCGGCCTCGCGATTCAGGGGGAGCAGCCGTTTCAGGTCGGGGACTGGGTGCAGTTCGATCAAAGCCCCGATCGCGCCGGGCGAGTCATCGAAATCAATTGGCGCGCGACCACCATCGAAACGGCGGATCGCGTGCTGATCACGGTGCCGAACGGCGTCTTGGCGCGCGCGCCCATCACCAACTTCAACCGCCCGCAAACCTACGCGCGCCGGCACGTCCTCATCGACACGCCGTTCGGCGCGCCGGCGGCGCTCCGCGAGCTCTTGGAAAAGGCGACGGCGCAGGTCGACGGCGTTCTGGAGACGCCTGCGCCGAGCGCGGTCATCGCGGAGGTCACGGACTTTTCCGTACGCTACCGAGTGCGGTTTTTCATCAACGACCACCCGCGACGCGACGAAATTTCCGGCTCGGTCCTCAGCAATATTTTGCACGTGCTCGATCGCCTCGGGCTCGAGGTGCCCATGCAGAGGAGGCGCGTCGAGTGGCAGCGCGCGGTGCGCGCGGAGGCCGAGAGCTCGCCGCAGGTGGCGCGCAGGCGCGTCATCGATCGCATCGACCTCTTGCGTCCGCTGTCGGACGACGCTCGAACCGTGCTCGCCGAGCTCTCCAAGGTGTGGCGTTACGCGCGTGGAGAGAGCGTGGTGCGCGCGGGGGAAGCGGGCCACGAGCTCTTCATCGTGGTGTCGGGCAACGTCAAGGTTCAGATCCAGCAGCGCGGCGTGCCCATCGAGGTAGCGCAGCTCGGGCCGGGCGAGTTCTTCGGCGAAATGAGTCTTCTGACCGGCGAGCCGCGCGCGGCCACCGTCATCGCGACCGAAGAGACGGAAGTGGTGGTCGTGGACCATGGCGCCTTCCAGGCGGCCATCGAGCGCGATCCCGCGGTGCTCGCACAAATTAGCCAAGAGCTGGCGCGGCGGCAGGCCGAGCTCAGCGAGCGCCTCGCGAGCGGTGGCTCGGCGTACCCCGCCGAGACCGCCCCGCTGCTCTTGGCTCGAATCCGTCGCTTCTTCGGCGTGCCGCAGTGAGACGGGACGAGGCGTCGGGGAGCGGTTTCGAGCGACGGCTGCGCGCCTTCGTTCACCTCTGAAGGATGCGGCGCGGACACCGGGGAGGGCCTCCGACCTCTCGGGGCCGAGCTCTGGCGGCAGAAGCGTGGACTGCGCGCTGAAAAAGGCGACGGTCTGGGCCTTGGCGCTGCCTAAGTTACGTCGTACAAGGCGCGCTGGACTGGCTCACTTGCGTGCGGCCAGCCTCGTGAGGCCGCCGACATGAAAACGCTCTTCCAGTCTTCCGTTGCTTTGGTCCTTTGCGTCAGCGTCGGCGCTTGCGCTAGTCCGCCGCACGTCGAGCTCCGTGCTCCTTCGGCTTCGGCTTCCTTCGAGGAACGCGCGCAGGCGCTCGAGCAGCTCCACGCCACATCGGCCCACGAAACGCACATCACCTATTTGCGGAACGGCGTTCCGGTCGGCGCGGCGCGAACGACGGACTACTTGCAGCTCAACGGTGGCGAACGTGTGTATCACCCCGAGGACATCCTGCCCGTGGTGAAGGAGGATTCGGCAGCGGCCGCGGCCGCCGAACGCAGCGCGGAAGCCACGAGCACGGCAAACACCGTGCAGGGCTGGGGTTGGGCGCTCACCGGCGTCGGCCCGGCCGTCATGTTGTCCTCGGTCTTCTTCATCGAAGACGCCGAGACCTCCCCGGACTTCAGCGGAATGTGGACCGTCATGGCCATCGGAGGCGTCATCACCATCGGCGGCCTCATCACGGGCCTCATCGGCGGCAGCTACCGGCGCCAAGCCAACGACGACAAGGCCACCGCGTTCGAGCTCTACAACAAGGCCCTCGCTCAGCGCCTCGACATTTGCGCGGATGGCAAGGCGCTGGTGCCCTGCGCGCAGGCTGGCGGCAGCTCCGCCGCGCCCAGTGACGTCGAGCTCGGGGACTAACCCAGAAGGGCGGGACGAAGGATCGGGGGGAGACTTCGTACGGAGGCGCCCGGTGCTCCCGCACTCCGTCGAGCTCGGGGATTCACCGCAGAAGGGCGGGACGAAGGATTGGGGGGAGACTTCGTACGGAGGGGCCCGGTGCTCCCGCACTCCGTCGAGCTCGGGGATTCACCGCAGAAGGGCGGGACGAAGGATTGGGGGGGAGACTTCGTACGGAGGGGCCCGGTGCTCCCGCACTCCGTCGCGCGTTAGCGCGTTGGGCCCCCAGAAGGCGGGACCAACCGCGAAACACC
>JAEYVE010000284.1 GCA_023432025.1 Pseudomonadota bacterium
CAGTTGCGTGTCCGTCCTCACTGGAACGAGGCTTCCGCGGGCAGGGCCGCTCGGGAGAGGCGCGCGGCACCATTTTTCCTTTGCGGGCGCTGCTCGCAGTGAGGACCGGCCTCCGCGAGGTGGCACAATGCGTTGGGGGCGGCCATGGCTCGTGCGGACGGAAGCGGCTGCTGGGGAAAACGGCGGCTTTACGTTGGGGGGCGGAGTCGGCTAGGCCGCCCGCGTCCCGATGAGCAACGACTTCAGCCTCGCCAGCCTGGTGGTTTGGTACGTGGTGTTCCTGTTCAGCACCACGTTCCACGAGTTCTCGCACGCCGCCGTGGCTTATCTCGGCGGGGATCGCACGGCTTACGAGGGTGGGCAGGTGAGCCTCGATCCGGTGCCGCACATCCGCCGCTCGCCGTTTGGGCTCGTGGTCGTGCCGCTGATTTCGTTCGCGTTCTTCGGTTGGATGATTGGTTGGGCTTCGGCTCCGTTCGATCCGCGTTGGGCAAGCGGCCATCCGCGTCGCTACGCGGCGATGTCGGTGTCGGGTCCCGTCGCCAATTTGTTTTTGGCGGCGGTGGCCTTCGTGGCAATGCGTGTCCTCGTCGGTGGCAACTGGCTCGAGTTTTCCAATCAGCCGAGCTTGGCGCAGCTCGTCGTGGCGCCCGGTGAAGAGGGGTACCGCACGCCGCTCGGTGCTTTGGCGATGGGCCTCTCGGTGATGCTCAACCTGAACGTGCTGCTCGGCGTGTTCAACTTGCTGCCGCTGCCGCCGCTCGACGGGGCGAGCGTGCTGGAAGGGCTGTCGCCGCGTCACGCGGGCGCGTTCTTCTACAAGGTGCGCACGACGCCGGCCTTCGGCTTTTTGGGGATGGTGATCGCGTTCAACGCGTTCCCCTACGTCGCGGGACCGGTCCTCTACTTCGTTCACGCGGCGCTCTACGGCGCTCCGCTCCTCAGCTGAGCCTGTCTGGAGCCGAACGCTCGTACCTCGGTGTCTTTGGGGAGCCTTCGCAGATGAACTCGTACGCTTCGAGCCTCGAGCAGCTCTTGGACCGCTTCATGGAGCTCGGCGCAAGCTACCTGCCAAAGGTTCTGCTCGCGCTCGTCACGTTGGTCTTCGGGCTGTGGTTGATCCGCGGGCTCGGACGCATCGGAGACAAGGCGCTCTCCAAGGGTCACGTGGATCCGACGGTCCGCGGCTTTCTGCGCAGCTTGGGCACGATGGGGCTCAAGGTGCTCTTGTTCATTTCGGTCGCGTCGATGCTCGGCATCGCTACGACGTCGTTCGTGGCCGTGATTGGCGCGGCGGGCCTCGCCGTTGGCTTGGCCTTGCAAGGGAGCCTCGCCAACTTCGCGGGCGGCGTGCTGATTCTCGTGCTGAAGCCGTTCAAGGTCGGCGACACCATCGAGGCGCAGGGCCACAGCGGCATCGTCGACGCGATTCAGATTTTTCACACGGAGCTGCTCACGGTCGGCGACCGCCGCGTCATCATCCCGAACGGCAAGCTCTACAACGACGTCATCGTCAACGTGACGCAGCTGCCTTGGCGGCGCGTGGAGGTGAACCTGGTCGTCTCGTACGAAGCGAGCATCCCGGAGGTGCGCCGCGTGTTGCTCGACGCCGTGCGCGCGCTGCCGAGCGTTCTCTCCGAGCCGGAGCCGCTGGCGGAGCCCGTCGCCTTCATGGAGTCCGGCGTTCAGTTTTCGGTGCGCGTCTGCGCGAAGCCGAGCGACGTAGGGCCGCTCGGCTTCCAACTTCACGAACGCATCAAGGCCGCGCTGGACGCGGCGGACGTTCCGCTTTTGAACCCGCAGCGGCCGCCTTACGGGGCCGCTCTATCGTCCAAGGGCGCCTGACCGAGCGCGCAGCTCGCGCTCGGTGTTCGTGGTGAGTGCGAGCTCACTCGGCGGGGGCCGGTGCCGCCACGTCGTGGACGTGCGGCTCAGGACGTTCGAGCCCACGCCGACGAAGGGCGCGATCACACGCGTCTTGATCGATCCAGTTCTTGAAGCGGGCGCGGTGCGACGGCGTGCGCACGTCACTGGCGAGGCCGACGAAGCTGAAGAGGCGAATGACGTAGTAGCTGATGTCCACCTCCCACCAGAAGAAGCCCTGGTTGGCCGTCGACGAGTAGTAGTGGTGGTTGTTGTGCCAGCCCTCGCCCAGCGTGACGAGGGCGAGCAGGAAGGAGTTCTTGCTGGTGTCGGTGGTGTGGTACCGGCGCCTACCGAAACGATGCGTGAGCGAATTGATGGAGAACACGCCGTGGTAGAGCAGCACGGTGGACAGGAAGAACCCGGCGAAGAGCGCGCTCGGTCCGCCCCACGCGTAGCAGGCGACGCCGAGCAGCACGGGTGGCAGGAGGTGGTACTTCTCCAAGAACCGCAGCTCGGGGTACTTGGAGAAATCCTTGATGGGCGGCGTTTCGTTGTACTTGTCGCAGAGAATCCAGCCGACGTGGCTCCACCACAGGCCGCGCCACGCCGCGTGCGGGTCGTCCTTCGTGTCCGACAGGCGGTGGTGCGCTCGGTGATGCGAAGCCCACCACAAAGCGCCTTTTTGAGCCGCGGTGCCGCCGCCGAACGCCATGATGAACTGCATGACGCGGCCGAGCTTGTAGCTGCGGTGCGCGAAGTAGCGGTGGTAGCCCGCCGTGATGAAGAACATGCGCGTGACGTACAAGACCGCGCACAGCACCAAGTCTTGAACGCGGGCGCCCGTCCACAAGATGCCGAGCGGCATGAGGTGAAGCAGGAAAAACGGTGTGGAGCGCACCCAGTTGATGCGCTCGTCGGGCGGCAGCGGCCCTCGTGGATCTCCGAGCCGCGGCCTGTCGGAAAGCGACGGGCGCTCGAGAGGACTGGAGGCAAAAGGTAGGGCGAGCGGAGGAGACGTAGTTGCTCCGGAACCCTGCGTGCTTGGAGTGCTTGCCGCGACGCTCATCGTGCTTCTAGGTACTCCGCTTCTCGCGGGCGGAGGGTCACGAGTGAGTCATTTCGTCATGACGCGCGAGCGGCACGTCTCCGAGAGCGACGAACGCTTTCCGCGAAGGCATCGCGGTCGCTCACCGAAATGCGGTCGCTCACCGATCCGAGGGGGCCCACGGATCTGCTTCTCGACGCGCTGCGTCGGAAGGGGCGTTCGCTTGTCCGCGCTTCTTGGACCGAGAGTACGCGGACGCCAACCAACCGCCGACGAGCGCTACGAGCCCGAGATCGTCCAGCCAACCGGCGATGGGGACCACGTCGGGGATCAGGTCTGCCGGAAGCACCACGTAGAGCACCGCAGCGAGCAGCACGAGCTTCAGCGGAATGCCCGACTGCCTGCTCTTCAAGAACCGAAGGAGAGCCAAGAGTCCCGCTACGCGTCCACGAGCCATCGGCAAATAGCCTGACACATCCCGCGGGGCCTGCCCCGCAGGATGTGTCCCGAAGAGCGCGCCGCGCGGCTCGGAGCCAAACGGCTTGGCGGAGCCAAACGGCTTGGCGGAGCCAAACGGCTTGCCGGAGCCAAACGGCTCGTCGGAGCCGAGTCCTTCGCCGGAGCCTGGTCGTTCGTCGGAGCCGAGTCCTTCGCCGGAGCCAGGTGTTCGGACGAAAGCACGAAGGGCGCCTTCCTTTCGGAGGGCGCCCTTCGCGTCACACGCTCGGTTCGTTCGAGCTTACTTGTCCGACAGCGCAACCACGCCGGGGAGGCTCTTGCCTTCCAGCAGCTCGAGCGAAGCGCCGCCGCCCGTCGAGACGTGGCTGACCTTGTCTTCGATGCCGTACTTCGCGGCGGCCGTGGCCGTGTCACCACCACCGATGATGGTGGTCGCGCCGCGCTTGGTCGCTTCGACGACGGCGTCGCCGACCGCGCGCGTGCCCGCGCCGAACTTGTCGAACTCGAACACGCCCACCGGGCCGTTCCACACGATCGTCTTGGCGGAGAGCACGGTTTCCTTGAAGAGCTCACGCGACGTGGGGCCGCAGTCGAAGCCTTCGAGGTCCGCGGGAATACCGGTCTCGTCGGTGGCGGCGCCCACGTTGGCGTCCTCACCGAACTTGTCGCCGGTCACGTAGTCCACCGGGAACACGAGCTTGACGCCCTTGTCCTTGGCCTTTTGAACGATGCCCGCGACGATCTTGGCGCCTTCGGGATCGAACAGGCTTTTTCCGATTTCCATGCCGAACACGACCTTCTTGAACGTGTACGCCATGCCACCGCCGATGATCATGACGTTGACCTTGTCGAGCAGGTTCTCGATGAGCTGAATCTTGTCGGCGACCTTGGCGCCGCCCAAAATGCCGAGGAACGGACGCTCCGGGTTCTCCAGCGCCTTGCCGAAGTACTCGAGCTCCTTCTGCATGAGCAGGCCCGAAGCCTTCTGCGGCAGATTCACGCCGACCATCGACGAGTGAGCGCGGTGCGCGGTGCCGAAGGCGTCGTTGACGTAGACGTCGCCGAGCTTGGTGAGGCTCTCGCGGAACTTCTTGACGTTCTCGGGGTCGGCCTTGACGCTCGTGCCGTCCTCCTTCTTCGCCTTGCCCTCTTCCTCGATGTGGAAGCGCAGGTTTTCGAGCAGGACCACGGCGCCGGGTGCGAGCTGGGCACACGCCTTTTCCACCTCGGGACCCACGCAGTCGTCCAGGAACGTGATGCTCTTGCCGAGGAGCTTCTCGAGCTCGACCGCGACCGGCTTGAGCGAGTACTTGGGGTTTCTCTCGCCGTCCGGACGGCCCAAGTGGCTCATGAGCACCACGCTGGCGCCCTTCTCGAGGGCGAGCTGCACGGTGGGCAGCGCGGCGACGATGCGCGCGTTGTTGGTGATCTTGCCGTCCTTCAGGGGCACGTTGAAATCGACGCGGATGAGCACGCGCTTCCCGGCGAGATCGAGATCGGCAATGCTCAGCTTGTTCAGGGTCATGACTTTTCTTTCCTCTGAAATGTCGGAACGTAGCGCGCGGGTGGGCGCTCACGGGGGGTACCCCGCGTGGGCCGCGCCATCGGCGGGAACAGCGAACTAGGCCGAGGGGGCCCCCGTGTAAAGGTGGCCCCTTTCGTGGGAAAGCTCAGGGCTGCGGAGCGCTGATCGTGTCCGCGTGGCAGAAGCCGCAGCCCACCTCGAGCCCGCGACCGTAGATGGGGTCGGCTTCCGTCACGTCGCCTTCGCCCGTTTGGCAGCGGCTGTCCGGAGCGAAGCAGTAGAACGTCCACGGGTCGGTCGAGGCCGCTCTCAGGTTGACGGCCTTTCCGACGAGCGTGCCGCCGTCGTCGTACATTTCCTTCACGATCATGCTGTTCGGCGGGACTGTGGGCTCTTCGACGCCGATGGCGGGAACCACTGCGGGATTGAAGAACACACGCACGTTGCCGTGAGGGCTCGTGATGCCGACTGCGGGGCGCGGCGCGGCGTCCCCGATCCAAGGTGCCTGTCGGTAAACCTCGCTCGCGACGAAGGCGGCGACGCTCGCCTGGGTCGTGTCGGCGGGGAAGGTTCCCTCCGTCGAGGCTCCGCCCGTCCCGCTACCGCCGGTGGCCTCGCCACCCGTCGCGCTGCCGCCGGTCGCCGCTCCGCCGGTGGCCTCGCCGCCCGTCGCGCTGCCGCCGGT
>JAEYVE010000045.1 GCA_023432025.1 Pseudomonadota bacterium
CCAAGGGGTGCCCGCGCTGGCCGTTTCTGCGCTGCCGGATTGTGACTTGGAGGCCGCGTGCCGAGAAGCTTCGCGCATTGCTCGCGGCATTGCCGAGGCGGGACTGCGCGGACCGCGCCTCTTCAACGTCAACTTTCCGCCGGGCTCGAGTTGGCCGGTGCGCGCGACGCGGCTCGGTCGACGTGTGTACGACGCAGGTTTGATTGAGCGCGCTGATCCGCGCGGGCGCCCCTACTACTGGATTGGCGGCACGAACATCAGCCACGAGCCCGCGCCCGGCAGCGACACGGAGGCGTATGACGAAGGTGTGGTCGGCGTGACGCCGTTGTCTTTGGACTTGTGGTCGAGCGCTCTCGAGCCCGACGCCGTGCACTTGGTGGAGCACCTCCAGCGGGCGGAACGCGCCGGATCGACGAGCCGCCCGTGAGCCGCATTGAGCCCCGCTTCGAGCTCGACTAACTCAGGAGCCCTGGTGACGCGCAAACGCCCCGTGAGCCCTCTGCCAGCCCGCGTGCCGCCCACACCGCGCGGCAGTGAACGCGAAAAATCGAGCCCCTTCGGGGGCGCGCCCGACCCTCGTGGAAGGGGTCTAGCGCGGGCTTTTGCGCGTCCCAACTCCGGCGTGGGGAGACGATTGACGACGTGCTATTATTTACGGCGATGTCGCCGCTGAGAGCCCATGTCTTGAACGGTCGAATCGTCGTCGACGAGCCGACGGATTTGCCCGAGGGTACGGAGCTGTATTTGACGCCGATGAATGACGTCGACGACGGTCTCAACGACGACGAGCGCCAGCATGTGCTGGAGATGATCGACGAGAGCTTTGCCGACGACGAAGCAGGCAAGTCGAAAAGCCTTTCTTCCGTCATCCAGAGGCTCCGCGCGACGCAGTGAATTTCGACATCACGCCGCGAGCAGAGCGCGAAATCGAGCGCATCGCGAACTACTGGGCCGAGAACCGCGACGTCGGAGCAGAGTTTTTCCTGCGTGAGCTCGAAGAGGCCGAAAAGCATCTGCGCACGCTTCCCGAAAGCGGTGAAGCCTGGCGCATGCGCAAGAACGAGGTGATCCGTCGCTGGCTGCTCGAGGGCTCGAGCACGCACCTCTATTACGTGTATCAGGCTCGCCGAGAGCGAATCCTGGTCGTCGCGGTGTGGGGTGCGCGACGTCGAGCTCCGAAGGTCGGGACACCGCTCTCGAGCAAGCGGAAGTAACCCTTTCTTCAGCCGCCCCGAAGCCGCCTCGACCTCGCTTCGGGGCTCTGTCGTCTTGTGGCTCATGAACGCTTGTGGTCGAGCCCGACGCCGTGCACTTGGCGCGCGGAACGCGCTGGATCGACGAGCCGCCCGTGAGCCGCATTGAGCCCCGCCTCGAGCTCGACTAACTCAGAAGCCATGGTGACGCGCAAACGCCCCGTGAGCCCTCTGCCAGCCCGCGTGCCGCCCACACCGCGCGGCAGTGAACGCGAAAAATCGAGCCCCTCGGGGGCGCTGCTCGTCAGCACGCCGGATCTCGATCCGCTGTCGTACGTGGCGGGGCTCGTTCGGGACGTTCCGGATTTTCCGCAGCCGGGCATTTTGTTTCGCGACATCACGCCGCTGCTCGCGGATCCGCGCGGATTTCACATCGTGCTGGACGCTTTGGTGCACCGCTTCGTGGGAGATCACATCGACGCGGTGGTAGGCATCGAGTCGCGCGGATTCATTTTTGGTGGCGCGCTCGCCGCGCGCTTGAATGCGAGCTTCGTGCCGGTGCGCCGCCCCGGAAAGCTGCCGCACCGCACGGACAAGGTGTCCTACTCGCTCGAGTACGGCGAATCCGAGCTGGAAATGCATCGGGATTCGCTGGCAGAAGGCGCGCGTGTGCTCATCGTGGACGATTTGCTCGCGACGGGCGGCACCGCGGCGGCAGCTGCCGAGCTCGTGGATCGTCAGGGGGCGGAGGTGCACGCGTACGCGTTCATCATCGAGCTGGAGGGGCTCGGGGGGCGCAGTCGTCTGGAGCCGACGCCCGTCGTGTCGATCATTCGGTACGAGTGAGACGTGCTCGGGGGCGCGCGTGTCCGTAGCGCGGGAGCGGACGCGCGGGGACGTGAGGGGCTGCCCCGGAACATCGATAAGTTGTGGGGGGCTGCGTGAGCGGACGACGCACCTGAGTGGACGACGTCAAGGACGTCGAGGCTCGAAGAGCGTCAGCGGGCGGCGTCTGGAAGGCGAGGACGTTGGCGAGCTCGATGCGCGTCAGCGGACCGCGTGCGGACGTTGGCGAGCTCGCTGCTCGTCAGCGGACGGCGTCGGGAAAAAGCCGGTACGTCGGCGAGCTCGAAGAGCGTCAGCGGACGGCGTCGGGGAAGGCCAGGACGTCGGCGAGCTCGCTGGCTCCGAGCGCGAGCATCACGAGGCGATCGAAGCCGAGCGCGTTGCCGGTGGCGGGCGGCATGCCTTGTTCAAGCGCGCCGAGAAAGCGTTCGTCCAGCGGGTAAACGGGGGCGCCTACAGCGGCGCGGCGTGCGCGTTCGGCTTCGAAGCGGCGACGTTGTTCGCCTCCGTCCGTGAGCTCTCCGAAGCCGTTGCACAGCTCGACGCCGCCCACGTACAGCTCGAAGCGCTCGGCCACGCTTGGATCTGCCGGGCACTTTCGCGCGAGCGCGGCCTCGCTGGCCGGGTAGTCCACGAGAAAAACCGGGCGTTCGCGCTGTGCGAGCGCGGGCTCCACTTGCTCGACCAAGAGCTGGAAGTAGCGGTCGGGATCGCGTGCGGCGAGCGCGGCCGCGTCGGGCTCCCCCGCGTGCTCGGCGAAGGCCGCGCGTACGGTGACGCGCTCGAACGGCGGAGTGACGTCGATGCGGCGGATGCTGCCGTTTGCGTGGCGAAGCCGCGCGAAGTGGTCGCCCGACAGCGCCTGAACCACGCGAAAGACGAGCGCTTCCGTGTCCCCGAGGGCCTCTTGGTAGCCGGCGAAGGCGCGGTACCACTCCAGCATCGTGAATTCCGGCTCGTGGTAGAGCCCGAGCTCTTCGGCGCGAAAGCAGCGCGCGAGCTGAAAAATGCGCGGCATGCCGCCCACCAAGAGCCGCTTCATGTGCAGCTCGGGGGAGGTGATGAGCCAGTCCGTGCGCTCGCCGCGCCGCACGCTGCCGAGGGAGTCCACGTTGGGATCTAGGCCCGGGCAGGGGACGAGCAGCGGCGTTTCCACCTCCACGAAGCGCTGCTCGGAAAAGTAAGCGCGCACCGTTTGGAGAGCGCGTGAGCGCGCTTCGAGCGCCCGTCCGCGTCCGCTCCAGGTGACGCGCGCTTGCTCGCTATTTCCGGTGGGCTCCGGGCCCGCGTAGTGCTCGACGACGCGGGCGTCTTGGAGAGCCGCGGGGCCCTCGGTGGCACAAACCACGCGGCCGCGGACGACGAGCATGTGGCCGGTGCCGAGCGCGGGGCACGGCTCACCTTCGGCTAGGTGCACGGGGAGCGAACGGAGCGCGTCCGTCAGCGTGATGTCGGGCAAAGCCGCGTGGGCGACGAAGCCGCCGACGAGTACGTCTTGGCCCGCGAGCGCGCGGGACACGTCGCTCGGCGCGAGAACGGAAGAGCTCACGGGGTCCACTCCGAACGGGGCGCGCTCCGTTGATGGGGAACAGGTCGACAGAGATTAGGGAGAGCAGGCTCAGCCGCCGCCCCAGGCGCGCTCGGCGAAGGCGAGCACTTGCGAGCCCATCCACGAAGCGCCCAGCGCGATGACGAGCGCCACGGCGACGAGGCGCGGCAAATGCGAAACGGCGGCGTCATGAACGTTCGTGGCCGACTGAAGCGCGGAGGTGACGAGGCCGACGAGCAGGGCCGTTCCGGCCGCGGGGAGCGAGAGCATGACGGACAGAACGATGGCTTCCTGTCCCAGACGCACCAAATCTTCGAACGTCATGATCCCCCCAGGGCGTGCGGCGCCGAAG
>JAEYVE010000200.1 GCA_023432025.1 Pseudomonadota bacterium
CCGCCCGAGGAGCTCTGCGTCCCCCCTGCGCCGGGCGCTGCGGAACCTTCCCCCTCACTTCGCCCACATCCCAAGGTTGAGAGCACTAGTGCAAATGTGCACAGTGCTCTCCCCCAAGTCGACGAAGTGACAAGGTGCTCAATTCTCTTTTGACCACGTAACTTCTTCACAAGGAACCTCACCTCAAGAGCACGCGAACCCTGTTGTATCTGCGACAGTACACCGCCAGCATGAGTACTGTCGTCGTCAGCCACGGAGTCGAGAGCGATCGAACCCTTCCCGGAACCGCGCACCCGCACCCATCATCTCTTGTGTCCGGGCGACAAACGCGGCGAGTCTCCACTGATTCGCAAAGCCAACCAGCCGGACAGGGAGAATCTTCGACTTCGCACTCACGAGTACACACAGGGCGCTCCGTGTACCCTCCGAGGCATACATCACCGATGCATTCGTTTGACTCTGCGCAAGGGTCTCCCAAAGGCTTCCGGCTACCGCCGCACTGCCCCTCGCACACGTCTCCTGTTTGACAGTCAGCGTCGCGAACGCAGCTAGCTGCACAATACGTTTCATTGACACATATGGAGCTGCTGCAGTCTCGCGATCCCGTGCATGGGTCACCGTTGGGGGCGGTACCAGTCGCGCAGACACCCTCGACGCAGTTCAAGTCGTTGCGACAGTCGCTCGAAGTTTCACACTGGCCGCAATCTACAATGCTGCAGAAATCTTCTGGTGCTACGCACGTATCTGCAAGGCAGAGCTCTTCCTCGCCGCAAATCGACCCGTTGCACGATGCTCGACACCCGTCGTCCGTACATTCAGACCCAAACGGGCACCCCTGTACCCCGCAAAGAGCTCCCGGATACAAGAAGCACAAGCCTCTTCTGTCGTCGCGTTCAAGTCTGAGCCCTCCGGTCCCGTAGAATGGGTACATTGCGGAATCAATGTATGAATCATTCTTGGTACAGGCTGGCGCTCCCTCGCGCCCGCCTGCCTCGCACGGATGGAGGAGTCCGAGCATGTGCCCCCCTTCGTGAAGGAAGACACCGCGGAGGCTTCGTTCATCGCTACTGGACGGAACGTCTGTAATCCACGTGAAATGCTGGGCATTCACGTACAGATCAGCTTCCGAAATTACCCATCCACCGTCACGCTTTTCGTATTGCACGTCGGTGACGCCACCGGCTGATGGGTCGTACCCACGCTCAGACCAATCGTCGAAAATTAGCTGAACTGTATTTACGCCATCATTGGGTGCCGCTTCTTTGAGAGTTATCCCACCATAATCGAAACTTATCTGCCCACACTCTTGAGCCCCCCATTCATCGAGAGCCTCCTGCATGGTCGTTTCAACGGCCTCCTGCCCGTAGCTTCCGGTGCCTGCAAAGAGTCGGTAGTGAATCCTGTCCCCAGCCCACCGCACGCGTTCAGTTCCATCGAAGTCCGGTAAATCGCCTGCCGTTCGATATGCGAGAGCCGATCCCGGAAGCAGGCAGACGAGGCAAGCAATCGCACGACAGGACCGGTGCGTTGCCTGTTTCAAATGAATCTCGGGAAATAATCTCAAGCGCATTGTCCTGCTACCTCAACACCGGGTAGTTCCCCGAAGTAATGTTCCAAACGTTCACGAAGTCCCACCCCGTAAACGTCGACTGAGTCTTCAGCGCTGTGTCCGAGACCGCGCTGATTGCGGCAGGGTTGGTCCCTGTGCCGTTCAGGTCTTGTCCAATGTCTGCCAGGCCGGGGGCCGCGGTGCTGCTGTAGTAGCTACTCGAGAACGAAAGGGCGGCGCCCTGCGTTGTGCCGATGAAACCGCCCAAAGCGGCGTGGGTGCCGGTGACGGCTCCTCGGGCGTACGACCGCTCGACGCTGGTGCCGTCTGCTCGACCGATCAAACCACCGCCGGACGGCGCTGCGGACATCGAGACGGAGCCGCTTGCGTAGCTGTCGCTGATGGACGCCCCTGCGGCGTCTCCAACCAGGGCTCCAGCGATGCCCGTGGAGCCAGCAGTAACCGCACCCGTGGCGGAGGAGCGAACGACGCTCTGCCCCTCTTGAAGACCAATGAGTCCCCCCGCTTGGGAACCGCTCACAGCGCCCGTGGCCGAGCAGTTTTCGACGTTCGCCGTAGACCAACCGACGAGGCCACCGACATGCGTCGCGTTAGGAGCGCTAACAGTGGAGCTCGAGCTGCTACCGAAAACGGAGTCGAGTGCGACGCCGACGAGGCCGCCAACATACTTCACTGAGGTTGCCCCGCCGGTCAGGTTGAAGGTGGTCACCCCAGACGATTCGGAAATCGTCGATGCTGTGCCCGCAACTCCGCCAAGAGCTTGAGCCCCGGCATCGGCCCTCAGAACGGCATTGAATGTTCGGCCTCCGCGGATTTCTCCGCCTACCGAAGCGCCAACCAACCCGCCCACCTTGACCCCGCTGCCAGCAGAAACGGTCACGATGGAAACCGAACGCAGAATCTGACTGTTCAGGGCGTAGCCCACGATTCCGCCAATCGCCTCTATCCCAGCTACTTCGGAGGATGGCGCCACGGTCCCCGCAATCGCTACGACGTCTTGAACCACCCCGGTGTCGAGCGCTCCCACCAGGCCGCCCACGTTCGTGATGCCTCGCACGTGAACGCGATCCAAACGCAAGTCCCGAATAACCCCGTCGTGCGTCCCATCAATGACGCCATCGCCTAGCACTCGTCCGAACAGGCCAACGTTCGTAGTACCCGTCCGAACGAAGGCGCCCAACCGATGCGCGTGGCCATCAAAGGTTCCCGTAAAGGGCGCCACGTCATTGCCGATGACTCCAGCAACACCCGACAGATTGATGTCCGCCTCGAGCACGAAGCTCTTGCCCCAAAGACTCGGCGTATCCGAGAGGGTCTGCATCTGCTCTGCCGTGCAGATCCGGTAAGGGTTGGACGAGCTCCCGTCTGGGACGGGCAACGCTCCGGGGACCTGAAACGGAGCGCCGCTGAGCTGCTCCACATCGTTGCAAAACCCGATCGTCGACAGCCCCGGGCCACGCTCGCTCATTTTCCAAATACGGACGAAGTTCCAGCCCCTGCCGACGAATGTAGCCTCGTCTCGAAGTTCCAAGGCGGTTCGACCTGCATCCGAGACGCCCTGTACGTTGTTCGTGCCTACGGCCAGCAGCGAAGGGTCGCTGGAACTATCGAAGACGCTTGCGGACACCGAAACATCGTTGTCCGCCCGTCCAACGAGGCCGCCTCGTTGCGATGCCCCCGCTACCGTTCCCAAGGCGTAGGAGCGCGTTACCGTTGACGCGGTCAGTAGGCGCCCAGCTAAACCGCCGACGGCCGCGCCGGTAACGCTTGCACTGCCCGAGGCGAACGCATCCGCCACGCGAGTGCTTGTCGTCGCGTAGCCTAACAGGCCACCGCCCTCGGCCGAGGCGTTCACGCTGCCCGTCGCGAAACATCTTTCAATTCGCCCACGGGTTGCCTGACCAACCAAACCACCAGCTCGCGACTGACTCGTAGTGACGGAACCCGTCGCAAAGCTGTCGCTCACGAAGGCTGTGAGGCCAGCCAATGATGACATCGTGCCCACCAGTCCGCCGGCGCGACTCCCTGCTTCAACCGCGCTCGTCGAGAAGCTGTCGTTAATTGTGCCGTTGAGTAGGCCAACCAACCCGCCGACATCTGCGTTCCCGACCACAGGTCCGGTGGAATGACTCCTAGTAACCGTCGCGCTGTACGAGAAGGCCCCGACAAGACCGCCTATCTGGGCTCCACCGCCCACTACGTTTCCGGTAGCAAAGCAATCCGTCAGCGGTCCGCTCCCCTCCCCAAGCAAACCACCTGCTTGTCCAGTGGCACTCAAGACGTTTCCGCTGCTGCTCGAGCCTCGTAGATCCCCTACGGATCCCATGTAGCCAATGAGCCCCCCCACAGCCCGCTGTCCCACGACCGTAGCGGATGAGGAGCAATGTTCAGCCACTCCCGTCCCGAAGAGTCCCCCGACGCGTTCACCAACACCGATGACCGAGCCACCGAGCACGTGCACGTTCTTTGACGTACCGCCGCCGTAACCCGCAAGCGCTCCTACGTAGGAGCGACCGCGAACCCTGAAGCCTCTGAGGCGAAGATTCTGGATGGTGCCCCCAGAACGCCTACCAAAGAGCCCTACCTCGTCCGTTTCCGGCGCATCCACTGAGTAGTTTTGTAGCTCGTGATTCCTGCCCTCCAAGCTACCCGTGAATGGTGTCGCCGTGGTTCCGATCGTCCCCACCAACGTGCTCAAGTCAATGTCCGTCTCGAGAGTAAAGTGCTTGTTCCAGAGCGACGTCGTATTCACGAGCGTCTGAAACTGCGCGGCTGTGCAGAGCGGGTAGGGGTACGTTTCCGTGCCGTTTGGCGCCACGGGCTGATTCAGCGCAAAGGGCGCGACGTCGCTCAGCTGGTTGTCTTCGCAGAACGCTGGCGCACCGAAGCGCAGGTTGTCGATGCTCAGCGGCTCGTCCAGCCCCGCCGAGGTAATGCTCAGTGTAATGCTGCACTGGGAATACGTCCCAGCGAGCACGCTCTGGAAGCTGCTCGGTACCGTAAACGCAAGGGTGCTGTACGCGTCCAGCGGGCGTCCGCTCAGCGTTTGGGTGCCCAGATTTACTGGCGCCACGCCGTGACACGCTCCCGTCGCCGTGATGCTTCCCGTCACGCTCCCGCTCGCGGGGCTGGGGAGCCTCACGTCGAGCCGCAAGCGATTACTCGCTCCGATGTCTCCAGCCGTGAAGTGCCCGCTGCGGATGACCACCGTCTGGTTGTGTGGAACCCTTGCCGCTTGGATGAGGTGCGCAACGTGCTCCCTCTCCGGCGTCAACGCCGAGGGACCCCCGAACGCGTCTCGCCATACCTCGAGCTGTTCGAAGCTGAAGTTCTCCGCCAGTGACGTCGGCGTCACGTTCGGCTGGTTGCAGATGCTCCGAAACGCTGCCTCCGCTCCTCCGAAGCGCAGGTGGTCCAGCAAAAACGACGGCTCCATGCCGCTCGCGCAGGGCGCCGTAGAAAGCCCAATGCGAAACCGCGCGGACTCCCAGTCCTGGTGGTACGCAGCTTGAACCACCTCCGGAACTTGAAACCGCAGCTTGCTCCAACTGCCACGCGGTAGCGCCGTCAACGCGTGGTCCGCCGCCAAACCGTTCGTCGTGAGCGCCTCCAAACGCCAGTCTTCGATCCCCGCTCCGGGCACCGAAACCGAGAGACTCAGCCGCCCGACATACGCCGCGTTCGGAACCGTCCCTGGAATGAACAAATCCAACCAAAGCTCGTTGCCCACCACACCCAGGTCGGCCGTCGAGTGCCCTCCACTCATCAGATCTGCCCAGCCGCACGCCGTCACTTCGAGTGATGCGCTCCCGTGCGTCGCCGTTCCGCTCTGCGCCATGCTCACCTGCGCGGAAGGCGCGAAGTTTGCCGCCCAGCCCCACGGCCTCTCTGGATCTTCGAACGAAGCGAACGCTTCATTCGTTTCGCACAGCGAGCAGTCCCCACAGCTACCCCCGCAATCCACTCGGCGCTCGTCCCCGTCCCTCACACCGTTCGTGCAGTGCTCGGGCGTACACACGGCGAGCTCCGGATACCTCCCGTAGCTCAGCCCTTTCGCGCTACACACACTCCCCTCAAGGCACTGCGCATCGCTCGTGCACACGCCCGTCCCCGTTCCGCACCGGCACTCCGTCGTGCAGTAGCCCGACGTGTTCGGCTGCAGTGCGTTCGACGCGCACGCCAGCGGACGACACACGTCCACTCCTCCCGGCGCTCCGTACAGTCCGCCAGTACCAGTCGCGCAGTACAAGCCAGGGCCGCACTGCTCGTCCCCGTCACAGTCTCCTTCTCCCTCCCCGCACGTTTGGTGCTGGCAGTAGTCGATGTGACCGGCTGGGCAAGACGAACACCCAGGAACCCCGCACAAGATGATTCCTTCAGAAACGCAGCTCGGGGACACGCACAGGTCGATTTCCGGTGGGTACTGCGGAATGTGCTGGTCTCCCACATTCTGCATGCACTCGAGGCCGCTCACGCAGTCCGTATCCGAGTTGCAGTCCCCTTCCGTTGACTCGCAGCGACACACTGCGCTGCAAAATCCGCTCGTCCCCAGCTGGCTCAGCTCTGGCGCTCCCGCACTGTCCCGATAGCAGCTGAAGCACGGACCGCACTCGCCACCACAATCAACACCCGTTTCCGTTTCGCTCGCGTCCTCCACACCGTTCAGACAATGGTTTGGTACGCACACGGGTGTTCTCGGGCCGTACCCGTACCAAGGCCCGCGTCCCATGACGCACGTAGTGCCTAGCACGCACTCCGAGGGTGACGCTTCAAGCGAGCAAGGTCCTTCGCCAGCTTCGCATGCCACCGTGCAGTCTTTCTCCGCAGCGTCACCTCGACGCAATGGCAATGGCGCCAACTGAAGAACCACGTCCGGATGACCCTGATCCGGATCCACCGTCGTTCCGAAGTCTGTCCACCCCATGAGCAGCGCCCCAAGGGGCGGAAGCGGCGTAGTGACCAGCGCAACTTCCCTTTGATCGCCGTGACGATGCGCTTGGCTTCGCGGCAGCGACTCCTCCGCAACGCCGAGCCACAACTCCTTTGTTCCGGAATCCCAATACAAACGTTTGAGCCAAAGCTCTTCGCCCCGAGGATCTCCGACGTGCGCGTCCGATTGCCATGCGAGATAGATGTGTCCACTACCCGCCACCAGGCGCGGAGCACGCTGACCAACGGCGTCTTGCCCTACATAGTCGGGCTGCAGAGGCTCGATGCGGAACGGAGCTGGAGACGTGCTGCTACCAAGCTCGACGACCGTCGCCCACAACCGCGGAACGTTCGAAACCCCGGTGTTCTCCGGCTCAGCGTTCAACGCATAGGTTACGAGGACATGCGCATCGTCCAAGAAAACGAGCGAGGGGCGTTCCTGGGGCGGCCCCCGTCCTTCGACGTTGACTCGCCATCTCTCACCATCGACCCAGACGACGATGACCTCCCAGCCGTTCGGCTGGTTCTCTCGCCATACTGCCGCCAGCTTTTCCCCGTGACTCGCGAGCGCCACGCTTCCCTCGGGCAACGGCGTGTCCCCCAGCAACACTTCGTCCCCGAGTGGACTCAAACGGGCGTCGAAGCGACGCAGCTTCACGTCCGGACCGTTCTTTGGGTCACTCGTATCCGTCCAAGCCACGGCGACGGTCGAGCCGACAGCCGCTACATCTGGCTCCGACTGTGCGCCGAAAGTCGTTGCGTTTGCGTAAGCCTGCGCATCCGCTTCCTCCGTAGCCGTGTCCACGCGTCGAAGCGCGACGCCAAGCTCCGAACCATCACCGTTCAGCTGGTTCCACGCAACGTAGAGCGAGCTCCCGATGGACGTGATGGCGGGATCTGCAAATGTCACCGCTTCCCCCAACGTCAGTTGGGTTCCGCGTGTGCCACGTTCATCAAAGAGGCGGACGGCAACCTTCTGCTCGTCCGGATACGCGAAGGCAACGGCAAAACCACGCGGGATCACAGCGAGCTGGTGCGGGCTCGTGCCCAGTCGAACCGCCTTGCGATTCGGTTGACCGACAGGCGACTGCTGCGATTCCAACAGCAGAAAGTCCAGCGTTTGGCAGTTCGCCGTGCATGCAACAAAGGGCCCATCCGGCCCGCTATCGCATTCCTCCGTTTCCGCATCCCGCGCCCAGTCCCCGCAGTACACAGAGCCAAACCCGCTAGGTGGCGGATCCGGATCAATCCACGTCGGACTGCCGCTTGTGTTGCCGCCTGCGGCTCCCGTGCCGCTCCATCCGCCAGTTCCACCGCCACCAGTGCCTTGATTGCCGCCCGTCCCCCCCCAGCCTGAGGGCTGCTCTGGGAAGAGCAAGCTCGGGATGTCTCGACCGAGATACGTCTTGGCGCCGCTAGCTTCCGGCCCTTCCGAGCAGGCAATGGACCCCAGCGCGGAAACCATGGCTATCGCCAAAAATCCGCGGAGAAGCCCATCAAGGCGAGGACTGCAGCAAGCGCGCATGATGGTGAACGAGAACGCCCCAAATGACTGCACTTCATCAAGCGCAGAAGCCGCATCTCTATCCGATCACAGACAACTCACGCAACCGAAAACTTGACAAAGTTGTCACATGCGCGGCGCGTCAGAAGTGGCGCACGACCACGCCAACTTCATCGCCAACTCGCGTTGCAACGAGAGCAGCAGTGCCGATGACTGCGACGCCTCCGAGCTCGGCTGTCAGGTCCACGTGCAACCCAGCGTCACCCGGGAACCCGACCACACCCTCGAGCGACACGGTGTTGGCGTAGATGGCGCCGTACGCGAGCGCTCCGTGTCGATGACGGTCGTCATTCCATGCGATGAAGGTTCGATCGCCCCCTGAAGCGACGTGTATGTCGGCCAGTGCGAACGAATCAGCCGAGAGCCGAAGGCTTACGGCTGGGTCCGAAACCGCGAGATCCGCGCCAACAACTTGTGCCCGAACCGACGCCGTTCCGCCTCCGCGCCTAAATGCGACCAAGTACCCATTCTCCAGCTCCACAATCGCTGGGTTCGATAAGTTTCTCTCACTAGAAATGGTCATAACGTCGGAAGCAGGGAGCCCCGTTGCGCTCAAGGGGCGCCCCCGAATGCCGCCTTGCTCCGCCCAGGCCACCAAGAAGGCACCATCGTGCGCAGCAAGCCCCGGCGCGCTCACGAAACCCGGCGTCGCCACCAGGTGAATCTCGCTCCTGACGCCGGTGGACGAAACGCCTCTGCTACGGACTTGTCCGTCGTTGGTGGCCCACACGATCCCCCAGTTTGCACCACCCCAAGCCGCGCGAGAGCTCACGCCGCCGGCTGGAGCAATTCCAAGCAACGCGCCTTCCCCCGCTCCGCTGCGATCGACTTGTCGCGCCCAGACACCGTCCTCCTGGTCCCACGTGACCAGGTAGGACTCGCCGTTCCAGACAACGCGCACGTTTGCCTTCGCCAAGCCGCCAGTCTCGATCGGAAACTCCGATCCCTTCGGTTTGCCATCCGCACCAAGGAAGCGCGCGTAAATGTCCTGACGCGGCGCATTGCGAGAGTCCGCCCAAGCGGCGAGCGCAACGGGCTGTTCGTCCTGACTATTGCCGGAGGCGAGATACGGAACACTACCCGGCCTCGCATGGACAGGAGCGATGCCAATGAACGCATCCGTCCCTATCAAATCGCTCCCATCGCAATCCTGGTCGATGCCGTCGAGCGCTATCTCGAGGCGTCCGGGATGCACCGTAGCCAGCGCGTCGTCACAATCTTCTCCATCGGGCCCGCCGTCGAATCCGTCCCCATCCAGGTCCGTGAGATCTGCCCCGTCACAGTCTTGGTCGATGCCGTCGAAAGGGACCTCTCGTGCGGCGGGCGAAATTCCCGCGTCCTTGTCGTTACAATCGGCGAACTTGGGCCAGCCGTCGCCGTCCTCGTCCACCCACGCGTCCGGGTTGCCTCCTCCGCCTGTGCCCGGATGCAGGCCTCCACCGCCGCCGACCCCACCGAGGCCCTCCGCGTCGCTACCCGAGCAGTCTTGGTCGATGCCGTCTCCAGGGATCTCGTCGGCTGCAGGAAAAATGCTGTCGTCGTGATCGTCGCAGTCGAGTGACGCCGGCCATCCGTCTCCGTCCGCATCCGGTTCGATCTTGCTGACGTACACGGTGTCCCCGTCGTCGCCGCACGCCAAAGGCCCAGCCGCGGCCACGCCGAGGATGAAGATGCCGTAATGAAAGCGAAAGCGCATTGTCCTGCTACCTCAATACCGGGTAGTTCCCCGACGTGATGTTCCAGACGTTCACGAAGTCCCACCCCGTGAAGGTCGACTGAGTCTTCAGCGCCGTGTCCGAAACCGCGCTGATTGCGGCAGGGTTGGTCCCGGTGCCGTTCAAGTCCTGCCCGATGTCCTGGAGACCCGGCGTAGAAGCGGTGCCGTAGTAACCGCTCACGAAGGACACAGGTGACCCCTCCGTCGTTCCGATGAATCCACCGCGTGCGGAGTGCGTACCTGAAACCGCTCCGAGCGCGTATGCATGAGCGACGGACGTACCGTTCAGAACGCCCACCAGACCTCCACCCGACGGCGCCGCGGCCATCGTCACCAAGCCCGTTGCGTAGCTGTCTGTGATGGTCGCGGCGGTCGCCTCGCCAACGAGGCCCCCCGCGACTCCCGTGCTCCCAGCCGTCACCGCGCCTGTCGCGTACGACCGGCTGAGCTCTCCACCCTCCTGGAACCCGACGAGTCCGCCCACCCGAGAGCCGCTCACTGCACCCGTCGCGTAACTCTTGTCGATGTCCGCCATCGACCAACCGACAAGGCCGCCGACGTGCGTCGCGTTTGGCGCGTTGACGCCGATGCTCGTACTGCTGGCACTAATCGAACCAAGTGCGACCCCGACGAGACCTCCGACGTACTGCATCGAGGTTCCGCTGCTCAGGTTCAACGTTCCATTCGCAGTAGAGTTCATGACGGTCGACGCCGTGCCCGCGAGCCCGCCAACGGCCTGACCTCCCTGGGTCACGGTGAGGGTCACCGAGTACGTCCGAACGCGTTCGAGTCGGCCGTCGATCACCGAACCAGCGAGTCCTCCCACCTTCGCTGCTGCTCTACCGGCGACGGCGGTGCTCGAAGTTGAATTCCGGATGATGGATCCGGTCGCCGCGCCCACCAACCCACCAATGGACTCAGAAACGCCGGTGGTGGCGGCGGAAACGGAGCCATGATTCGAGTAAATGTTTTCGACCACACCATTCTCGATGCGACCAACAAGCCCTCCCACGTTGACATTGCCGACAACGGTTGGTTGTTCCACCCAGAGGTCCTTGACGTGACCGTCCGTGACGCCATCAAGCTCTCCGTCCCCAACTACAAGGCCAAACAAGCCAACGTCGCTCGTGCCTGTGCGGACATAGTCCCGCAAACGACGTCCCCGACCATCGAACGTCCCTGAAAAGGGAGTCGCCGCGTGGCCAAAAGAGCCTGTCACGGTCGAGAGATCGATATCCGTCGCAAGGATGAACACCTTGTCCCAGAGGCCCGGACTATTGGCCAAGGTCTGCATCTGCTCTGGTGTACAAAGGCGGTACGGGTTCTCCGCAGTTCCATCCGGCGGAGGCTGGAGGGTGCTCTGGAACGGAGGGGTATTCTCCTGTGTCACCTCTTCGCAGAACGAAATGGTCGAAGGACTGGGGAAGTTCCCCGCCATTTTCCACACGGAGTTGAAGTTCCATCCGGCAGCTTCGAACAGACTGCGTTGCTGAAGCTCTTCGGTCGTTTTCCCTGCGTCGGAGACCCCCGACACATTGTTCGTTCCAACAGCTCCAAGTCCGACGTTGACCGAAGCATCGAAGAAGCTGGCCGATACCGCGACAGTGAGGTCCGCCGCCCCAACAAGCCCGCCTCGCTGCCCCGTACTCGACACTTGGCTGAGCGCGTAGGAGCGCTCGAGTGACGCGCCCTTCCAGAGCCGACCGATCAGTCCGCCCGCAACACCTGCAGCAGTGACTATCCCGCTCGAGAATGAATCTGCCACGAGGCTCGCATCCGTGGCGTAGCCGACCAACCCGCCAGCCTCAATCGTTCCGGCCGTGACATTGCCAGCAGCAAAGCTTCGCTCGAGCTTCACGGATCCTGTGAGCCCCACAAGACCCCCAGCCATCCCCGATCGAGTCGTTACGGCTCCGGTGGCAAAGCTATCTAGAACCCGAGTCGTATAGTGGACGAATGGGGCGGTTCGGCCAACCAAGCCACCTGCTACCGCACTCGCTTCAACCACGTTGGTCGCATAACTCTGAGTGATCGATCCGTACGTCATGCCAACCAGCCCACCCACGTTCTGGTTTCCAACAACTCTCCCCGTTGCATAGGACCGGGTGACACTCCCATACGCGTTGGCATGCTGACCGACCAGACCGCCAACATTCGAGGCGCTCGAAACGACCTCTCCTGTTGCGAAAGAATCGACGACAGCCCCCCCACCTTCTCCCAACAATCCGCCCGAGTTGGGGCCCGTGCTGGTCACCGTACCGCTGGCGCTCGACCGAACGATGAAGTTGCCTCCCGTGTTTCCGACCAATCCCCCGACCCCCTGCGCTCCGGAAGTTCCTAAAATTGTCGCCGAAGACGAACAGTCCGACATCATGACGCCATGGTGCCGCCCCAGGAGGCCGCCAACATGCAAAATGGTTCCGGTCACCGAGCCGCCAACAACATGCACGTTCTCGAGTCGACCCCCCAGCTCCAGATAGCCGACAAGCGCTCCCACATCCGTTCCCCCGACTACCCGGAAGTTTCGGATCCGCAGATTGTTCAGGAACCCGCCCCTCTTCCTTCCAAAGAGCCCCACCTGAGCGGCTCCGGGCGCTTCCAGCACGTAGTTCTGGAGCTCGTGGCCTCCTCCGTTGAGGGTGCCCGTAAAGGGCGTAGTACTCGTCCCGATCTGTCCCACTAACGTACTCAGATCAACATCTCCTTTGAGTACGAAGTGCTTGTTCCAGAGCGACGTCGTATTCACGAGCGTCTGAAACTGCGCGGCTGTGCAGAGCGGGTACGGGTACGTCGCCGTACCGTTTGGCGTTACCGGTTGATTCAATGCAAAGGGCGCAACGTCGCTCAGCTGGTTGTCTTCGCAGAACGCTGGCGCACCGAAGCGCAGGTTGTCGATGCTCAGCGGCTCGTCCAGACCGGCTGAGGTAATGCTCAGCGTAATGCTGCACTGTGAATAGTTTCCAGCGAGCACGCTCTGAAAACTGCTCGGCACCGTAAACGCAAGGGTGCTGTACGCGTCCAGTGGGCGTCCGCTCAGCGTTTGGCTCCCCAGATTCACCGGCGCCACGCCATGACACGCTCCCGTCGCCGTGATGCTTCCCGTCACGCTCCCGCTCGCGGGGCTGGGGAGCCTCACATCCAGCCGCAAGCGGTTGCTCGCGCCGATGTCTCCAGCCGTGAAGTGCCCGCTGCGGACGACCACCGTCTGATTGTGGGGGACCCTGGCCGCTTGGATGAGGTGCGCAACGTGCTCCCTCTCCGGCGTCAGCACCGAAGGACCCCCGAACGCATCTCGCCATACCTCGAGCTGTTCGAAGCTGAAGTTCTCCGCAAGTGACGTCGGCGTCACGTTCGGCTGGTTGCAGACGCTCCGAAATGCTGCCTCCGCTCCTCCGAAGCGCAGGTGGTCCAGCAAAAACGACGGCTCCACGCCGCTCGCGCACGGAGCCGTAGAAAGCCCAATGCGAAACCGCGCGGACTCCCAGTCCCGGTGGTACGCAGCTTGAACTGTCTCCGGAACTTGAAACCGCAGCTTGCTCCACGCGCCGCGCGGTAGCGCCGTCAACCCGTGGTCCGCCGCCAAGCCGTTCGTCGTGAGCGCCTCCAACCGCCAGTCTTCGATCCCCGCTCCTGGCACTGACACCGATAGACTCAGCCTCCCAACATACGCCGCATTCGGAACCGTCCCAGGAATGAACAGATCCAACCAAAGCTCGTTGCCCACCACGCCCAAATCGGCCGTGGAGTGCCCCCCACTCATCAGATCTGCCCAGCCGCACGCCGTCACCTCGAGCGATGCGCTTCCGTGCGTCACCGTTCCGCTCTGCGCCATGCTCACCTGCGCGGAAGGCGCGAAGTCCGGCGCCCAGCCCCACGGCCTCTCCGGATCTTCGAACGAAGCGAACTCTTCATTCGTCTCGCACAGCGAGCAGTCCCCACAGCTACCCCCGCAGTCCACTCGGCGCTCGTCCCCGTCCCTCAAGCCGTTCGTGCAGTGCTCGGGCGTACACACGGCGAGCTCCGGATACCTCCCGTAGCTCAGCCCTTCCGCGCTACACACACTCCCCGCAAGGCACTGCGCATCGCTCGTGCACACGCCCGTCCCCGTTCCGCACCGGCACTCCGTGGTGCAGTAGCCGGACGTGTTCGGCTGCGCTGCGCTCGACGCGCACGCCAGCGGACGACACACGTCCACTCCTCCCGGCGCTCCGTACAGTCCGCCAGCTCCAGTCGCGCAGTACAAGCCCGGGCCGCACTGCTCGTCCCCGTCACAGTCTCCTTCTCCCTCCCCGCACGTTTGGTGCTGGCAGTAGTCGACGTGACCGGCTGGGCAGGACGAACACCCAGGAACTCCGCACAAAATGATGCCTTCAGAAACGCAGCTCGGTGACACGCACAAGTCGATTTCCGGCGGGTACTGCGGAATGTGCTGGTCTCCGACATTCTGCATGCACTCGAGGCCGCTGGCGCAGTCCGTATCCGAGTTGCAGTCCCCTTCCGTTGACTCGCAGCGACACACCGCGCTGCAGAATCCGCTCGTCCCCAGCTGGCTCAGCTCTGGCGCTCCCGCTGCGTCCCGATAGCAGCTGAAGCACGGACCGCACTCGCCGCCACAATCGACCCCCGTCTCCGTTTCGCTCGCGTCCTCCACACCATTCAGACAATGGTTTGGTACGCACACGGGGGTTCTTGGACCGTACCCGTACCAAGGCCCGCGTCCCATGACGCACGTAGTTCCCGCTTCGCACTGTGACGGCACCACATCCGGCTCACAGGGCCCCTCTCCGCCCTCGCATCCAACCGCGCAATTCTTTTCCGCCACATCCCCTCGGCGGATGGGGAGCGGTGCCAACTGAAGGACGACGTCGGGATACCCCTGGTTCAGATCGAGCGTGACGCCGTAGTCCGTCCAAGCCAGCAGCAGAGCGCCTTCAGGAGCCAGCGGTGTTCCAGCAAGGGCCATCTCACGCTGATCCCCTCTCCGATGAACGTCGCTTCGAGGTATTGGCTGCTCCAAGACGCCGAGCGCCACCTGTTCGCTTGCGGGGTCCCAATACAATCGCTTGAGCCACAGCTCTTCGGCACTCTCGTCCCCGAGGCGCGCGGCGGACTGCCACGCCAAGTAGAGGTGGTCTCCGGCAGCCGACAAGCGCGGGCGATACTGCCCCAATGCAGCTCGGTCGAGGTCCTCGCCCGCATAAGCTGGGTGCAGCGGAACGATACTGCCCGCGTCAAACGCCGCCGACTCGTTCAGATCCACAAGCGCCCCGAAAAGGCGCGGAATGTTGGAGACCCCCGTGCTCTCCGGATCCGTGTTCGTCGTGTAAGCCACGAACACGTGCTCGGCGTCCAAGAAGGCAAGCGTGGGCCGCTCGGTCGCCGGCCCAGGCTGCCCGACGTTCAAACGCCAGGTACGTCCATCCACCCAAACGACGACGACTTCACTGCCATCCGGCTGGCTCTCGCGCCAAGCGGCCCCAAGCGTTTCAGCATAGCTCGCCAGCGCTACGTTCCCCTCTGGACGCTCACTCCCTCCCAAAACGATCTCGCCGCTCAGAGGACGCAGCGCGCTGTCGAAGCGACGCATGACGACGTCCGGTCCACTTGCAGGATTGCTCGTGTCCGTCCACGCAACGACGAGCGACGTCCCCACGGACACTACGTCCGGACCGAATTGTGCACCCAACGTCGTCGTGTTCGCGTAAACGAGAGGCCCGACCTCTTCGTTACTCACGTTGACGCGGCGCAGCGCCACCCCCAGCTCTGATCCATCTCCGTTCAGGTCGTTCCACGCAACGTAGAGCGAGTCCCCGAGCGCACCTATCGACGGATCCGCAAAGGACGTGCCTGTCCCCAGCGAGATCTGAGCGCCTCGGGTACCACGAGCGTCCAAGAGCCGAACGGCCACCTCTTGCTCGTCCGGGTACATGACGACGACGCCAAGACCGAGCTCCGTCGCCGCGACTTGGTGAGGGCTATTGCCCAGGCGCACTGCTCGCCGCTCTTCTGGGCTCGACACCTCCGAAGCTGGAAACAGCAAGAAATCTCGCGTCTGACAGTTCGCAGTGCATGCATCGAACGGTCCGTCCGGTCCCGCGTCACACTCCTCCGTTTCGACGTCCCGCGCCCAATCCCCGCAATAAACCGAGTTCCACCCGCTCGGCGCCGGATCTGGATCGATCCAAGAGCCACTACCACCGGACGAAGTGGGCCCACCGCTCGTCCCGCCCGAGGAGCCAGAACCAGGCGGATCGCCGAGTCCCCCGGAGCCGCCGTCCGGCGCGCTGCCCGCGCCAGCCGCAGCGTTTGGAGGAACTGCTGGGAAAATCAACGGCGGCGCTTCACGTCCCAACCGTTCTCCAGCCTTCGTCACGACGGGGTCGTCCGAACACGCGATAGAACACGAACCAGCGAAAGCACCAGCAACGCTCAGGACGCGCAGCACTCTCTCAACACGTCCGGATGTATGACGGCGCATGGCGAAGGGTGTCCCACGCTCCACGAAAGGAGCGCAGGCGCAAACCGCGCCAGCTCTAACCGATCGCCTACAAACATCGCAACCGAAAAACCAGAAATCGACATCGCAAGAAAGCACATCGCGGCGATCCGAACGGAAACATCGCATCTGAGGCGTCGCGTCACGTGCGTGGATCCCGCTTCGCGCACCTGAGACGACAAGTTGCAGATCGCATCAGCGACTGAGCCAATAACGCCCTGACCGTCGATTTGGTGAGCCGAAGTCGGGCCCTCGCGGCACGCGGCGAGAATTTCGTGTCCTTCGTGAAGTATTCGTCGATTCTCCACGCGATTTTCGTCGCTCGCTCGTGATACATCGGCGAACGTGCTTGCTCGTGCCCACGACACAGCGCGTCAACGACGCGCGCTTGCAAGCTTAGTCATTTGTACGTGCATAAAGCTAGCGTGCGCGCCTGAGTCGAGCAGCAGCGGAAGCCTGCGCTCTGGCCACGCGCCTCTCATGAACGGAAAAGAAGCGCCTGAACAAGCAGCGGTTTTCTCGCTCCAGACTCGCTATGGATCGGCGTCGCGCCGTTGTACGGCCTTCCTCGTAGCCCCGAACTTGCTTTTGACCGCACGCCACTGCCTCGTCGCAAGCGACGCGAAGCTGACGTGCGAAGCCTCATTTCCGGAGCTCGTTCTGCCTGCAGATCTGGCTTTCACGAACCCAACACGAGTCGATTCCATGGAAGCGGAAACGACACCAATCCATCACGGTTCGCTCATCGCTTCACCTCCAGGAGACTCGTTGTGCGGTCACGACATCGCACTCGTCAGGACCCAGGAGAATGTGGACGTCACACCTTTGGAGCTGGCCCTCGACGAACGCCCCGTGGAAGGAGACGCATACACAGCGGTCGGCTACGGGTTCCTCGGTGAGCTCGTCGGCGGAGAAGGCACGCGACGTTCACTCGCAGGGCTCCACTTCGAATGCGATCAAGCCGGGTGCGCGCCAACGTTGGTCGACGGCGAAGTTCGGGGTGCGGCGGGCCCCTGCGAGGGAGACTCCGGCGGCCCCGCGCTCGACGAGCAGGGCCGCGTCGTCGCCGTTCTCTCACGTGGTACGGTCAACTGTGAGTCCCCCATCTACGTGACACTTTTCGCTCATCGTGAGTGGCTGCGCGCGGAGACGCGCAAAGCGGCCGAGGCAGGCGGCTATCCTTTCCCCCGCTGGGCTCGTGAACCCGCGGTTCAGGACCCTGGCGTGACCGGCGCTGGAGGCAGTCCTGCTCTCGGCATGGGTGCTTCGGGCGAAGGGGGTCGCTCTCCCGAACCGCAAGACACGGATGGAATTCTCCATCCTCCAACGTCTCCGGACGACACAGGGGCTTCCTGCTCGTTCCTCAGCGGCCCCTCGGAGCTCCACGGTCCTGCCCTCACGATGGGTGCACTGACGGCCGGAGCCTTTCTCGCGCGACGTACGCGGCTCCGGAGCTCAAGTCGGTCATGAAGCTTTACTCGCCATCTTTCCTCTTCGCAGCGAGGCTCTGCCTTGTCGTATCCGCCGGCGTCTTCGCGGTCGGATGCAAGGGTGATCAGCGCTTCGGTGACACCGAAGGTCGCAGTTACGTCGCAGTGTGTGAGGACGCACGCTGCTCGTATCGACGCGTCGACGACGCCGCATCTCCTGCGCCGTCTGTCGCCTCTTCGCCCACGCTGCGTACGACGGGCCGTCTCTTGACCGTTTGTGAGGGCGGGGGCAACGGAACCGCGTGTCGCCCGGTGACGTGCACGGATGGCTGCCCCAATGATCCAGCCGGCAGAGAGACCAGCTGCGTTCGCGGCCTCTGCGTCGACGAAACTGCGGAGCTCACACGAGACGACGTGCTACTTCTCTGCTTGGCCGGTACCGGCACGCAGCGTAGCGCCGAACAGGCTGGGCGCATCGCCCTGGCCCATACTTGTGGAACCCCGTGCAAAGCGCCCGCTGCTTGTCGACAGCCGTAGTTCAGCGCCCCCTCCGCCCCCGCTCAATCCTCCAGCTCACCCAAGAGCTCCATGGGTGATTCCGCAAAGTTGCGGGGGCCGAGTGGCATGAGCAGGTCGAAGTCCGAGGCTGCTCTGGGGAACACGGGCGAACGCGCCACGACGCGCAGCATTTCGCGCGTCGTTTCCGGGAGATCTTGCGCGAGGTTCTTTTCGTCGGGCTCGGCGGCTCCGAGGTCGTAGAGCTCCGGGAGCGCTGCTTCCACGCGCACGACCAGCTTCAGGTTGGTCGCTGGATCGATGAGACCGATGCGCGACAAACGGTCCAAGCTGGACGACTTGAGCACGAGCGGGTGATCCCGGAGCGGTCGCTCGTCCACCGCGTAGCTCAGGAGATCCACGCCGTGGTAGCCGCGCATGGACACTTCACCGGTGAAGAAAGGCGCCAGCGTCGGCGCTACGTCCACCAGGCTCACGATGTCGTCCACGACGCGCGGCTTCACGCCCGGCACTCGAATGGCGAGCGGCACCCGAATGAGCGACTCCCACAAGAACACGGAGTGCACCCAGAAGCCGCCTTGGCCGAGCCCTTCGCCGTGGTCGGAAACGAACACGATTACGGTGTCGTCCGACAGCCCCAAGCGCTCGAGCCCATCGAGCAAACGCCCGAACTGCTGATCGATGCTGTTGGCGACGATGCGGTAGCGAAAAATCTTCGAGTCGAGGGGGATTTCGTTCGCCTTGGCGTGCTCGAGCACGTGCGCTTCGTCGAGCTCCCGCCAGTTGTGCTGATCGAAGTTGAAGACCCATAGGAAGAACGGGTCCGTGCTCGTTCGCTGCTTCAAGAACCCGAGCGTTTCGTCGACGAGCGCGGCCGCCGTGGGCCTGTCGGCGCCGTATCCCCACACCTCCGCGCCCTCCGTGTAGTCCGGCACGCTGATGGTGCGCTCGAGCGCGAACTCGGGGCGATGCCGCACCATGAACTCGTGCGCCGACTGAGGAATGACCAACACGGACTCGTGCGCGCTGCGCCGCGCTAGGGCGCACAGGTCCCCGTCGTGCGTCTCGCGCGTGAAGTAGTTGCCCCCCGTGAGCGCCGGCAGCGAGCGCAACGTGTCCGAGCCGGGCGCGTAGGCGCGTCGAAAGTCGAGAGCCTCTCGACGAAAGCGGTTGGTGACGGGCATGAGGCCCCCGTCGCTCGCGATGTCCGCGCGCAGCGTATCCACGTAGTAAACAAGGACGTTCAGGGGCTTTTTGGTGGTCTCGCGCAGCGCGCGCACGTCGGGGGAAGCTTGCCGCGCCGGGCGCTCCCAACGCGAGGCCAGCTTGGTGCTCTTCACCTGGTAACGCTCGAGCAGACGTTGCACTCGCAGCATGTCCAGGCTGCCGTCTCCCGCCTTCGACAGCCGTGCTTCGATGCGCTGCGCGCGTCGCAGCGTGCGCCCCACGTACACCTCGTCGACCCACGCGTGCGCCAAGCGCGCGTCCACGATGTCCCTCAAGCGCGGAGACGCCACGAAGAGCGCCGCGTAAACGACGAGCGCCGAGGCCACCACGCGTGAAACCCACAGCAGGTTCCGGAAGCGCCGCACGAGCACGAAGCCCATGAGCTGCACGCCAGTGAACAAGAGCGCATAGGCCGACACCTCGAGCACTCGGTGCAGGTCCTCGTAGAGCGACACGTACAGCGTCATGTCCGCCCGAATCGGCAGCGCCGCCAAACAGCACAACGCGATCCCCGCAAACACGGCGCGTTTCCGCCGCCCTTGCGCCGTGCGCCGCTCCAGGCCGATGACCAGCCAAACGAAGTACGTCACCCCGCAGATGACCAAGAGCTCGAACAGCGGTGGCCCGATGTAGGCAAATACCGTCTGGCTGATGCGGTTGCCCGAAAACGTGAGCCGCGCCGTGCTCCACGCAAACGCCCCGAACAAGAGGCCGTGAAACACGGCCCGCGCCAGTCGGCGCCGGCGAAAGTTCCCTCGAAAGCGCCGCGTCAGCAGAAGCTCGCCGAATACGATCACGCTCCACGCGAGGGCAATCCACGTCGACGCGGCTAGAAAGAGCAGAAGCGAGCCGACCCAGTGATCGGACCAAAGAAAGTCCCAATCCGGCCGGTACACGCGATCTGCGGCCAAGAGGCCAAGGGACGCGATGGCGCTCGAAACGACCAAGCCCGACAGCCAGTCGATCAGCGACTCACGGCTGGCGGGCCGCTCACTCGAGACCGGCCTGAGCGTGACGGGCAAACGCGAATCAGGCGCGGGCGCTACGGAAATCGGACCGTTCATAAGGCAGGAGCGCGGAAGACCAACCGGGGCGGCCGGCGGAGCATACTGGTTTGCCGGCCCCAGGCGGAGCCCTTCGGTAACGCCTTATCTCGCCAGCGCAGCCGCTCGGACCTTCGGCGGCCGCAGGCGCGTATCTTCGAGGCCAAAATTGCCTCACTTGGGCTTCGGGCCCCTCGCGCGATACGGTGCAGCGGCCATGGCCGATCCGAGCCTCTCGCGGTCCTCTTCCCCGCCCCGCCGCGAACCTTCCTTCGCGCGTACGTCGCCGGCTCAGCTAGCCCTGTTCGTCACGCTGGGCTCGCTCACGATGCTCTTCGGAGCAAGCTTGGTCGCGTACCTCGTCACGCGAGCGCAAAACGTCACGTGGCGTACCGCGGATCTGCCACCGCTCCCCGGGGGCCTCTGGCTCAGCACGCTCCTCCTTTTGGGCGTGAGCGGCGGCATGTATTGGGCCAAAAGCGCTGTCCGCCGAAACGCGTTCGTCACGTTGGAGCGGGCGCTCTGGCTCACCCTCGCGTTCGCCGCGCTGTTTCTGTTCGCGCAGGTGCAAAATTGGCGCGGCATGGCCGCCGCCATCCTGCCGGAGGCGACCAAAACTCTCTACGCCTTCAGCTTTTACATGCTGACGGTCTTGCACGCGCTGCACGTGCTCGCGGGGCTGGTTCCGCTCGGCTTGGTGCTCGCTCGCTCGCGCAGCAAGCAGTACACGAGCTCGCGCTCCGAGGGCGTCCGCCTGTGCGCGCAGTATTGGGACTACTTGCTCGTGGTCTGGCTCGTGCTGCTCGGCACCATGTACTTGACCACCTAACGCCCGCTCCATCGTGCTCACGCACCACTCCCAGCACCTCGACGGTGACCGGCCGCTCACCTCGACCGCTCACGGGCCCTTCTCCCGCGCGCGCAACTGACGTTTCCGCCCTGGCTCGACCTCAGAGCCTCTGGTCCTTGGCCGGCGAGAACCAGTTGACGCGAGCCCGAGAGACACCTCTGATGGGCTCATGGGGGAGTCGGACCACGGAGGAGATTCGTCCTTGCCTGCGTCGTGGTCGTTCGAGAGCTGCCCCGTGCGGGTGTCCAGCGCCGTAGGTGGCGCCGGGGCCCAAAACAGGTGGGTCGGGCGCGCTCGCGCGGCGTGCGCCGGATCTGCGGGAGAGACGAACGAATGAAAAAGCAATTCTTCACGGCCCTCGCGGGCGCACTGCTCATCGCTGGCTCCGCCTCCGCGGAGCCCAAGTACGGCGCTGCCGGTTGCGGCCTCGGCTCCATGTTGTTCTCGCCGAACAGCGGCTTCTTGCAGATTTTCGCCGCCACCACCAACGGCACCTTCGGCAACCAAACCTTCGGCATCACCAGCGGCACCTCGAACTGCGCCAACCCCGAGGGCGGCAAGGAAAGCGCCAAGGCGTTCGTCGAAACGAACCGCACGGCGCTCGCCAAAGACATCGCCCGCGGTCAAGGCGAAACCATCCAGAGCCTGGCGCAGCTCGCCGGCTGCAAGGACGCGAGCCAGGTCGGCGTGAGCCTCCAGAGCCAGTACGACGCCATCTTCCCGGACGCCGCCGTCTCCGACGTCGCCGTGGGTGAATCCGTGGTGGACGTTCTGAGCAGCGACGCCTCGCTCGCTTGCGGAAACCTGGGCTGAGCCCCGCTGATTTTTCCGCTCGCTGGCATCGACGCTGAAGCGCAATAAGGCGGCTGTAAAGATGGCCCCTTCGTGCGCCCCGCCCCCGCACGGCGTGCTCACGGAACGCGAACAGGGACCCCCGTCGGGGGTCCCTGTTCGCGTTCCCGCGCCTCGAGCCCGCAGTTTCCCGCGCCGCACACCGAACCCGCGCATTGCCCCGCCCCAGGCCCAATGCCGCACCGCTCGACGTCGCACGGCGCGAATCCCGCACCCATTGCCGGCGCTCCGCCCGTTGCCGCTTCGAGGCCCGCATCACCGCGGCGCGAGGCCCTTCCCTCTTCCCTCCCCTCCTGTGATACATCGCGCCGCGATGGGGAGGACCACTTGCCGGCGGGCCAGCGCCGCCATGAGCCGAACGCGCGGCACCGTGAGCTACGCAAAAACGCTCCTTCCGCTCGCGCTTGGCGCGTTCGTTCATTCTGCCGCTGCCCCAGCGGCCGCGGCGCCGCCGCGCTCACCACGAGCTCACACGAGCGCTCCTGCGCCAGTCGAGGCGAACGCTCCTTTGACCCGCGCGCAGCTGCGCTACGTGGACGAGCTCGTCCAGCGAGCGCGCGCAGAGCACCTGAGCGACCACGTGATGTGGTGGCGTCTTCTGCACTACGTCCCGGGCACGTTCGGCCCGGTGAGCGAAGCCGACGGGGCGCCCTTCTTCAACGCACCGGAAGGAAAAACGGACCCCGAGGCCGAGCTGGAAGCCACGCTACGTGCGTTTTTCGGTCCACCTCCGACGAACCCGGAGCTGCAGCACCCCTTTTGTCGCTTTCCGGCGCGTCTCGCTTGGCTCACGGCGCGGCTCGAAATCGACTTTTCACGGCTCCCCAAGCAGTCCTGCGTCCGGCTTTCCGAGTACCGGGAAAAGGCACGCGCCGAATCGCTCACGTTGGTTTTTTCGTCGTATTACCTGAACACGCCGGCCTCCGCGTTCGGTCACAGCTTTTTGCGCATGAACAAGGGGCTCCGCCCCGGAGAAACCGAACGCCAAGAGCTGCTGGACTACGGCATCGACTATTCGGCCACCGTCGACACGGACAACGCGCTCCTCTACGCCATCAAAGGACTCACCGGCCTCTTTCCAGGTCACTTCAGCAAGCGCCCCTATTACATCAAGGTACGCGAGTACAACGACTTCGAGGCGCGGGACCTCTGGGAAATCGATCTGGAGCTCACGCAAGCGGAGGTCGATATGGCCGTGGCGCACGTGTGGGAGCTCGGCTCGACGTACTTCGACTACTACTACCTGACGGAGAACTGCTCCTATCACATGCTGGGCATCTTGGAGGTCGCGCGTCCGTCGCTGGATCTCCGCGGCAAGCTGGGGTGGCCCGTCGTGCCCATCGACACCGTGCGGGCGCTGCTCCGTTACCCAGAGCTCGTTCGCCGCATTTCGTTCCGCCCCTCGGTCCGCAGCCAGTTTCGCTATGGTTTGTCGCAGCTCACGCCGGACGAGGTGGACGCAGTGTTCGCGCTCGGAGAAAGCGTGGACGCGGAGCTTCCGCACCTGAGCCGACAGCAGCAGGCGCGCGCCCTGGACGTGGCGCTGGATCTCTATGACGTGCGCTACGCCGAGGAGCTGCTCGACGTCACGTCCGAGGGCGCGCGCTTGCGCCAACGCCTCTCGTCGCGTCGTGCTTCACTCCGTACGGTTTCTGCACTCCAGCGAGTGCCACCGCCCGCAAGCGGTCACCCCGCCAGCGGACACGGCAGCCGCCGCATCTCACTCGGCTCGGGTTGGGCCAGCGAGGCAGGCTTTTACCACTCGCTCGGATTTCGCTTGGCGCTCCACGACATGTCCGATCCTGCGGGCGGCTATCCAAACGAGCTTGCCATCGGTTTTTTGCCGACGGAGCTTCGGCTGCGCCTCGAGGAGCCCGCCGTCGCTTTCGAAAACTTTTCGCTGATCGAGGTCATGTCGCTCACCCCGCGCGATCGCTTCGAAGAAGCGATGAGCTGGAACTTTCGCGTGGGCGGCACACGCCTCCGTGACGCGGGGTGCCAAGACTGCTTCGCCGGCCTGGTGGAAGTGGGCGGCGGCAGCGCAATCGCGTGGCTCGAGTCCAAGCTGCTCTTTTTCGCGCACGTAAATACGCGCGTGCTCGGGCTTGCCCCGCTCCGCGGCGGCATCGCGGATTTGCCCCTACGCGCCGGCGTGGGACCTTTTGGCGGAGTGCGCTACGCGCCTACCTCGTACCTCACCGTGCTCGTCACCGGAGACGCGCTCTACTTGCCGGTGCAAGAGCCGCGTGTGGTGTGGTCGGGGCGCGGCTCACTTCGAGTGCAGTATCGACCGGGCTTTACCGTCAGCGCCGAAGGCGCGGCGCAGCCCGAAGAATTTTCGACCCAGCTCGTTTCGTCCATCTACTACTGACGGCGTCGGAACCGCTCACTTGTGGTTTGCGTCATCGAATGGTCGAAGCCCCCACCGAGCGCCACGCGTCTCGTCAGTCGTCCAGCCCGGCCCCTCGGAGATGGGGAAAGCAAGGCGTCTTTTTCCCTCTGTGCGCGCTGCTCGTGGCCGGCTGCAGCCAAGCGCCCCGCCCCGCGTCGAATGCCGAGCCGGCGCCGCCCCAGGTCGCCCCCGCCCCGCCGAAAACCGCCGAAGACATCGCGCGAGAGGACGCCGCGGTGCCGGTCTCCGCGGATCGCTCCTTCGACCCAGCCGTGTACGCCGCCGGTAACCTCCCACCGCTGGATACGCCCTGGACGCCGCTGCAGTACGCCACGGCGGCAGAGGCGCTCACGAACGTGGCTCGCCAGAACCGGCTGTTTTTGCCGCGAGAAAACAGCGAGCGCTCGGGCGTCGTGTTCGCGCGCTTGATGTCGCGAGACAACTTCGAAGCGCTCACGCCCCAGGCCGCCAACGACTATCTCCAAATTCTACCGCGCTTCTTCGCGCTCTATGCACCTTCCAGCGACGGCGCAGCGTTCCCGCGCGAACAAGTGCGCTGGGCAGAGCTTCTGCTGTGGCTCTACCCGCGCGCGCTCCATGCGCTCGCCGAGGGACACAAGGCGGGCGTGGTGCCGGAGCAGCCGCTCCTCGAGCAACGCACCATCGCGGTGGCCGTCGTGCGCGGCGCAGCCCAAATGCTCCGAGAAACGGAGCGCTATCGCACGAGTGATCGCGCGCTGCTCGAAGACAGCCTGACCGCGGCGGGCCCCGCCTTGCGCCCCGAGCTCACCCCGGCTCAATCGGAGGCGGTCGCCGCCGCTCTGCCGGCCCGCTGAGTCGGCGCACCGTTTCGGTCGATGGCGCCGATTGCGTCTACTCGATGAGCACGAGCCCGTCGCCGCCATCGCCACCGTTGCCAGCCACGGCGTCGTTGCCGTTGCCCCCTCGACCGCCAGGCGCCGCATAGCTTCGCAAGTCGATGCGCGCTGCGGTGAGACGCACACTTCCGCCGGCGCCGCCGCCGCCTGGCCCCGTGTGGTCGTAGCAATCGACCACGCTGTATCCGAGACACTCCGTTCCCGGAGGATCTCCCACGCCCGCGGCTCCACGAGCGCTGATGGCCCCGCGTCCCGTGATGGAGTCCGAAAGGAGCCAAACGATGCCGCCGCCGGCTCCGCCGGCTCCGCCGGGGGGATTGTCCACGCGGATGTTGTCCGTCCCCGCGGAGCCGCCCCCGGAGCCCAAGAACAGGCGCCCCGGCAGATCGTAACGCTGCCCGCCGGCGCCCGCGCCGGCGCCCTCACACAAGTCCATCACAACTGCCGAGCGGCCCGGGGTGACATGCCCGCCACCGCCGCCCGGATTGCCGTCCTGCTGACAACCCAGCCTCGTTTGATCGCCGATGCCGCCACCGCCGCCGCCCAGGTTGGCGAACGTCGCGGTGGCGCCGAGACCCGCCAGGGACTCCCCCTGTGTTCCTGGCGATTCTGCGGGCTCGGTAGTGGGGCCACCTCGATAGCCCCGCGCGTCCATGTGCACGCGACCGTCCACGAGCGACTCCCCGAGGACGCGCAAAGCCAGAACGCCGCCGAGCTGGCCGTTCCAAGCGTCCGCCGTCAGCTCCGCTCCCGCGCGCACCTCGAGACGTGAGTATACGGGAACGCGCTGCACTACGACGCGCTGCTCTCCTGGGCTCGTCCCCACCCCCTCGTCGGATCCCGACTCGCGCCCGAAAAAAGCGCGCTTGGGCGCGGCCAGCATGACGCGCTTCCCGGATACGCCGTGCACCTTCGAGAGCTCGTAGCTGCCCACTTGCCCCAGCCCGTCCGTTGCGCCCTGAAGGTTGATGAGAAGCACTTCGTCCCCCGGCTGAAGGCAGCCCTCCGCGGGCGGAAGCGCGAGCTCCACCAAAGAAGCCTCGAGGCGCGCCACAGGGTAACCCACCGCGTCGCCGCCATCGGCGCACGCACGCGCGCCGCTCGACTCGCGACTCAGGTTCCGCACGCCTTCCACGATCAACGCAGGCGGCTCGGGCGGCTCGCCGCCCCCGGTAGGAGCGCCCGCAGCGCCCGCAGCTCCCGGCGGCGGCTCCTCAATCGGCGCGCCGCGGGGGAAAAAGTCGAACGTCACCGTCGACTCACACGCAACCGTCGACACGCAAAGGAGCGCGCCCGAGAAGAGCAGCACGCGTCGCAGCAAAGACCCCGGGAGGGCGGGGCTCACCGCCGCTTCCGCTCCTTCTCGATGCGCTCGAGCGCGCGCTCCGCCTCCGCCGCAAAGCCGGATCGCGGGTACTTCGTGAGCAGCGTGCGCAGGCGTGCCTGCGCACGCTTCGTGTCCCCTGCCTGCTCGGCCGCGAGCGCCTCCTGCAGGAGGCGATTCTCTTGCGCGAGCGTGCTGCCTTGCGAAGCGCTCGGACGTGGCGAAAAGCGCGGGACCGCATCCGTGGCTACGTCCGCCGTCGCTTGGGTGGGTTCCGCAGCGTCGCACCCGGAAGACTGTCCCGCCGTCAAGAGCTCGCTCTCCGGACGTCCGGCTGCGTCGAGTGAGCTGCGCGCGACGGACACCTTTCCGTGGTCGACGCGCACGCACGTTCGGGGCGTATCTCCCCCGGCGACGTACGTGACCGTAAAACGCGTCCCGTGCACGATGACCGTCGCGTCCGGTGTAACGACGCGCACGTTCGAGCCATGCCTTTGCGGCGGCACCTCCAACGTCACCGAGCCGTCCATCAGCTCCACTCGCGCGAGCGCCGCAGAACGCACGCGCGCCCGCGTCGCGGGCGCGACCTCGACGAGCACACCTCCCTCGGTCACCACACGCGCGGACGACTCTTCGGGCGTCGTAAACGCCGCTTCACCCACGAACGCGCCGCTGGACAACGTGGCAGCGGCGTCCGTCAGGACGCGCCCCGCGAGCAGTTTGGTGCCGGCGAGCTCCGACGCCGAAGCCTCCGTCTCACTCGAGTCGAGTACGACGTGACGGAGCCACGCCCCCGTGCCCCCCAAGACGAGCACAGCGCCGGCCGCAGCCAAGAGCCACCCCAGGCGCCGCGCTCGCGCGCGCCGCGCACGGAGGGCCGGGAACTCGACGATGCGTTCGGCGAGCTGAGCAACGATGCGCTCGCGCTCCGCGCTCGCCGTATCCGCGTCTGCCACGGCTACGGGCGCGCTCCTCCAAGGCTCGAGCAAAGCTCGCACACGCGCGGCGTCGTCTTCCGCCGGGTCGGACGGAAACGGCGGAGCCGCTTGGGAGTCACGCGTCTTCATGGCTCTTCTCCGAACGGGCGTCGACGCCAGGAACCTGGGCTGCCACGCGGCGGAGCAGCTCCTTGCGCCCTCGGAACAGCCGCGACTGACACGCGCTCTGCGTTACGCCCATAATTTCTGCGACTTCGGCGAGCTCGTGCCCCAAGACTTCGTGAAGCAAGAGCGTTTCTGCAAGCTCGGGCTTCATTCGAGCCAAAACCCCCTGAAGGCGACGCACCTCCGAGCGCGCCGCCAGACGCCTCTCCGCGCCCGGCCCCAAGACTGCGCCCACGGTGTCTCCCTGGGCTGGAACGAGCACCCGCTCCTCCCGAAAGCCTCGGCGCAAACGATCCAGCGCCACGTGGCCCGCAATCGCCGCGGCCCACGTCGTCAGACTGCTCCGCCCCTCGAACCGATCCGCCGCTAGAGCGCGCAGAACTTGCTCGAACGTGTCCTGGACCAAATCCTCGAACACCTCGGTGCGCCCCCGGAGCACCCGTCGCAACGCAAAATCGATGACGGGACGCAAACGATCGTAGAGGGCTCCCGCGGCGCTCGCTTCGCCGTTTCGTACGGCTTTCACCAGCTCCGCGTCGGTCGGCCACTGACGCCCGGGAACCTCCGCGGGCCGAGAGACCGACTTGCGAAAAGGGAGAACCGCCATGAGCACTTCATCCAAGTTCGTCGCCAGACGGTGGCTCTGCAATGCAGAAATTCACCGATCACCCGCTCATTTCGTCCCCCCCGCGGGGTCGACGTAGGCGCGGATGCCACCCGCGGCCGCCCAGCGCAGCGGGCTTTCCCGATCCACCGGCTGACTTTGAACACGCACGACCACCTCTGGCTCGAGCAATGTGGCGTCCGCTCCAACCCAAAATCCAAAGAGTCGGGTCAAACGAAGCGCGCCGACCAAGCCGAGACGACCCCCGCCGCGCCATGCGCCAGCCCGCTCCGTCCGTTCGTTTCTCTCTACTTCCACCTCGGTGTGCTCGATCACTCCCTCGCCCACGACAGCGAGCCACGCGTGGCTCGCACATTCGGTGAGACAAATGCCGAGACCCACCGAGCCACCGAGCCACTCTGCGCGCGCGGCTCCGTTCAGTGAGGTCGCGCTGGCGAACCGCCCACTCGCCGTGAAGGCCACGCGCGCGTCCGTCGACGTCACCCAGCCGCGCAGCGTGCCGCCGAGGCGTGCTTCGCCGCCGTTCATCCCTTGACCCGCCACCACGCCGAGATCCAGCCGCCCGAGCACGGTAGAAGCCTGCACTTCCGACGCCACTGCGCCGTCGTCCGCCTCCTCTGCCCCTGCCGGAGCAGGTGCAACGACCACGACCGGCTGGGGTGGTGGCGACGCTGTGGGCGTCGCAGTGGATGAAGCATCGTTCTCTCTGCTCGCGTCGGGAAGCGTTTCGGCGACCGTCAACGCGGCCACCAGGAGACCCGCCGCGACCCAACGCTGCGTTTCGTCATCGGCCTCCGAAAACTTCAAGCTGCTCTGCGCTCGAGGGACCTCCGACTCCTCCGCGTGAAGCTCGACCAGGAGCACCTCACCGTCCCAGCGCAAACGCGCCACCAAGGGCGTTCTCGTGGTGGGCCCCCAGAGGACACACCGTCCCTCGCCGAGCGCCCGGCTGCAGCTTTCGACGACCTGGGCGCCGGCCTGCTCGGGTAGAGAAGCGGGAGGTTCTATGGCGACTGTGCTCGATGTCGCCGCTTGGGCAGCGAAGAGCGAAACACCGACGCCAAGCATTCTTCAGCTCATACCGCAGACGCTTCGACCGCCGCTAGCCACCTGGCTGCGCGGTGCGCGGGTGCGCTGTCGCTCCGCTACGGCGCCCAGCCTGGGGCGTAGCCCGGGGTTGCACTCGCAACTTGCCTCACAGTGTAAGCAAGAGTGTTCGTTCATCGCCCAGCGACCACGACACATCAATCACTCACAATTTGTCTGCCAAACCGCAGAGCCTTTGCCCAGCGCATGTTGCCTTTTGATACACCGCTTGAAACTTGCATGCTCGAACGGCCCTCGAGCGACTTCATTCGAGAGCTCTTTGCACCTGACATTCGACACAGGGTGGGCCAAGGTTGACGAGCCACTCTCGAAGGAATTTTCCACCCACTTACGAAGGTCGATATTTGCGCTCAGACGGTTTCATTCGAGTCGCAGTGTGACCGTCTTTCGTGCGACATTTCCCCAAAGACTTTCCCTCGGCACACGCCCCCGGAGGACCCTTGGCCTCACGCACAACCAAACTCGCTTACTTCTTCGCACTCGCCGTCACTCTGCCAGCGGCCTGTAGTCCTTCGGACGGGCGCTCGAACGGAGCGGACCAACCTTCCGCCGGCGGCACGTCGGGCACGGGCGCGGCGCCCCAGTTGGGCAACGGCGGCTCGCCCATGGGAGTCGGAGGCAGCCTCTTCGAGCAGCCGCGCACGGCACACTGTGGCGACGGCATCTTGAACGAAGACGAAGCTTGCGACGACGGCAACGAAGTCGCGGGCGACGGCTGTCACTCCAACTGTCGCGTGCTCGAGCCCGGATACACGTGTCCGGATCCCGGCGAAGCATGCAAACCATTCGCGAAGTGTGGAGATGGCAAAGTCGTCTTCCCCGAGCAGTGTGACGACGGAAATCTCGATGCAGGCGACGGCTGCTCGAGCACTTGCAAGATCGAAATCGGCTCCAAGTGCGTGGGAGATCCCAGTGCATGCACGGACACCGTCTGTGGAGACGGCGAAGTGGAGGGCGCGGAAACGTGCGACGATGGCAACGCCATCCCGCTCGATGGTTGCAACGAGCTCTGCCAGGCAGAGCCCAAGTGCACGGACGCTGGCTGCACGTCGAGCTGCGGCGACGGCCTCGTGCTCGGGGACGAAGAGTGTGACGACGGCAACGTGCTCTCGGGCGACGGCTGCTCGAGCACTTGCAAGAAAGAGCCCGGATACGTCTGCGAGCAAGCCCCGCCATGCACCACAGACGATCCCAATTGCGTTCTCACCATCCCGGCCATCTTCCGTGACTTCGACAACTCACACACGGACTACGGCGTCACCTGCGGGCAGTACGTCGCCGGAGTCGTGGAAAACCTGCTCGACGAAAACGGCAAACCGGTGCTGAAGTCGGGCACGAATGCCTGCATCGCCTCCGCCAACTCCTTCCAAGAGTGGTATGGAGCCCGCGCAGGCGACTACACGACCACGCTCGGCAGCATCAGCCTCTTCCCGAACGAATCCGGCGCGTTCGTCAACCGCCTGGACAACGACGGCACGCGCTACACCCGCCCCTCCCAACAAGGGCAAGTGTGGTGCTCCAACGATCCGGATGGTTGCGCCGCGTGTCCCGCGGGCTACGCGCGCTGCTTCGCGCCGTGCACGCCGTGGGGAGAGAACAGCACTCAAACGTGCGCCGAGTACGACGGGGACGAAGTCATGCTCGACGGCAACCCGCTCTTCTTCCCCGTTCCTCTGCCCGCAGGTGAAACGGGCCAGGTCGCCGGCATCCCGGAGGAAGTCTACGGCGGCGGTTGGAAGAACGATCCAAGCGGCACCTTGCGCAACTTCCTCTTCTCGTCCGAGGTCACTTACTGGTTCCAGCTCGACACGAGCGTCACGTCCACGCTCGCGTTCAACGGAGACGACGACGTTTGGGTGTTCTTGAATCGTCGGCTCGCCATCGACTTGGGCGGCCTGCACGTGCCGCTCGAAGGCGTGCTCACCATCTCCGGCACCGGCATCACGTTGCAAATGCCGGATCCCGCCGACAACAAGAAGGTCATCATCACCGAGCGTACGCTCGAGTCGTTCGGGCTCACCAACGGCGGCGTGTACGAGATCAAGGTGTTCCACGCGGAGCGCAAGCCGACCGGCTCGAGCTTCAAGCTCACCTTGGACGGCTTCAACACGGCGCGCAGCGAGTGCAACCCGGTGTGCGGAGACGGCATCATCGGCGCGGGTGAAGAGTGCGATGATCCCGACGGCAACATGGGCGGCTACAACCGTTGCCAGGCGGACTGCACGCTGGGCGGCTACTGCGGCGACGGCATCCAACAAGAGGGCGAACAGTGCGACGACGCAGATCCCCAAGCGCCCAAAAACTGCAGCGGCTGCCGCATCCTCAACATCAAATGAGGGCCTTCGTGAAGTGAGGCGGCCCCCAAGAGACGGCCCCCGCGCCTTCGGCTCGGGGGCCGTTCTCTTTGCGTCGGCAGTAACTTTCGCGCTCCGCGAGAACTGCGCCATCGGAAGGCTTTGCTGTCGCCTGAAAAGTTCTGCGACGACGTCAGCGAAACCTCACAATTACCTTTCAGGGTCATTCGTTTCGAGGCTCGGCCGTTGTCCGTGCAAGATCCGTGATAAAGGGTTCGAGAACGCGCCGCTCTACGGAGGAACGCTTGGCCTCACGCACCACCAAATTCGCTTTCTTCACCGTCCTTGCCCTCGCATTGCCCGCCGCCTGCAGTCCGTCGAGCGATCGCAAGAAAGCAGAGGGCTCGACGGGGGGCGGCCCGAATGGCGCGGGCGGTGGGCCCATTCTCGGCACCGGTGGTGACGGCACGGGAGGCAACCCGTTGGTCGACGCGCCACCGACGGCGAACTGCGGCGACGGCATCTTGAACGATGACGAGGCGTGTGACGACGGCAACCGCGAGCCCCAGGACGGCTGTCACTCCAATTGTCGCTTGCTCGATCCTGGCTTCACGTGTGCCGTGCCCGGACAGCCTTGCAAGCCGTTCGCCAAGTGCGGCGACGGCGCCGTGATTTTTCCCGAGCAATGTGACGACGGAAACCTCGATGCCAAGGACGGCTGCTCCCCCACGTGCAAGGTGGAAATCGGCTACAAGTGCTCCGAAAGCCCGAGCAAGTGCACGGAAACCACGTGCGGAGACGGCTTGATCGAAGGCGCAGAAACCTGCGACGACGGCAATACGGACCCCTTCGACGGCTGCAGCCCGAAGTGCCAGGGCGAGCCCGCGTGCACGGACAGCGGCTGTACGTCGAGCTGCGGCGACGGCATCGCCATCGGCGACGAAGGCTGCGACGACGGCAACACCCTGGACGGCGACGGTTGCTCGGCGAACTGCCAGCCCGAGCCGGGCTACATTTGCGAGCCTGGGACCAACTGCGAAGACGTGAACGGCACGTGCTCGGTGCGTCTGCCCATCGTGTTTCGCGACTTCAACGCAAACCACAGCGACTTTCAGAAGAACTGCGCCACTGAGGCGTTCGGCATCGTTCAGCCTCAGCTGAGCGCGCAGGGCAAACCCCTCTTGGTCGGCAGCAGCAACGCCGCCGCGTGCATCGCGTCGGCCACCTCGTTCGGGCAGTGGTTCGGCGCGGAAAGCGGCGACTACGCCACCATCAACAGCGAGATCCGGCTGTTCGAAAACGCAGAGGGAGGCTTCGTCAATCGCTACGGCGAAGACGGTGAGCAGTACCCGGGCGTCGTCCGCGGCCGGGGTCGATGGTGCGGCAACGCGGACCAGTACACGAGCTGCGCAGAAGCCTCGGCGGCGGGTCAGTGCAACCAACCAGCGTTCGATCCGGATGTGGATACGTGTTGGCAAGTCGGCGCCACGCTCACGCCGGACGTTCCGGCGGACTGCTGCACCAACTGCTTCTGCGCCGGCTCCATTTCGCAGAACTTCTACGACGGCAACCCGCTGTTTTTCCCGATTGACGACCACCCTGACGCGCTCGCGGACACCCGTCATCCCGCCAAGATCCCGTCGCAGGTGTACGAGGCAGTCGGCTGGCCGTGGGAGGCCGGAGGAACGGGAGAAGCACCGGCGGGCTCACCGCTCCACAACTTCCACTTCACGTCGGAAATTGCCTACTGGTTCGAGTACCGCGAGGGCATGACGGCGAACCTCACCTTCATTGGCGACGACGACGTCTTCGTCTTCGTCAATCGTAAGCTGGCGCTCGATCTCGGCGGCATTCACGTGCCCATTGCCGGTACCTTCAACCTCGCCGCGAACGGCAACATCACCCTCCGCACTTGGGAGCCCCCGGACGGCAACGGGATGGAAACGGAGTTCTCCTCCACGAACACCGACGTGGAGGCGTTCGGCCTCGAGCCGGGCCACGTCTACGAAGTGAAAGTCTTTCACGCCGAACGCAAGCGCGAAGGCTCCAGCTTTCAGCTCACGTTGTCAGGCTTCAACGCGGCGCGCAGCGACTGCAACCCGGTGTGCGGAGACGGCATCATCGGCGCAGGCGAAGAGTGCGATGATCCCGACGGCAACATGGGCGGCTACAACCGCTGCCAACCGGATTGCACGCTGGGCGGCTACTGCGGCGACGGCATCCTGCAAGACGGCGAGGTTTGCGACGACGCCGATCCCGCCGCCCCCAGCAACTGCAGCGGATGCCGCTTGATCACCATCAAGTAACGACTCGCGGCGAGCTGACACGGCCCTCGGGTCGTGCAGCCGCCGCGCCCCGCGTTTCCTTACCAGAGTTCGACTGGGCCTCAGCCGAGTTGCTTGCGCGTCGCCTGGCGGCGCGCCGCCTGGTATCTTCGGCGCTCCGCGTCGAAGTACTCGTGCATGTCGCGCTTGTCGTCCTCGTCGTCCGTCACCTTCGGCCAGTGCTCCTTGGACGTCAGGCGCGCCGTCATCACCAAGCCGAGCACGAGCAGCGCCGCCAAGAACGCGGCGTAGACCAGAATGTATGGATCAGTCATAGCCGAACCCCTCATTTTGCGGCTTTCCACGAACGCCGCCGGGCGGATAACCCCCCGGCACCGTGCTCGTCACCCGCAACGACAAACATGGGACGAACACGTCACGTCCGCGAGCGACGCGTTCGTGCCAGCCCGTTCCGGCTAGGTCACTCTTTGGACGGCTCGCCCGACCAGCGTTTGTCCGTCAGCGCCGAGCTCACCAAGAACACACAGGTATCCGCCCCCTGACGAAAGCACTGCGCTTGAGTCACGTTGGCAGGACACCCCACCGCGGCGAGCGCGCCCGCCACGATTCCTTGCTCCATGACGCAGTGGTGCGGCGTGGTCTTTTCCACCTCGGCGTAACCGGAATCGAACTTCAGAACTTTCCAACCGCCGATACCAATGCCGCGGTTCGCGTGGTGATACATCTCGTCCAAGCTGTAGATGACGTCCCGCGCCGAGTGCGCCACCTGAACCAAACGCTCCTGGTGCGACATTTCGAACAGCGCTCGCCCCATGCGCATCAACCCGAAGTGTCCGACGGACTTGTCGAGCACTTCCATCAGGTCCAAGAGCCATTCGATGGGGTACCAGGCGTCCGGATTCACCTTCAAAAGCCGCTGCGCCTCCTTCTCCCCGAGAACCTGCTCGGGCATTTTCAGGACGCGTGTCACGGCCAAAATGTCGGAGCCAATCGTTTCGTGGCGTCGTCCGACGTAGCCCTTGGGACGTCGGGTTGGCTCGTTCTGCGTCACTTGCGCGTTCTCCCCTGGGTTCGGCACGGACCCTCTTTCGGTCCTAGTGCCGGAGCGTTTCTTTTCGCAAACCGAGGACCGCAGCGCAACCGCGAGCCGCGACGCGGGCGCCCGACATCACCCGCTGAGGCGCAAGGCGCTGGCCCGACCCCACCCGGTCGAGCCGTTACGTCGCGGGCCGCCCTGGCCGTTTTTCTTGGCGTCATGCGGCAAGCTGCGAGCCTTAGCGCGAGCGTTCTCGCCCTCTTCCTGGGGCTCGCCTGCGACAAGGAACCCCCCGCCGTACGCGTAGCGAAAGCGCCGACCGAGTCCCACGAACACGTACAAGCGCCCCTGTTGCCATCCGCCGATGTCGCGAGCGCGCCGCGCTTCGGCGCCGAACGCGGACTGTCGGAGCTCTTGCCTCCATTCGTCAGCGACGAGCAGGCGGCGGAGCTCATATACGTGGGCGGCGTCATCGTGCCCATGACGGGCGAAGACGACCGCGCCGAAGCCCTGGCGGTGCGACACGGAAAAATCTCCGGCGTGGGCGCGACGCGCGCGGTGCTCGCTTCTCAGCGCGGCAAGCACACGCGGCTCGTGGACCTGGATGGAAAGACACTTCTTCCCGGATTCTTCGGTCGCGGGCGCTTGGCGCGAGCGGCTTTGATGCTTCCGATGGTCCGCGTCGGAGCGCCGCCGCTCGGCCCCATCGCGAGCGTGGCCGATCTCCTCGACGTTCTTCGAAACGGAAGCGAGCCTCGTCCGTTCGGCTCCTGGATCGTGGGCACGGGCTACCGCGCCGAACTGCTGAACGAACAGCGCTTCCCCACGCGCGAGGAGCTGGACGCCGTATCCAGCGATCGTCCCGTGCTCGTGCTGCACGCTTCGGGTCGCATGGGCGTGTGCAACTCGAGGTGCTTGGGCCTCGTCGGTTACGGACCCAATAGCTTGGACCCGCGAGGCGGAGCGATTCGGCGAAAGGAAAAGTCGCGCGATCCGAACGGCGTGCTCGAAGGCACCGCGCTGTACGCCGTGCGGGACAAGCTCCCCTGGCCGAGCGCCGAAGAGGCGCTTGCGGCGCTCGACGCACTGCAGGAGCGCTACGCCGCCCGCGGAGTCACCACGCTGACGAACGAAGTCGATGATCCTTCGGGTACGGCGCTCGTGGCGAGCGCCGCGAGCGCTGCCAGGCTGTACTTGGACGTCGTGTCTTATGCGCGTATCGACGTTCCCAGCGAGCAGCCCCGCGCTACTTACCAGAACAGACACCGCCCCGGAGGACTACGCGTCGTCTTGGATGGCCCGGTGCAAGACAAGGAGGCGTGGCTCTCGGAGCCTTACGTCACTCCAGGAGACGGCGAGAAAGTTGGCTACGCGGGCCGCTCCATCATGACGGACGCTTCCCTCTTGACGGCGCTCGAACGAGCCAGGCAGGACGGCACTCAGCTGCTCGCCCACTGTCACGGCGATCGAGCCATCGAGCAGTTCTTGCGTGTCGCGGAGAAGGTGTTGCAAGGCGACACGAGCGACCGGCGCTGGACGATGAGCGCGGACTTCGTGCGCCGGGAGCAGCTGGAGCAAGTGAAGCAGCTGTCGCTCCTCACCTCGTTCTTCACGAGCCAAATCTACTACTGGGGCGATTGGGAGCGGAACTCCGTGCTCGGCCCCGAGCGCGCAGAAAACGTCAGCCCCGCGCGTTGGGCGATCGACCAGGAGCTCCGCTTCACGCTGCGAGATGATCCCTTGCTCGCGCCGCCCGATCCCCTGCTCACCTTGTGGAGCTCGACGAATCGACTCACACACTCGGACGAGCTGCTCGGCGCCGACCAGCGGATTTCTCCCTACCGCGCGCTCGAGGGCGTCACCGTGAACGCCGCCTATCAGCTCTTCGAAGAAGCCGACAAGGGCACCTTGGAGCCCGGCAAGCGGGCGGACTTCGTCATTTTGGCCGAGAACCCGCTGACGGCTCCGCAGACGAGCCTACGCAGCCTCGAAGTGGTGGAAACGATCAAAGACGGCGTCCGCGTTTGGCCACGTTGAGCGCGTCTGGACACGCCGTCCCCAATCGCCAGCGTCCCCCAAGTTCGTCAGCGGCCCCCGTGCGCTTACCGAGCAACCAGGGACGCCGCCTTCAGTCGGCCGTGTGAGACGTGAGCCGCAGCCGCGCGCCAGGTTGGCCGGGCGCCCAGCTGGCGTCCGGCATCAGCGGGGGCGCGAGCGCGGCGAATAGCTCGACCATGGGCGCCTGACTCTCCCAAACGCTGAACTCGTTGGTGTTCACCGCGGCGCGGGTATCCGCGTAGCGCAACCCGCGAGGATGGCTGTCGAAGGGCGGATAGAACGCGGCCTTCACCGCGTTGAAGTACGTCGCCCCCGTCGCGGCCTCGATCGGTCCAAAGGCGGGCAGGCCCGGTATTTGTGGCAGCCCTCGAGCCTTCACGAAGGACAGTGAATCGTTGTGCAAGAGTTGCTCGGGACCAATTGTTCCGAGCCCCGTCAAGTACACCCGCCCCGCAGGGTTGCCGCCGAGGGCGTAGTCTGCCGCAAGGCTCATCACGTCGAAGTAACGTTGACGCGACTCGTTCGTCACACTGGGCAGCTCGAGCACCTGATAGATGCCGTCCACTTGCCGCCCCGTGCTGGCAGAAGCGCCCCAATCCGGCCGCTGGTTGGCGGGTCGTGCGTTGCGCATGCCGTGCACGGTGCCGAAAAGTAGCGAGCTCTCGGCGTCCGCCAACTTGAGCAGCTCGGAACGAATGCGATTCACGCGACTCGGATCCGCGTCCGGCAGCTTGGCGTACGCCATCAAAAAGTCGGGCATCGTCGGGGTGTTTTGGATGAAAGATCCCGGATAAATGCTCTGGGCCGCGCGAAAGTTCTGAAACGGCCCGGTCGAGCTCAACGTGCTCCAGAGCCGCTCGTATTCGACCTTGTACGCGGTTTCACCGGTGACGCGCGCGAGCTCCGCGAGCGCGTACATGCGGTACTCTTCCGGCCCGTTCTGTGCGACGGACCAGTCGTACGCCCGAAGGGCGCGCTCGATCAGCGCGTCGGAGCGTGCCACGTCGAATGGTCGCACCAGGTAAGCCGCCTGGGCAAAAAGCCCAGCGACGTACGCCGTGTGCCAAATCTCCGGCTCCCAGGTCCAGTACGGCAGGAGATCGTCGTTTGCGAAGTGAATGCCGCGCACGTTCCCCCATGACTCCACGCCCGCGCGCACGCTGCCGTCCGGGTTCTGCAAGGCCTCCCAAGCTGCGATACTCCAGAGCGCCTCGTCCAACAAATCCGGGATACCGTTGCCACTCTCGGGCAAGTGAAGCTGTCCGTCGAAGAACCCCCCGGGCGTCCGCTCGTACGCCCGCATCAAGTACTGCGCGACGAGAACGTGGAACGGCCGAATGTCGAAGTCGCCCGCGTCGTGGTGACCTCCCACCAATGGACGCGGGTCCGTAAGTGGCGTGGTCTGCGGAAACTTGTCCACGGAGTACCGCACGCCCGTGACGAAGTACGCGCTGCAGTGGTCGGGTGGACGGCTCCAATCGGTGTACTCGGGCGCGAGGTTGCCGCAGAAGCGATTGTGAAAGAGCCCGCGCGCGGTCGCGTAGAACGCGCGCAGGGCCGCTTCCTCGCTGACGGCGGTCGGATAGGACACGCCAACGCCAGGCACCTTGACGCGGTAGCGGACCCCCTCCGCGGGCGGGACCGTGCGCATATCGATTTCCATCACGGCGCCGCCCGCTTCGTCGTCCTGGGTCGTGCGCACGGTGAGCGGCAGAGCACTCTGCACCGTCCGATAGGCGCCCAGCTTGTCGAGCGGCTCCGCGAGCACACTCGCCGTGCTCGGCAGCGACGCGAGGTCCAGAACGCCGCCGTCCCCCAAGTAGCCGGACAAGTACGCGTAGCGCAGCCCCGCGCGCGGGTTGTACCCGAGCTGGTTGACCTTGATGAGCGGCGTTTCCAAGTACGAATCGCTCACCGGCACGGTGACCGCCAAATCGGTGTTCATGCCACCCCCCGCGTGGCTCACACGAAGCATTTCACGCGCGCCGACGGGCTCTGCGAGCACCAGGAAAATGCGATCGTCCTGATCGACGATGCGATCGTTGCCGGCCTGATTGTAGGCAACCGGATAGTTCGGCTGAGCCACCGGAATGCTCTGACGGTGCACCGCGTTCACGCCGAGGAGCGCTCCGCTCTGGCGCGCAACAGTCCACTCTCCGCCTTGCCAAGCCGCCCCACGCGCCCCCACGCCGTTGACGATGCCCTTGGTCTCCAGCTCCAGCTGGAGCACGTTTGGCGCGAGCAAGTGCACGGAGCGGAGCGCCGTATCGAGCAGCGCCCGGGGGCCGCCCGGAGTCCGAACGGCGGCGACGCCCCACCGAGTGCCCTCCGAAGTGGTCGCAACGACGCGGAAAAACACGTCCGTTTTCGCGGCAAGGCCCGTCACGGTCGTCTCGGTCGCGGTGCCGGCGAGCGTCGCGACGGTCTCTTCGAGCGGAAGCGGCGCACCCGCCACGCTCGCTGGCTCGGGCCCCGCGTAAACGGCGATGGAAGCGGCCGAGGGCACGCCGTCCCAGCGAAGCCGCACGGAGCTCGAGCTCGGGGTCGTCGCGGTGAGCGGCATCTGAACGTGAACGGGCTCGGCTTTCGTGACCTCGACCGAGCGCGTGGCTTCTGCCGTCGCACCGGCGTCGTCCGACACGGTCAACGTCACTTCGTACGTCCCTGCCGTCTCGTACGTGTGGCTCGGCATGAGCTCACTCGACGTCGCCCCGTCGCCGAAGTCCCAAGCGTACGTTTCTATCGTCCCGTCGACGTCGGTCGAGGCAGAGGCGTCGAACACCACCGTGAGCGGCGTCATGCCCGACGTCGGCGTCAGCTCGAACGACGCCTCGGGCGCCTGGTTCGGCGGCGCGGGCGCGTCACCGGGACCCGCTTCGAAGTTCTGGATCACCTCACTCTGACTGAGCGCACGATCGTAAAACGCTACCAGGTGCAGCTTGCCCAGCCACGGCTGCGCGGCGCCCACCTCGTTGCCGAGCGCGAACGCCATCGGGGTCCACACCTGCATGTTGCCGCCGATGTAGTCGGCTTTTTTTTGCACGCCGTCGACGTAAATTCGGGTCTGACCGCTGGTGGCGCGCGTGAACACGACGTGAGTGAGGCTCGTCGTCGCCGCTCCCGCCGACGTCGCGCTGGCTTTTCCGTCGTTCGTGGTGCTCGTCATCCGAAGCTGCGCTTCGAACGCCGTGCGCACGCCTCCGTTCGTGCCTTGCGAGAGCGTAACGTTCCGGTGGGACCCAGACTCCGCGAGGCTAGCGACGCGAGCCGGCGCAGTTTGATCGACCGAGTCGGGTGTAATCCACGCCTCCAGCGTGAGCTGGTGTGACTTGCGCACGGCGTTCACCAGCTTCGTGGCGGGACCAATGGTGATGAGGCGGGTCGGCTGAGTCAGCCTGACGCTCCCCTGGCTCCAGCTCACGCTCGTCGGGTTCTCGAGCGACAAATTGTGTACGGGCGAGACGCCCGATACGTCGAGCACGTGGGGGCCCACCTCCTCGAAGTCGTAGAGGGCGACCAGGCCCGCCGTCACTCGTGACGCGGGCAAGAGGTCCTCTCCATTGCCGTCTCTGGACGCACCGCAGCCGAACGTGAGCCCGACTGCCACGACGACGCTCCAACCGAACGCAGCGGACGCTCCGTCTCTCATGGTTCTCACTCCCGCTCACCGGTCGCTCCCCCGTCGGGACTGGGCGTCTCGCCGCGCGGCGCGTGGCGAAGCGTTTCGAGCCAAAACCCGAAGGTGCGCGGTGTCCTCTTCGAAACGCCTGCAATCGGCGCGCCGGGGCGTTGACCCACCGAGTCCGGCCTCTCGAGCGCACACGACACGCTCTTCTCAGGCAGCTGAAGTCGCGTCAGCCGCGGAGCGAGCAGCCGAGTGCGACCACGTTCGCGTCCAGCTTTTCTGTCGACCAGAAGTAGCTCAGGGAGCCAGCCGTGAGCGCTCCCAGGACGAGCCTGCGCGGACGAACAAGTAGCGATCGTGGATCCTGGCCCCTCGCCCCACCCAGAATTCGACGCGGTTCGGCACCACGCGATAGCCGCCCCAATGAGGAGGCCTCGTCACCTTTCCTTCGTCGAAACGCGCGCGCGCAGCTTCCAGGGCCGCTTCGATCTCGGCGCGGGACTCGATGGTCCGACTCTGCGGCGACGCCCAGGCTCCCAGCTGACTGTCGCGCGGCCGCGTAGCAAAGTAAGCGTCCGACTCCTCCGGGGAGACCAGCTCTGCGGAGCCTTCGATGCGCACCTGGCGTTCGAGCGTTGCCCAGTGAAACACCAAGGCGACATAGGGCAAACGGGCGATTTCGCGCCCTTTGCGACTCTCGTAGTTCGAAAAAAACCGGACCCCGTCGCCGGAGCGCCCTTTGTAGAGCACCACGCGCGCGGCGGGCCGCCCATCTTCACCGACGGTGGCGAGCGTCATCGCCTCGGGCAGGGCAAGCCCGCGAGAGGCGGCGTCGGCAATCCAGGCGTCGAGAAGGGCCAGCGGGTCGTGCGTGTTTTCCGGGGTCATGGGACGTGCTGGGCTGGGGCGGCAGCTCGCTCTAGCGCTGCCGGGCTCGTCGGTCTAACACTTCCGGAACGCTCGAGGCAGTAGGTCTCGACCCACACACCACACGTTACGCTCATGCGCATCCTCGTTACCGGCGGAGCCGGGTTCATCGGAAGTCACCTGGTCGATGCTGCTCTCGCTGCCGGACACGAAGTGGCCGTGCTGGACGACTTGAGCTCCGGCAAGAAGGAGCAAGTCCCGGCATCCGCCAAGCTCTTCGTGGTCGACATTCGCGACAAGGACGCGACGCGCAACGTGCTCGCGGACTTCAAGCCGAACGTCGTCAGCCACCAAGCCGCGCAGGCCAGCGTCAGCGTCAGCATGCGGGACCCCGCGCTCGACGCGTCCGTGAACGTGCTGGGCGGTATTCATTTGGCGGAAGCCTGCGTCGAGTACGGCGTGGAACGCCTCGTCTTCGCCAGCACCGGCGGCGCCATTTACGGCGAAGTCAAAGAAGGGACGCTCGCGGACGAGCAGCACGCCAAGTCCCCCATCAGCCCCTACGCCATTCACAAGCTGGCCTACGAACAGCTCCTGGCGATGTATGCGAGCCAACGTGGTCTCGCCGCCACCGTGCTGCGTTACGCCAACGTGTACGGGCCGCGCCAAGATCCCCATGGAGAAGCTGGCGTCGTCGCCATCTTCTTCAACCGCGCGCTCGCGGGGGAGCCGCTCCAGGTGAACGCACGACGCGAGCCGGGCGACGGCGGATGCATTCGTGACTACGTCTTCGTCAGTGACGTCGCTCGCGCCAACTTGCTGGCCATCGAAGGGCGCCTGGATGCGCCCGTCGTCAATTGCTGCACCGGTGTTGCTACCAGCACGGAAGCCCTCGCAAAGCTGATTCTCGAGCAATCGGGCTCGAACGTGGAGCTCAAGCAGGGTCCCGTACGCGTGGGAGATTTGGAGCGCTCCGTGCTCGCGCCGGCGCTCTTCGAGCGGTTGGTTGGATCGCCTGTCAGCTTGTTGGAGGGACTCGCGCGTACGGCAGCTTGGTACCGCTCTCGCTGATCTGTTCAAGCTCAGCAGAATTGCAGTGCGAGGTCACGCTGGCCAGCTCTCAGCTCCTCTGCAAGACTGGGCGTCGCTCGGCGTCCGGCCTCCTCTGGGCCACTTCACAAGCGCCGTCTTCGACCTGTCGTGCGCTCTTCGGTTCTTGCTTGGAGTTTGGTCTGCCTCGTCGGCTGCGGCGCCCCGGGTGGCATCGACGGCGGCCCGAGCTCACCCAGCGCTCGAGCGCAGCAGGCGGACGAGCCAAAGGCGCGCGCGCTTGCGAAATACGAGCAAAACGCGGGGTCTCCTGGCGCCAAAGCTCGCCAGGGAAAGCACCGGAGTGACGAGGCCGCCGCAGACGCCGAGGATCTCGAAGAGGGCGAAGACCACGAGCACGCGGAGTACGGCGAGGAAGATGGCGGCTACACCGAGACCGAGCTCGGTCTGGGAACGGCGCGAGCCACTTCGCTCGCCGCACGCTCGGAGCCGGCGCGTTCCTTGGACGGACTTTCCCGCGCGGACCTTCTTCGCATCCTGGAGGAGGACGCCCCGAGCCTCGGGCCGCTTTCGGTCGGTCTGCCCAACAGCGGGCGTTTGTTCAACGCCGTCGCCCTACCCGAAAGCAAGCTCTTCCACCGCGTGTCGCCGGACTTCGCGTGGGGGACGCAAGAAACCGTCGACTTTCTGGAGTTGGCGGTGCGCCGCGTGCACGAGCAGTTCGCAGACACGCCCCCGCTCCTCGTCGGCCACTTGAGCAGCAAGAGCGGCGGACATCTGAGCCCCCACCTGAGCCATCAGTCGGGGCGCGACGTGGACCTCGCGTTTTACTACGTGGACAAGCCCCGTTGGTACGCGCGCGCCACCGCACAGAACCTCGACTTGCCGCGCACCTGGGCGCTCGTGCGTGCGCTGATCGCGGAAACCGACGTGGAGATGATCTTGATCGATCAAGCCGTCATCGAAATGCTGCGTGACTACGCGCTGGCTCAGGGAGAAGACCCTGTCTGGCTGGAGCGCGCGTTTTCTCATCGCAACGGCGGTCGAGGCATCGTGCGCCACGTGCGTGGCCATCGCACGCACCTCCACGTGCGCTTCTTCAATCCCGACGCGCAAAGGCGCGCGCAGAGCCTCTACCCCTTGCTCGTCGAAAAAAAGCTCGTCCCACCCGTCACGGTGTACTCCACCTTCCGCGCAAAAAAGGGCGACACCCTCGGCAAAATCGCCAAGCGCCAAGGCTGCACCGTCGACGACCTGAAGCGCGCCAACGGACTGAAGAAGAGCCTCATCGTGGCGGGGCGCGTCTACAAAATCCCGAGGACGGGTGGCCCGCGACCCATCGAGCAAGCGCTCACTTTCCCGCCGCGCCTCGTTCCCCCCTCGCCAAGGCCGCCCAAGGCCCCCGCCACGGCCGGAGTCTTTCCTCGAGCGGACGCCAAAAAGAGCCCCCGCGCGGTCACACCGCCCGCGACCAGCGCACGGGCCTCCAAGTCCCAGTGAGCGCGCATTGCATCCGCGGTTCGGGGGAGCTTACTTGTGAACCGTGAGCCGTGAGTCACTGAGGCGTATGCTCGAGCTGGTGTGTCGTGAGCTGGGTAGCGACGACGCCCGGCTCGAAATCGGCGGAAGCCCCTCGAGCGATCCACGCGTGCCGTGGACGGCGCTCCCCAACGGGTTTCGCCTGGTCGCCGTTTTCGCCGAGCCCCCTGCCGATATCGACGCCGTGCGAAAACGCCTCACGCATCTCGGTGAGTGGTTCGGGGATCTCGACGTGCGCCCGCCAACTGCACGACCGGCCGCCGAGCACGCCATCGCGCGGCGGCGGCTGGACGACGAGCTGGATGCGCTGGCGAGCCGCACCGGTGCGGCGAGCGCGCTGGTCGTGGACGTCACGTCGCCCGTCATTTGGGGCTGCTCGGAGGCGCGCACCGATTTCGCGGACGTGGAAGCGCTCTTGGAGCTCGCCCACATGGAAGCGGAGCTCGGCGCGAAGGGCGTCTCGCTCACTCTGCTCGCGAACGCTCCCTCCGAGGCGGAGCGAACGCGCTCCGGCTCCGGTCCCGAGCTCGTGCGACGCAGCGAGCGGCTCTTGGAGCGTCTCCGCGCACTCCCGCTCCGCTCACGTACGGCGCGGTTGCTCGAGGCGCGTGCACTCGCCACGCTGCGTGCGGACTCCGAGGGTTCGGAGGTGTCCCCCCCCACCCTTCGGCTCGTTCATCACGGCGAGGGCAACGGGTACTTTGCGCGTGGGTTCGCATCCATTTACGTCCTCTTGCTCACCTTCGACGCCGCGCTCTCGGAGCTTCTCGTGGAAGGCGCAACGCTGCACGCGCTGCCCGTCATCGAGCGCCATGTTCTGGCGCTCCCGCCCGTCGATCCGCCGCCCCGAGGGGGACGGGTCGTGCGCCTCCCTCGGCCACCTCGTTGACGACGGTTCCTTCGAGCCCGCCCCCGGCATTTTTCGGGCGGTTGGCGCATGGCTCCCGCCCGCATTGGCTCGCTGCCAGAAGGCGTGTCATCGACTGGAATGGCCGGAAAATGCACAGCCGGGGGGCTGGCTGTTTTGCTGCTTCTGCTGGAAACGAGCGCCGGGGCGCTCCCGACGCACGCCGCCGCCACCAACCCGAGCAAGAGTGGGACGACGAGGGCGACTCCCGAGGCAAGCACCGAGCTCCGCGCGCAGAAGCTCGCCGAAAACCCACCGTGCGTGCGCTTCGTCGCGGAAGCACGCTACCGGGGGATCGGCTACGAGCACCTCGTTCACATTGCCAACGGCTGCCCGCGGCTCGCCCTGTGCGTCATCACGACGGACGTGAACCCGGACGCGATTGAAGCGCGCATCGACGCAGAGTCCACGGCCACGGTGCTCACGTACCGCGGCTCGCCCGCCAGCACGTTCGTGGCAAACGTCCGTTGCCAGCTCGAAGGCTGAGCGGCCGACGCCCCAGGACGAGCCCTCTCGAAGAGGAGGCCGCTCCGACGAAGGACGGCCCCCCTTCGCGCTGCTTCAGACTTCGATCTGGGTGAGCGAGGCCCGCTCGGCGAGCAAGTCCACGTGCTCGAAGCCGACGTGGGACTCGTCGCGCTGGGCGAGATAGGCCTCCACGATCAGGCGAGAGTCGATGCGCCGCACAGCGTCCACAGCTCGGACGAGGTCTTCCCGCTGTACGGTCTCGATGCGCTCCGGAGGCACTCCCAAGTACGTCCCGTAGTAGGCGCACGCCTGGTGCTGAATCAAAACGACGCGCTCAAGCTCGTGCACGTCGCGAAGAAAGCGCATGTGGTCTTCCAGCGCGGGGTTCGTTCCGCGCGCCAGCTCTGCCGGCCCCCCGGGGATCGCCAGGCGGTCGTACCGGAAAAGGCGGAGGTAGTTGTAGGAGAAGTCGTCGAACTGTTCGCCAAAACGACCGTCAGAACAGTAGAGCACCACGGCGTGAATGCGCTCCTGTTCCCAGTGCGTCGGGCTTTCGTACAACCAGCGGCGCTTCATGATGATGCCCCCTTAGCGCGATAGGCCTGCCAGCAACAGGGGCACATCCCCACCAACGGCCATTTTCCGCGCCCGCCCCCGTTGGGTAATTCCGCTACATTTCATCGGTCAAAGCAGTGCGAGCGAATCTCGTCGTCGCCGGGATCCGGACTGTGCGCGGCCGCCCCGGCGCACCCCCGCGACCCCGTACCAATTTTTCCTGCATGGCACGTTGCGAGGCTCGCTCGGTGCCGCTATAGGTGCGGCCGCCTCACCGGTCCCCATCGTCTAGCCAGGCCCAGGACATTGCCCTTTCAAGGCAACGACGCGGGTTCGAATCCCGCTGGGGACGCACAGTTCGCGTCGACCAGCTCCCTCCGGAAAGCCTGCTCCGGAAGAGCCAAGAAAGCCTCGAGTCAGCTCGGGGCTTTCGCTTTTTGTCTTGGTCGAGGGCCGTCGGCGTGTTTTCGTTCGATGACTCGCTCGAGAGCGCCCAGCAAAGCTGCGAAGAGAGCTCTCTCACGTGGACCGCTGGAGAAGAAAGCGCCTCCTGCTCGGACTTGGACGTTCGTCCGAAAAAGCTCACCCACCTCACCTTCTGCGACTCGCGCCTTTGTCGCATCGAGGAGCGCACGACGCCGTCGAGCACCGCGGGGCGCGTTTGGCTTTCCGCCCTCCAGAAGCAACAGAAGACTGTGAAGCGACACTTCGAACGGACTGGGCTTCAGCGAACCGAGCGCCCGTTCGCTGCGGCCCAGTACGTCGTTTCGCGGGCTCGGAGCCAACGAAAGCCCACTCGCCAGCTCGAATGCGGACGGTTTCGTTGCCATTGCCGGAGCATTCCACGGAAAATGCCGTCGGTTTCGTTGCATTCGAGGCAGCTCGCGCGTAGCACCGGGCCCGAGCGATGACCGAGCGACTCAAGACCGATTCCGTCTTCACCCAGCTGAAGACTCGGCTCCTCACGGCCTACGTAGCGACTGCGGCCCGACGACCGGGCCTCATGCTCTTTTGCTTCGGCGTACTCACGGTGGTGTGCAGCCTCTTGGGCGGACGCATCACGGTGGATCCGCGACTCGAGGCGCTCCTCCCCACTGGAACGAAAACGGCCGTCGCCAACCAGGAGGCGCGGGAACGGTTTGCTTCGGTCTCGCCGCTTTACTTGGTGGTTCAGTCCTCGGACCCCGCGGTCAATCGAGCGGTCTCGCAGCGTGCTTTGGAGGAAGTCCGCAAATGGCCCGAAACCCTGTGGGCCGTCGACCGTCGGGACCCCAGCTACTTTCTGGACCGACGTCTTTTGTACTTGGACGCCAAGCACCTGGACGAGCTGGCGGATGACGTCGAGCAGTACCTCGATTGGCAGAGCTG
>JAEYVE010000236.1 GCA_023432025.1 Pseudomonadota bacterium
GGGGGGGGGGGCGCCCCCCCCCCCCCCCCCCCACTCTCCCTTACGTCACCGCGCCGTGACCGGGATGCGAGAACGCGCCGCGCGGCGTCGTAGTGCGGGAGCACCGCGCTCTGACGGGCTCCCCGCCCCCGAGATCGCCCTCTTCATGGCCCTCGAGTTGAGAGAAGCACGCTCCGGCGCTAAGCCCCCGTGACCTCGCGCCCGCGAGGTGGCCACCTTCGCCCCCCGCCGCATCCTCATGACTCAGCTGAACGAGCCGCAGCGCGACGCCGTGCTACACGCAGGTGGACCGCTTTTGATTTTCGCGGGCGCCGGCAGCGGCAAGACGCGCACCATCACGTATCGCGTCGCCAACCTCGTCGCGGCGCACCACGTCCCGCCGTACCGCATTTTGGCGGTCACCTTCACGAACAAGGCCGCCGCCGAAATGCGTCATCGCCTCGAGGCGCTGGCGGGCCCCGAAATCGCGCGCGATCTGTGGGTGGGCACCTTCCACGGCATCTGCGCCAAGCTGCTCCGGCGCTACCACGAAGAGGCCGGCCTCTCGCGGAGCTTCGTCATTTACGACGACGCCGACCAAAAGGCGGTCGTCACGCGCGCGCTCAAAGACCTGGGCTTGGACGACAAGCGCTACCCGCCCAAGTACGTGCTGTCCTTGATTTCCGCCTGCAAACGCGAGGGCGGCGACCCGCGCGAGAACGATCTGGGCGACGGCTTCGACGTGGACTTGGCGACGCTCGGGCGCGAGTACCAAAACGCGCTTTCTCGCGCGAACGCCGTGGACTTCGAGGACCTGCTGCTCAAAGTGCTGCGCCTCGTGGAAGACCCCGACGGCGCCGCGGGGCGCGAGCTGCGTCGCAAGTTCGATCACGTGCTGGTGGACGAGTTTCAGGACACGAACCTCGTGCAGTACCGCATCGTGCGCGCCCTGAGCGCGAGCACGAGGAACCTGTGCGTGGTCGGCGACGACGACCAGTCCATCTATCGCTGGCGCGGCGCGGACGTGCGCATCATTCGCGGCTTTCGCAAGGACTTCCCGGACGCGCTCATCGTCAAGCTCGAGCAAAACTACCGCTCCAGCGGCAACATCGTGCGCGCCGCGCTCGGAGTCATCGAGCCCGCGCTCGAACGCGAGCCCAAGGTGCTGTGGACGGCCGCAGAGGCGGGCGCCAAGGTCGTCGTGCGCGCGACCCCGGACGAGCGGGCGGAGGCCGCGTTCGTGGCCTCCGGCATCGCGCGCACGCGCGCGAGCGGCGTGAGCGCGCAGGAGCTGGCGGTTTTCTATCGAGTTCACGCGCAGTCGCGCGTTTTGGAAGAGGCCCTGCGCGCCGAGTCCATCCCCTACCAAATCATCGGGGGCATGAAGTTCTTCGAGCGCGCCGAGGTGAAGAACCTCCTTTCGTACCTGCGCTTCGTGGAAAACCCCGACAGCGACACGGATCTCTTGCGCATCATCAACACGCCAGCGCGCGGCATCGGCGCCAAGACGGTGGCGCAAGTCCTCGAGGTGGCCAGCGAAAACACGCTCTCCGCGTACCGCGCGCTCGGCGTTCTCTTGTCCCGAGGTGATCTGGGCGCCGCTGCAGCCAAGAAGCTCGAGGCCTTCCAGGCCTTCATCGACGACATGCGCGCGCGGAGCACCGAGCTCAAGCCGAGCGAGCTCGCCGAGCGCATCCTCCTCTCGAGCGGCTACGAAAAGTCCTTGCGCGACGAAGACTCCCCCGAGAGCGACGCGCGCCTCGAAAACCTCGCCGAGCTCATCGGCTCGATCCGCGAGTACGAAGAGGAAGCTCCCGAGGCCGGCGAAGAGCCCACCCTCGCGGGCTACCTGGAGCGCGTTTCGCTGGTGGCCGCGGTGGACTCGTTGGAGGACACGCCGACCGTGTCGCTCATGACGGTCCACAGCGCCAAGGGCCTCGAGTTCGACAGCGTGTGGCTCACGGGCATGGAGGAAGAAACGTTCCCCTACCGCGGGCTCGACGGCGAAGATCCCGAGGAGCTCGACGAGGAGCGTCGCCTCGCTTACGTCGCCATCACGCGCGCCCGGCGCCAGCTTTCCATCAGCTACGCCAGCACGCGCTTTTTGTTCGGGCGCACCAAATACCTCCAAAAGAGCCGCTTTCTGGACGATCTGCCGGCGGAGGCCGTCGAGCTGCAGGGCGAAGCTCGTCCGAGCTACCTCGGCGGAACCTACGGCGGCGCAGGCGGTTACGGCGCGGCGCGCGGCGCCGCCTACGGCGCGGGTCGCGCGGCAAGCGCCTGGGGAGGCTCACGCCCCGGAGCGAGCAGCAGCAGCGGGTGCAGCAGCGGCTGGGGCGCCACCACCAGCGGCGGGCGCGGCTTCGGCCGCAGCGCACCTTCCGAAGAGGCCAACGTCTCGCCCGGCGGACGCGTGGCGCGCTCCGAGCTGCGCATCGCTCCCGGCGAGCGCGTCGTCGACCACGACGCCTTCGACGACGTCGCGAGCCACGACGAGCCAGAGGACGTCCGCACCTCGCACCAAGAGGAGGTCGTGGTGCGCCCCGGCACGCGCGTCCGCCACAAAAAGTTCGGCAAAGGCGTCGTCGAGCGCGTCGAAGGCGGCTCGCCGCCGAGCGTGGTGGCGCGCTTCCCCGGCTACGGTTCCAAGCGCATCTTGGCGCAGTTCCTCGAGTTCGAATGAGTCGTTCGACTCGTATTCGACGGGGCCCCGAGTAAGCTCGCCGCCCGATGACGACCGCACCGAACAAGCGCCTCGCCCTCCTCGAAAAGCTCGTGGCCGCGGGCCAAGCCGACTCGTTCGCGCGCTACGCGCTGGGCATGGAGTACCGAAAAGACAAGCGCTTCGACGACGCCGTGCGGACGTTCGAGGAGCTCCGCGCCGCGGACGCGAAGTACTTGCCGCAGTACCTCATGGCCGGTCAAACCCTGGTCGAGGCGGGCCGCCCCGCGGACGCGCGCGCCTGGCTCGAGGCCGGCATCGCGCTGGCGCGGAGCCAAGGCGACATGAAAACACTCGGTGAGCTCGAAGGCGCCCTCGGCGAGCTCGACTGAGCGGGCCTCGGCGCCTCCTCGGCAAAGCACGTTCCCTTCCGCGGGCCGCGTCGATCCACTTCGACGAGCTCGACGGTTTCACTCGATCTCGACGGTGCCCTTCCGCGATCCCGACGGTTCCCTCGAGCCTCGGCGCGGTCGACAAGAGGGCGGTCGCTCCCGCGGGCCAGCGCCGGTCACCCCACGGGCGGCCGCGCACCAGCCCCCAACGTGCGCGGGCAATGCGCAGCGCCGAGCGCGCAGCGCGCAGCGCCTTCCCTCCCCACGCGGACGGCAGCATTTCGCCCGATCGAGCCCGTCACTCCGACCGCACAGCCGGCCTGCGTGTCCCTGACGGCTTCCCCCCTGTCCC
>JAEYVE010000250.1 GCA_023432025.1 Pseudomonadota bacterium
GAGCGGGCGCGCCGTGCGCGCGCGGAGCTGGGCCGTTCGCGGCGTGCAACGCCGAACCACGTCCCAGTGCGGGAGCACCGCACGGCGTGACGCGCCGCCGTCCCCCCAAAACTGGCGCGCCCGCCAAGGCGCCCGCTCGCAGTTCGTATCGCTCGCCCCCTCCGCAGGTTCGCGTACGCTCTCAGCGTGCGCACGCTCGTGTGGTTTCGCGGCAAGGATCTGCGCCTCGCCGATCACGCGCCGCTTCGCTCTGCGCTCGAGCACGGCGACGTGATTCTGCTGTTCGTGCTCGATCCGTTCTTTTTTTCGCCCGAGCGCGCAGCGCAGCTGCCGCATCGCATGCAGTTCCTGCTGGAGTCCATCGCCGAGCTCGCCGAGCGCGCGCAAAACCTCGGCTCGCGGCTTCTCCTCATCGCGGGGCGTTCGACCGACGTCGTCCCCGATGTGGCGCGCAGGTGGCGCGTCGACCGCGTGGTGGCGCACAGATGGGCTGAGCCTTTCGGACGTGTTCGCGACGAACGTGTAGCGCGGCAGCTGGACGTACCGCTCGAGCTCTTCGAGGGCGAGCTGCTCCTTCCTCCAGGCACGTTGCGCTCCGGCGCTGGCAAGCCGTATGGCGTCTTTTCTGCGTTCGCGCGAGCCTTTCGGGCAGAGCTGCTGGTGAGCGCACCTCTGCCGGCGCCACGCGCTCTGCCGCCGCCGCCGCCTGACGTCCGGCTGACGAGCGCAGGTTTGCCAACGTTGGAGGAACTGGGCATTCATAGAAACAGCGCCCTGCTCCCCGGGGGTGAGCGGGCTGCGCGCAAACGCCTCGAGCGTTTCGTGCGCGGCGCAGGGCGCGAATACGACGCGCGGCGCGACCGCTTGGACATGGAAGGCACGAGCCGCCTCTCCCAAGATCTCAAGTTTGGCACGCTGTCCGTGCGCACCGTGTGGAACGCCATTCGAGCTGCGTTCGGCGGCACCTCGGCCGCGCGCTCGTTCGAAAACGAGCTCGTGTGGCGCGAGTTCGCGCACGGTGCGCTCTGGGATCGGCCCACGCTGCTGCACGCGCCGTTCCGCGCCGAGTTTCGCGGCTTTCCTTGGCACCACGACAGAGAAGCGTGGCGCGCCTGGGCCGAGGGAAATACGGGGTACCCCGTCGTGGACGCGTCGGCGCGCGAGCTTTTGGCCACCGGCTTCGTTCACAACCGCGCGCGCATGATTTCCGCGAGCTTTCTGACGAAGCACCTCCTCGTTCACTACCGCGAAGGCGAGGCCCACTATTTGCGCTACCTCACCGACGGCGACTGGGCGCAAAACAACGCCGGCTGGCAGTGGTGCGCGGGGTCGGGCGCAGACGCGCAGCCGTACTTTCGTGTGTTCAACCCGGTGCTCCAAGGGCGCAAGTTCGACCCCGAGGGCACCTACGTGCGGCGCTGGCTGCCGGAGCTCGCCGAGCTGCCTTCTCGCTACGTTCACGCGCCGTGGACGGCGCCCGAAGCCGTGCTCGCACGCGCCGGAGTGCGCCTCGGCGTCGACTACCCGCGACCCATCGTCGACCACGCCGAAGCGCGCGCACGCTATCTGGCCGTCGCGCGCACGCACTTGCGCCGCGCGCACTGAAGCCTCTCGGAGCGCTTACTTTTCTCCGGCCGCGCGCAGCCTTCGAAAGAAGGTCTGGAGGCGTTCCACAGCCTCCGCCGCGAGCACACCGCTCACCACTTGGAAGCGGTGATTCAAGCGCGGATCCTGGCCGATGGAGTAGAGCGAGTCGACGGCGCCCGCCTTGGGATCCGACGCGCCGTACACCACGCGGGCAACGCGACCGTTCACCAGTGCGCCCGCGCACATCGGGCACGGCTCGAGCGTGACGTAAGCGGTGGCGCCAGCAATGCGCCAATGACGAACGGCGACGGCAGCGCGGCGCAGCGCGTCGAGCTCGGCGTGGGCCGTTGGATCCTGATCGACCTCACGACGGTTGCGACCGCGCGCCAGCTCCACGCCGCCCGGGCCGACGATGACGCACCCCACCGGCACGTCGCCGTCCGCGGCCGCAGCGTCCGCCTCTTCCAGCGCACACTGCATCCACAGGACGTCTTCGGCCGTCGCTTCGCTCCCGCCGTTCACGGGGCCTCCGCGCTGTCCCGCGGAAAAATGGCGGGCGGCATTTCTTGAGGAGTGGCGCGTCCTGGTGTGGCGCTGGGCAGGCCACCGCTCGGGCCATTCGGAGAGCTCGCAGGCGGTGGCGCGGCCAACGTGGCGCTGTCCGACGGTCCTAGGCGCACCTCTTCAGCGAGGCCGGCTGCCAACTCCGCTTCGCTCAATCGACCGCGATCGTACGCGATGTTCATCAAGCGGTGCAGGTACTCGCGCCGTCCGGGCAAGAGCCGCCCGGCGCCGTCGAAGTAGAGGCGCTTGGGCGCTGGCAAAATGGACACCAAAAAGAACGACTGCCCCACCGTCAGGTGCTCCGGCGTGGTGCCAAAGTAATGCTGCGCCGCTTGGCGAATGCCGTACACGCCCGGGCCGAACTCCACGATGTTGAAGTAGAGCTCCAAGAGCTCGGGTTTCGTCAGCTCTTGCTCCAAGAGCAAGGTGAGCGCCGCCTCCTGGAACTTGCGGGACAGCTGCTTGTCGCGCGAAAGGTAGAGGTTCTTGGCGAGCTGCATCGTGATGGTGCTCGCTCCGCGCAAGAAGCGACCCGCGCTCACGTTGTCGCGAATGGAGCTCTCGATGGCGCGCGCGTCGAAGCCGCGGTGCCCGAAGAAGCGACCGTCCTCGCACACGAGCGCAGCCGTCTCCAAGTACGGCGGCATGCTTTCGCTCCGCGTCCAAGAAGCCGTGCCAGGGCCGGTTTCGACGACCATCGGCATGCCGCCGGGGCCGAGCACCTCGTGCTGGAACGGCCCCGCGAAGCGGCGCGTGGATAGGCTGGCGGGCACGTCGGTGATGCGACAATCGTTCTTCAGATCGAAGCGCACCTGCATCGCGCCCAAACGCCGCGTGTCGAGCTCGAAGCCCACGTCCAGAGCCAGCGTGCCGTCCATTTTCATCTGCTCGACGCGATCGAGCAGGCCGCGCGGCGCCGAGTCCAATAGCGCCTGACACGCCACGAGCGGCGTTCCGCCGCGCACCTTGGCGGCCACGTGCTCCGCGCCGCGCTCGAGCGTTCCCGCGAGCTGAAACGCAGCTTCACCCACTGCCAGCTCGCTCTTGTCGAGCGTGTAGCTCGCGCCACTGAGCAGAGCGTTCCCCTTGGCGCTCAGTCGCAAGCTCTCGACCGACACCGGGCGCGGAGCCAAGCGCGCAGCTTGCAGGGTCGCGCGCGCCACCCGCAGATCGCCCTCGAGCGCGATGGACTCCCCAGTTTGCGAAAGGCGCACGTCCAGAAGGCCACCCACTTCGGTGGCGTCCACGCCCACCAGCCCGAAGTCGCCCTCACGCACGCCCAACGTCGAAAGGCTCACCGGCCCGCCTTCGAGCCGGACGTGCGCGGCGCCTTCCCCCCGCGGCACCTCCGCGCGGAGCGAAATGGGCGTTCCCTTGGCCTCCCCGTGAGGCACCAGCGCCAGCGTCAACGCCTCCTTCGTGCGCGCCACGTCGAGCGTGCTGGGCCCCAGGTGCAGCTTTTGTCCGTCGTCGTCGTGGAGCTCGAGCCACAGCGCCTTCACGCGGGTTTTCTCCGGCAAGCGATGACTCACCGCGTCCACGGCGCGACTCATGAGGCGACGCAGTCTCGGCCCCCGCTCCAAGTCGACGTGCGGCAAGCGGCCCAGTAACCCGCCCTCGGAAGCCGCCAGCTCCCGCGCCTTCTCTCGAGCCTGCTCGCGCAGCGCCGCCGACTTCTGCTGCTTGCCCGCTCCTCGTGCGTCTTCCTCGCTCGGTAGCTCGGTGGTGGGCGCGGCCGCCCCGCCGCTCGCGTCGTGCGCCTCGTCTGCCTTGGCGTCGGCCTCGTCTGCGCCCTGTGCGCGCGCGTAGACGCGCGCAACGGCCACCTCGGCGTCCCCGAGCACGTAACCCTGCTCGGTGTGGCTCCAGCTCACGAGGACACCCGCCACCTCGAGCGCGCCAGCGGGATGCTCGAAGCGCAGGTGGTCCACGCCCAGTCGCTGCCGCTCAGGCGTACGCTCGAGCTGCAGACCAGCGAACGTTTGCAGGCTTTTTTCCCCGAACGCCCCGCGCCACGTGAGCCCGACGCGAGACGCGCGGTAGTGCACCTGGGAGGGCCGCGACGCCGGCCCGGTGCTCTCTTTTCGGTGCGCCGCGCGCCAGCGCTCCAGCTGGTCGGTCACGCTCTCGAACGACCCGTCGATTTCGATCTGCCCGTCGTTCGCGGTGACCGAGTCGAGCGACAACGTGGTGCTCACGCCCACGCGCACCGAGGCGAACCGCAAGCGCACGTCTTCTACGCCACGCGGTCGCGCCGAGACGCCGCGCAGAGTGACGGACGACACCCCCACCTCGACGTCCTCGATCGAAAGCTCGACGCCACGCTTCGCCGCCTCGGCGATGGCGCGCCGCTCGACCCACGGTCCCGCGCACACCGCTGCGCCGAGCGTTCCGAGAAGGAGCACCCCGAACGCGATCAAGCCCACCCGCAGTCGGCGCGCCCGACGAGTCACGCCATCCGCCGGCAGGGCGCCGGAGACGCGCTCGCGCACGCGCTCGAGCAGTCGGCGCACATCGAGCCACTCGGGTATGCTCACGACAGGAACCTCACGGAGTCTTCTCTCGCTCGGACGATTCTTCTCGAAGGAACGAGAAGGGTAGCCACGACCCTTCGAACGCCGCCAGCAGAAGCGGTCAGGCGCGGCGGCCTACCCCGTCGGTCCACTTCAATTGGGCCGGTCGTGGAAACGGTCGTCTTGACGTACGAAATGTCCATGGTAAGAGCCCGTCCCCACCGGCGGACGAGGTCTCCGAAAGACCCCCGAATGCCGTAAAAGTCCGGGCCATTAGCTCAATTGGTAGAGCAGCGGACTCTTAATCCGTTGGCTCGCGGTTCAAGTCCGCGATGGCCCACCAGAAAAACCCCAGCCTCGGCTGGGGTTTCTCGTTTTGTCCGTCCCAGCGTGTCCGTCCCAGCGCGTTCCCCCGCGCGAAGGCGCCCGCCTGGCGAGATTTTTTGGGGGGGAGGCGCCGCACGTCGCCGCACGGTGCTCCCGCACTACGCCGGTCCCGCTCGTAGCCGTGCCTCAGCGCGTCCGCACTTCGTGCTCCAGCACCACCAGCTGCAGATCGCTTTGCCCCTCGGACGAACGGATCTTCCACTTCGAGCCACGCGGCGCCGAGAGAAAGACGTAAACCCCGACGGCCTTCTCGGCCTCGGGGCGCACCGTCACTTCCAGAGTGCTGCTGGGACGCAAAAAGCGATCAGCGAGCACGCTGTCGTCCGGCGCGGCAGCGAGCCGCGCCATCGCCGCGTAGTCGTCCGCCACGAAGGCTCCGACGTCGTCGAGCTGACGAACGATCATGCGGACCGAGCGCCCCTGATTCGCTCGCGGGTGAGCCGCCACGCGCACCCGCACCTCCGGCGCTCCTGTCGGCGTGACCTGCGCTCCTCCACACCCGAACGCCGACACGAGCACGACGAGCGCCAGCACCCTCGAGAAGCGAAGCGAGGCCCCGCTCATTGTCCCAACTCCCCCGCTTCGTCGGCCAAGCGCCGCAAATCGCGGAACACGCCGTCGATCTCTTCGGTCAGCTCGAAGCGCACGGACGGCTGCCCCGGCAGCTTCCTCACCGACCAAGCCAGCTCACTTCCGCAGCCCGCACGAGTTTTCTCCGTACACCCGCCGCCCAGGAGCTTGAGAAAGCTCCAAGGTCCGGACGCCGCGGCCACTTCCTCCGTGAGCTCGATTTCGCTCGCGCTTTCGTTCAAAATTTCGACGCTGAGCGTCGAGCCTTCTCTTGACCACCACGGCACCTCGACCAGCGTCTCGTCGGTCACCTGATTGAAGGACTGCACCCCAGCACCGGCCAGCGAGAGGTGAGCCAGCGCAATCAGCGGCTCCCCGACGGTACCGCTCGGCAACGCGAGCGGCGTCAACCCCAAGACCACCGCGCGCCGCTCGCCGCTTGCCGACCAAAGAAGTGTCGTCAGACGCTCGGCAGCCCGTAGGTACTCGATGAGCCCCTCCGGCTCCGGCAAGCGCGGACGCATCACCCAGTCTCGGCGCCACTTCGAACTGCGGCTGCGACGCGCCGTCACGACGGGCGAGAGTGCCTCTTCCACCGTCGCCCACAGACGACCACTCGGGCCGAACTCCTCCGTCACCGCATCGGTAGAGGCCGCCGCCTCACCGACCGAAAACGGATACTGACGAAGCACCGGTAACGCGGGGCGCACGAGCTCCTGGTACCAATACCTTCGGATCTCCATCAGCGCGTGGTTACGCAGGAGCTCCACGGGAAGCTCGAAGGGCCTGCGCCACTCCCCCGTGATCCGCGCGGCGTCGAGCCACGATGCCAGCTCTCGGTCCACCGCCGCTCGGTCCAGCACGTCGAGAACACCAAGAGCTGCCCGGAGCCGCTTGTCGACCGCCGACCCGCTCTCCTCGCTGGCCGCAGCATCCGACGTCACGCTTTGGAGCAGTTTCACGTAAGGTTCGAGCCCCTTGCCCTCCCCAACCGCCACGACCCCCGCCAAAGGCCGCAGCGAGCTCCGGATGCCCGAAGCCTCCGGCCCTTCTGCAGACAACGCGGCGTGCCCGGCCACCGTGGCGACGAGTTCTTGAAACCACGAGCCTTCCGCGACGAGCTCCTCGACCGCCGCCTTCGTGGCACTCAGACTCGCCGGCGCGATGCGTGGGGCTAGGAAGTAGGAGCGGAGCGCCTCCGCGTAGCTTTCTCCGTACGCGTCGGAGTGTCCCTCGACGAGCGCAAGCAGCCCACGGCGGTCGCTCGGCGGCAACGCGGACTCTTGCAGGCGCTCGGAGAACTTCGTCAACGCCGGTGCGACGTGCGCTTCGTACGCCCCGCGCGTGAAGCGGTCCGGCAAGTCGCCGATCAGGCGCTCGCCCCTCGTTCCCCCCACCCCCGAGTCCTCCCGGTCGGACGCTGCATCGCGCGGAAAGAACCAGCTTCCGTCGTACCCGGAGCGCGCGTACGGACACTCTTGGAGCAAGCGGTCTCCAGTTATCGTCGCTCCGCAACGCTCAGCTAGAAATGCTCGATACGCCGCCCGCGCTCTCGCGCTGGCCACCGCGCGTTGAAATCCGACGCGCGAAATCCGTTCTTCGCGACCATCGAACTGGACCTCGAGGCTTTGATCCTCCGCTGGAGCCTCTGCGCGCGGGAGCGCGACGCGCTCCACCAGAGCCGCCAGCGTCGGCGGCGCTTCCTCCGTCCCGAGCGGAGGCACTTCGTCCAACCAAGCCCGCAGCGCCACCAGATCTTCCAAGTTCTGCGCGACGAACTTCAGCTCGTCCTCGAGCGCCACTCGCCCCCGACCCTCCGCG
>JAEYVE010000017.1 GCA_023432025.1 Pseudomonadota bacterium
ACGCTGAGCCGTCCCGGCGCTGCGCCGCCGCCTCCATCGCTCGCGCCACGCTCCGCGCTCAGCGCCGCTCCGCCGCCGCCTCCAAGCGTCGCAGCGGCCCCGCCGGCCTTCGGTGCGTCGCCGGCTCCGAGCTTCGGCGCCCCGCCTCCGAGCTTCGGTGCCCCGGCTCAGGGCTTCGGTGCCCCGGCTCAGGGCTTCGGCGCCCCGGCTCAGGGCTACGGTTCGCCGCCGCCCAACTTCGGCGCGAATGCTCCCGTGCGCTCCGTCGCTCCGCCCTCGGTCGGCGCGCCGCCCTTCAGCGCCGCACCCCGGAGCGCAGAGCCCGTCGCAGCGTCGGCACCCTTCGCGGCTCCTCCGCCCGCGCGAGGCACGAACAAGAACCTCATCATTGGTGGCGGCGCGCTCGCCGTAGCGGCTATCGCCGCGTTCGTTTTCCTCGGCGGCTCCAAGACGGGCAAGCTCGTCGTCACCGTCGCGGGCCCCGGCGGCAAGGCCGTGGAAAACGTGGAAGTGCTCGTCAACGGCGAAACCGCCTGCTCGACGAGCCCCTGCATTCTCGGAGAAATTCCGGCAGGCACGCACGTCGTCTCCGTCAAAGCCAAGGGCTACCAAGCAACGGCTGGCAAAGCCCTCACCGTCGAAGCCGGCAAGGACGTCGCTGAAAACGTCGAGCTGGTCCCGGACGGTGGTGGCGGCGGCCTGCGTGTGTCCGCCGAGGGCACCGGCCTCAAGCTCTACGTCGACGGCAAGGAAATCGGCCCTCTCCCGCAGGAGCTGAAGGACCTCACGCCGGGCGAGCACACCATCAAGATCGCGGGCAACGACAACCTCGCTCCCTACGAAGAGCGCGTCACCGTTCCGAGCGATCGCGTCTTGGAGCTGTCGCCCCAGCTGAAGCTCTTGAAGGGCAGCATCACCATCACGCTCGGCGACGGCACCAAGGACGCCAAGATTTTCTTGGTCGACGGCGGGCAGCGCAAAGCCCTGACGCAGCAGTCCTTCCCGCTCACCATCGAGGTTCCGGCGGACAAGGAGTACACGGTCGTCGCCGAAAAGAAGGGCTTCGACACCTTCGAGGAGCGCGTGCGCTTCGACGACGGTAAGGGCGAACGAAGCGTAGCCGTAGCGCTCTCGAGCTCGAGCAGCTCCTCGACCTCGTCGTCGTCGTCCTCGACGAGTGGCAGCTCGCGCACCAGCGGTACGAGCAGCACCAGCAGCCAAACGTCGACGTCTTCCGCCGCGTCCGCGAGCTCGCAGGGTACGCTGAACATCAACTCCATCCCGGTCTCCAACGTCATCCTCGACGGCAAGCCGCTCGGCAGCACGCCGAAGATCGGCGTCAAGGTCTCGGCGGGCAGTCACACGGTGGTGTTCGTGCACCCGCAGTACGGCCGCAAGGTGCGCGCGGTCACGGTGCCGGCGGGCGGCTCCGCGTCCGCGACGACCAAGTTCCCCTAATCGTGAGCCGATTGTGAGTAGGCGCGGGCCTCGCCACGGCGAGGCCCGTCGTCATTTCGGCGCCTCGAGCTACGGCGCGGTCAGGCTCCACTCGCGAAACGAGGTAGCGCAAGCCGCCTCGCGCCCCAGCTCGCGAAGGCCCGCGCACCGCGAGGCCGCCCAACGCGGCCCCACCACCTGCAGCTCCGCCCGGGAAATCAGCGGCAAGTCCTTCTCCGTGGTCGCGCGCAGGGCGGCGGCGCGCTCTTGCACCTGGGCTGCCCGCTGCTCGTCGATGCGGTCCCGAAGAAACCCGAGCGCGCGCCGCCGCACTTCCTCGTCGTCGGTGGCCGCAAGCACGCGCTCGATCGAGTGAATCGACGCCTCTCGCTCCCCGGCACGCGAAAACAAGGACGCCGCGGTGACGCACTGCTGCGGCAGCACGGCTTCGCTACCCAAGAGGTCGCACGCGCGCGCCAGCATGCGCGCGCCCGCCAGTCTCCACTCGTCCGGGTCCTCGCCCGGCGGCAAGTGGGGCGGCGCAATGTAAGCAACGAACTGCCCCGTCTGCAGCCACAGCGCGCCGTCGTCCGGCGCGTGCTCGAGCGCGCGCGTCAGAAAGTCCCGCGCGCGACGGTAGTTTTCGGGCGGCGGCTGCTTCGGCTGAAAAATCAGCATCGTGTCCGCCAAGCGGTACGGCGCGCGAAAGTCCGGATCGAGCGCCATGATCGTGTCTAGGTAGGCGCCCACGTGCTCGAACACGCGCTTTTCCTCGAAATGAAGGCCGTAGGAGATCCGCGTGTTCGTGTAGAGCACGTCGGCGAGCGCGCTGCGGTACCCCAAGCTCAGCAAAACCACTTGGTCCGGCGAAGGCAGCGAGTAGCTGTCCGAGGTGTTCGCCAGACGAGAATACTGCTCGGCGAGCTTCGGCTGCACGCCGCGCGCCACCCCGGCTGCGCCCACCATGACCAAGACGGCGAGCCCCCAGCCCTTCCATCGCCTGGACTGCGACCTACTCGACTTCACGCTGAATGCTCATCGGGAACAGGACCGGCTCCTTGCCGTCCTGGGTTTCACCGCTGATGGAGAAGCTGCTCTGCACTCCGTCTCCGTCCAAATCCCCGAACGCACGAGCCACGAAGATAGCGCTCTTCGGCGTATTGTGGCTCTCGAATTCGAACGAGTACGAGTGCTCGACGTCCCACCCGAACCCGAGCCGACGCCACGTGGGGTGCGACCAAGTCCCCGGCGGGTCGAGCACGCGCTCGCCTTGAGGCACCCGCTCGGGCGTGAGCGCGACCGTCTCGGGATACGCCAGCTCCGGCGGCGCGCCGGCCGCGAGCGCGTTGGCGGCGGTCGCGATGCGCTTGAGCCCATCCAGCGGCTCGGCCATACGCGACGCGCGAATGTTCTCCGAAAACGAAGGCACCGCGACGGCGACGACCGAGCCACCCAACGCAAAAGCCATGGCGAGCTGCACGGGCGTGAAGGAACGCACGCCCGAAAGCTAGAGCGACAGCGCCGCTCCCGCCAGGCCCAGCGTGCCCGTCCTGGTCCCGCCGAAGCGCGAGCGGCTTCGGTTTTTGGGGGCAGCCCCACACGGAAGCGCGCGGTGCTCCCGCACTACGCCCACGCGGCCTCCCGCACGACCGCCACGCGCGGCTCCCACGGCGACCGCACCGGTGCTCCCCCACGAGGACGCGAGAGCCCCAGCAAGCTCTGAAAAAGGCCCTCAGTCGCCGGGATTTTTCGAGAAAATCTCGTTCGAGAAATTGCTACCGAGAAAGACGCTGTAGACGCCGTCTTCATCGAGATCCGCGATGGCCTTCACGATGTACCAATGCACGGCCGGGCTACTCGGAAAGTTGTATTCGGACGCCGTCACGCCCACGCCGAACGACGGCGCAGACGCGCCGGGAGCGCCCGCGACACTCGAGTAGCGAAACTGCACCGCACCCGACGAAGACACGCCGAGGGTGGCAAAGTTGTTCCGCACCTGGGCGACCGCGCCAGAGCCGCCACCCCACTGGACTTTGGAGCCCCAGTCCGCGTCTACGGGGTAGCGATTGGTGTCGAGCCCACCGTTCACGTCCAGGTACCGAAAGGTTTCGTCGAAGTACGCCTCTTGGCCCGCCTTGATGGCGCCGATCATTTGCGTGGCTTCCGCCGTTTTGGCGCTGAGCACGTAGCGACGCACGCCGTACACCGCGAGCGTGGCCAAAATGCCGATGACGACGACCACGATCATCAGCTCGACGAGCGTAAACGCGCGCTCGCGCGCGAGGCGACGGCGCGCTCTGCGCGCGCCCGGTAGCGATGGAGACGGCGTCATTCGCCTTCCCTTTCTCGGTAAATTTCGCCGCGAAAGCTCGCGGCCACGTAAAGCGATTGAACGCCGTCCCCGTCGACGTCCCCGGCGGCTTGAATGATGTACCAAGGGTCGGTCGCGACGCCCCAAGGGATGGTTTCGGAAATGCCCGCTGGCTGCGGCGGCGTGACGCCGGCGCCACCCGCGATGACTGCGTACCCGAACTGCACGGGGCCCGAAACGGTTGGTCCGAGCAAGCGCCAGTTGGCGTAGTCGTTGCCGCCAGCTTGGTTCCAGTCGTACTTCGTCGTGCCCGGAGTTGCCATCGGGTAGTAGTCGTCGAGATCCGTCGACGCCGTGCCCGATACGGGGAGATACAGGAGCGATTCTCCACGATAGCGCTCTTGCGCCGCCGCGATGGCGCGCATCACGGACGTGACCTCGCCGCTCTTGGAGCTGGAAATGTGACGGCGAAACGTGGTCGTGCCGATAGCCGCGAGGATGCCCGTAATGACCACGACGGTCATGAGCTCCGTCAACGTAAAGCCTCCCTGGCGCGCGCGACGCACGTGGGGCGAGCGCGTAGAGCGAAACGACGAAGTGCGGGGAGCCACGGCTGGGCGAGTGTAGCACTCGCCGCGGCGCCGTCGCACGTGGCTGCTCGGGACTGCGGGGCGCGGTGTAGGCGGCGGAGGCCGGAAAGGCGCGCAGACACCACTCGCCCCCACAGCACGCTCACGCGAGCGCGCGACAAGCCCAGAGAGCCCGTTCAGGTCTATACGCGAGGTGTGCGGGGCGGCCGGAGGTCGGACTCCGGCTCGTCGTCGTCGCCCGAAGGAGCGTCGATTGCCTGCTTCACGAGCCGGTAACGCAGGGAGCGAAAGCTGATGCCGAGCAGCTTTGCGGCCGCCGTGCGCACGCCGCCGGTCCGCTCGAGCGCCTCGAGCAAGAAGCGGCGCTCCACCTCGGTCATCACCTCGTCCAGCTGACAGCCTTCTTGTGGCAGCTCGAGCAAGCGCGGCCCCACGGACCCCGCCACGCCGCTCACCGAGGGCGGCAAGTCTCCGAGACCGATGCGCGTCGAGCCCGCCAGCGCCACGGCTCGCTCGATGACGTTCTCCAGCTCACGCACGTTGCCGGGGAAGTCGTAGGCGCAGAGGGCGCGAAGCGCGTCTGCGGTCAAGCCGTGGATCGTTTTGCCCATCTCGAGCGAAAAGTGGGCGACGAAGCGCTCGACGAGCGTCGGCGTGTCCTCACGGCGCTCCCGAAGCGGCGGCAGCTCCACGCGGATCACGTTGAGGCGGTAGTACAAATCTTGTCGAAAGCGCCCGGCCTCCACGTCGGACTCCACGTCCCGATTCGTGGCAGCGAGCACGCGTACGTCGACGGGAACTTCCTGCGCCGCCCCCACGGGCCGCACCTTGCGCTCCTGCAGCACGCGCAGAAGCTTGACCTGAAGCGCCAGCGGCAGCTCGCCCACCTCGTCCAAGAACAAGGTGCCGCCGTCGGCTTCGCGGAACATGCCCACGTTGCGCTGCGCCGCGCCCGTGAAGGCGCCCTTTTCGTGGCCGAAGAGCTCACTCTCCATCAGGTTTTCGGGGAGCGCTCCGCAGTTGACGACGAGAAACGGCTTGGCGCGCCGGTCCGAAAGATCGTGAATGGCGCGCGCGATGCGCTCTTTGCCCGTGCCGCTTTCACCCGTGATGAGCACGGTCGTGCGCGCCGATGCGATGCGCTCCACCAGCTCCATCACGCGACGCATCGCGGGGCTCTTGCCGATGACCTCGCCGCTCGGGCCGCGAGCTTGCGCGCGGAGGCGTTGGTTTTCGAGAGCCAGCGCGTGCTTCTCCAATGCCTTGCTCACCAGCACAGCGAGCTCGCGTGGCTGAAACGGCTTGGTGACGAAGTCGTAGGCTCCCCCGCGCATTGCATCGAGCGCGTTTTCTACGGTGGAGTGCGCGGTGAGCAGAATGACCTCGGTCGGGGCGCCGCGGCTCTTGGCGGCGGCGAGCACGTCGAGCCCCGAGCCGTCGGGCATCGAAAGGTCGGTGAGCACCACCGGAAACGGGTGCGCTGCACCGTGGATCGCCTCGATCCCCTCGCGCGCTCCCGCCGCCGTCACCACTTGATACCCTTCGCGGCGAAACAGAATTTCAAGCATTTGCCGAAGGCTCGGCTCGTCATCCACGACGAGGATCCGCGGCTCGGGGGGCACCAGCGTCATTGCCCTCACCATAGCAAGGCACGCCCGCCCTGGAGCCAGGGAGTTGCCCCGCGCCGTCACGGGCCTACGATGAGTGGGCTCCTTCCCATGGCCCGCTTGCTTCGCCCCGCGCCCCCACCCGCCGTGCTGCGCCGCGCTTGGCCCCGCCTTGGCGCAGGGGGAGCTCTGGCGCTGGCTGGCCTCGCTGCCACGGCCGGGGGAGCGCTCTCGGCATGCAGCGCCGCGGCCGATGGTGGCGCCAATTCGATGGACGCAGGCGGCCCCCCGGAGCAGGTGACCTCCCTCACCTTCGTCCCCACCACCACGCTCACCCTGGAGCCTCGCCAGGCGCAGGCGGTGAACGTCGTGGCTGGGCCCCCCGGTCATCACAGGGTCCGCTTCGCGCTGTTGACCGAGTCCGACGCGCCAAACGACGCCTCGCTCGACCGCCTCGAAGCGGTCACCGACGAAAACGGCATCGCCACCGTCGTCGTCACCGCGCCCAGCGCTCCGAGCACCTTTGCTCTCCGCGCATCCATCAACGACAAAATCGACGCGCGGCTCGCGGTCTCCGTGAGCGCCAAGGGTTACGGCTCGCTCGTCATCGAGCCGAACTACTTGGGCCGGCGCCCCATCGGCGCGTGGGTGAGCTCGCTGCGCGTCGGCTCGTCTTGCGCGGATTTGTCCGGGTTTCCGCCCACGGACGGAGCGCTCGGAGCGACCGCACCTCCCGACGAGCCAATCCGCCTCTCGAGCGTCCCCGTCGGTCCCCTCATCGCCGTCGGTGTACGCGCGGGTCACTACGCGTACGGCTGCACCACGCTGGACGGTCTCGGCACGAACGAGGAGCGCACCGTGCGCGTCGACGTCACCGATCGTCCCATGGCGCTCGAGGAGGGCTCACTTTCGCTACGTCTGAACGTCACCATGACGACGGAAGCATGGAGCGCGCTGCTCGAAAACGCGATCGACTTGGCGCTCACCGCGTTCCGTGGGGAGTCCACGTCGGACGTTTCGCTCTTGCTCGACGAAATCGGAGCGAGCATCGCGTCCGATACCGCGAGAGAAGACTACGCGGGCCGGCGCCTGGCCGCCGATTTCGACAAGGTCGTGAGCGCACATTTCGAGGCGAACCAGCTCCGGGACGCGGTCACGTCTTGGCTCGCGACGGGCGCAAGTGAGGTGTCCAAGTCGGGCTCCTTTCACGCAGAGCTCACGCTCGGCGGAAGCTCGGGCCGTTTCGAGCTGGTCTCGGCGGGCGGTGTGGACGCAGCCGCGAGCGGCTTTCTCGGCACGTCGACGTGGACCACCTTCGCGGATCCGGGTGACACGCTCGTCATGGGCGGCGCACTTCGTTTTCAAGCTAGCCGTTGGGTCACCGCGCTCGCGGAAGCTCCGGCCACCCAAACCGTCTTGGACTCGAAAACGGTGCCCGAAGCGCTGGCGCACCTCGCGCGCTGCGAAGACTTGGGCGCCGAGCTCGTGAGCGTCGCCGAAAACCAGCTCTTCGAGGGGTGTGACGAGGACTGCGCCGTGGACCTGTGCGAGTCGGCGCTGATCCGGATTTGGACGCGGACACAAAACGCCGGCGCCGAGCTCTCACGGCTCAACGTGGCTTTGACGGGCTCGGTGGGCGTGGACGACCACGCGCGGCCGCTGTCGCTCGACGGCTCCTGGGTCGGTACGTTGGCGGACGGCTCCGGAAGCACGATCGGGGGCGCGGCCAAAGGCTCCGCCCCGCTGCATCCCTGACGAACGTGCTGGCGGCCTTCGCCCAGGCGGGCAAGAGTCGATGCATGGGCGGAAGGATCGACGAAGATACGATCGAATGTGTGGCTCCGAGCACCGGCGAGGTTCTCGGTCATGTGCCGGTTTCGAGCCGTGAGGTGGTGTCGGACGCGGTCGCGAGCGCGCGCCGCGCCCAGGCGGAGTGGGCCAAGCTGCCGGTGCGGGCGCGCGGGAGCCGTATGCTCGACTTCCGGGAGCACTTGGTCGGACAGGCCGATCGTCTGGCGGACACGCTGGTGCGCGAATGCGGAAAGCCGCGCCAAGAAGCGTTGCTCCACGAGGTCGGTCTCCTCGCGAGCCTCGTCACCCACTACGCGCGTCGCGCGCCCGAGGTCCTGGAGTCGCGCTCCTTTGCTCCGGACCTCCTCAAGTACCGCCGCAGCCACGTGCACTACGTGCCGCGCGGGGTCGTCGGCATCATTTCCCCCTGGAACTTCCCGCTGCTCATTCCGTTCGCGGACGCGCTGACCGCGCTCTTTGCGGGCAACGCGGTGGTCGTCAAACCGAGTGAGCACGCCCCGCTCATCGCTCTCGAGCTCAAGAAGGTGTGGGACGAAAGCGGGCTGCCTCCCGAGCTTCTCCACGTGGTGCCGGGTCGCGGCGAAACGGGTCAGGCGCTCATCGAGTCCGGGGTCGCCAAAGTCGTCTTCACCGGCGGCGTGGAAA
>JAEYVE010000018.1 GCA_023432025.1 Pseudomonadota bacterium
GCAGGGCACTGAGCGGGCCGCGGACACCTCGGGTAACGAGGGGCCGCGGCCCGCGGTGTTTGCAGCAGCGCGCTTCACTCCGGCTTGCGATGCGAGGTGGGGCGCGCCTATGGAGTCGGGGGTGCGACGTGTTCTCGCTTCGAGCCGACGCCTGCATCGGCGAGCTTCGACGGCGCGTGTCGGAGCCTTTTTCGCGTGCGCGCTGGCCGTCGTCGTAGCGATGGTTTCTGCGCCGGCGCGGGCGTCCGTGCTCTGGTGCGTGGGCGCTGGTGCGCCCATGCGCGGCGAGCCCATCTTGGATCGCCGCGGTCGCATTTACGTCACCACGACGGACGGTCACGTGCATGCCTTCGAAGCCGACGGTCGCTTTCGCTGGAGCTACACGGTTTCGGGCGCCGTCATGGGCCGCTCGTTGCTCCGGAACTTCGAGCGCTCGCTGGTCGTCGGGACGAGCGACCGTTGGCTTTTGGCCGTGACCGAGAAGGGACGTCTGGATTGGGCGGCCCAGCTCGTGACGCCCATCATGAGCGGTCTCGTCGGCGCGCCCGATCGTTCCATCGTCTTCGTGGGCGGGGACGGCTACGTGTATTCGCTGACGCCGGGTGGTACGGCGCGCTGGCGAACTGCGCTGGGTGGGTTCGCCACGAACGATCCGTTCGTGGCCGACGACGGCGTGGTCTGGGTCAGCGCGGGGCGTGAGCTCTTGCGGCTCGAGGGCGCGTGGCGCGCGCATCGGAGCGCCCTGCCGGGCGAGGCGCGGAGCGCGCCTATGCCGTTCGGAAATGGCGTGGCGGTGGTCGCTGGGAACGAGCTTTTGGCCTTCGACGCAAAGGGGCGTGGGCGCTTCAGTAAGCCGAACGTTGCCTACGCAGCCGCGAGCGGCGCGGGCTTGGTGACTTTGTCGCCCGAGGGTCGTGTGGAGAGAGTCGATTCCGCGGGGCGCAGTGAGCTCGTGATGGACATCCCGGATGCACCCTCCGCGGCGCCCGTCGTGGACGGCTCGGTCGTGTACGTGCCGCTCCTCCGAGGGGCCCTCGGGAGAGTGGGCGTGACTTCGGCCACCTACGAGCTGACCCCGGTGGGACGCGGCGCCTTGGGGCGGCCCGTCATCGACGCGGAGCGTCAGCAGGCGGTCGTGGAAGTGGGCGGGGGACGTGTGTGCGCCGTCGACTTGCGACGCGGGTCGCGCTGAGCCGTGGGAATCAGGGCCTCGGGGCAGCTTGCTCGACAAGCCTGCAGGCTGGATTAGCGTCAGGAAAGCGGCGCTGTAGAAGCCCGCGCCACCGCATGTCCCTGCGTGACAAGCTCTCTCGACTCGGCCCCGGCGCGCCCGTGTCGCGCGGCGAGCGGACGTCCGCCGAGCTCGGCGACGTCGCGCAGGTCGAGGTGAGCGGCGGCGGGGTGGAGGTGAGCCGCGACGGGGCGCCGAACGGAATCGCTGCTTCGGAGTCACCTTCTTCGCGCTTGGACGTGCTCGACGAGCTGCGCGCCAAGATGGAGGCGCTCCTCGGCGCAGCCGCGCCCGAGCCACCACGCAGGGGCACGCCGAGCCTTTCCGAGCTGCCGTTCTTGGAGAGCGAGCACCGCGGGCTCCGCCTCACGAGGCGGCTCGAGCGTTTGCCGCCTTCGGCGCACGTGGGGCGCATGCCGGTTGACGCCGCGCGGACGGCGTCCGCGGAGATGTTGGCGCTCCTTTCGCTCGATCCCACGCTGTCGGGCGTCTCGCCGTCGCGGGCGCTCTACTTGGACACCGAGACCACGGGGCTCGGTGGCTCGGGCGTCGTGGCATTTTTGGTCGGGCTGCTTTGGTTCGATGACGCGGGCGAGCCGCACCTCGAGCAGCTCCTCTTGCGTGAGCCGGGAGAGGAGAGGGCGCTGCTCGAACGGCTGCGTGAGCTGGTCGAGCGCTCCGAGCTCTTGGTTACGTACAACGGAAAGTCGTTCGACTGGCCGCTGCTCGGCACGCGCTGCGTGATGAATCGCTTGCCGCCGCTGCCCACCAGGCCGCACTTCGATCTTTTGCACGTGGCGCGTCGCCTGCACAAAAAACGCTTGGGCGGGTGTCGCTTGATCCATTTGGAGAGCCACGTTCTGGGGTGGGAGCGCGGCGAGGACGACATTCCCGGGATCGAAATTGCGCCGCGCTACGGACACTATTTGCGTACGGGAGACGGCGCGGCGCTGCGCCCCGTCGTGGATCACAACGCGTGGGACGTCGTGTCCATGGCCGCTCTCGTGGGGCTCTACGGTGAGCGGTTGCCCGATTTACACTCGGAGGACTTGGTCGGCGTAGCGCGGACGCTCCGCCGAGCGCGCGCCTTCGATCAGGCGCTCACCGTGGCCGACGCCGCGTTCGAGCGCGGCGCGGGACACCACGCCCGCCGCGCGCGCGGCGAAATCGCCAAGGCGAGGGGAGACAAAGCGCGCGCGCTCCTCGAGTTCGAGGCGCTCAGCGCGGAAATCGACGACCCTCGGGTGCGCCTCGAGCTGGTGAAGTTGTACGAGCACCATGCGCGCGACGCCGAGCGCGCGCTCGAGCTCTTGGCGGCCGGGACGGGGGAGAGCGACGAAGCGCTCGAAAAACGTCGCGCGCGACTCACGCAGAAGCTCGCGCGGAGCCGCGGCCCAAGCTGACGGGGCGCGCGGGGCGCGGAGTCCGCGGGGATGACGGAAGCGTGTGGCGGCCGCGGGCCGTACGACGCCGTCACTTGGGCGGCGGCCGCGCGCCGTACGACGCCGTCACTTGGGTGGCGGCCGCGGGCCGTACGACGCCGTCACTTGGGTGGCGGCCGCGCGCCGTACGACGCCGTCACTTGGGTGGCGGCCGCGCGCCTTACGACGCCGTAGTGCGGGAGCACCGCGCGGGGACGTGTGAGGCCGCCCCCCCCCGGCCCGGCGCGCTTTCTTCCGCGTCCCGCGTCCGGGGCTCACGCTTCGAGCCGTGCTATGGGTGCGCCGCCCATGCCCGTGCTCGACGCCATCGATCTCCGAAAGTCCTACGGAGCCGCTACGCTGCTGGACGGCGTGACGCTCACACTTCGACGCGGCGAGCGCGTCGGCTTGGTCGGCGCGAACGGCTCCGGGAAGAGCACGCTGTCGAAAATTCTGGGCGGCGTCGAGGAGCCGGACACGGGCACGGTGTCCCGGCGACGCGGCGCGCGCATCGAGTACCTCGAGCAAGAGCCGACGCTGCCTGCGGGGGCGACGGTGCTCGACGTGACGCTGAGCGGGCTCGGCGAATGGGCCCGCGCCAAGGCGGAGTACGAGCGACTCGCCGCGGAGCTGGCAAGCGGGCGCGGAAACTTGGAAGAGCTGCTCGCCAAACAAGCGGAGGCGGGCGCACAGGTCGAACGGCTCGGCGGCTGGGAGCGGACGAGCGAGGCGCAAACGATTCTGTCCAAGCTCGGCATGCGCGACATGACGCGTACCGTCGACAACATGAGCGGCGGCGAAAAGCGGCGCGTAGCGCTGGCGCGATTGCTCGTATCCAAGCCAGATTTGGCCATTTTGGACGAGCCCACGAACCACCTGGACGCCGAGACCATCGAGTGGCTCGAGGGCTACTTGGTGGACGAAAACCCCGGGGCGCTCCTGCTCATCACGCACGATCGCTGGATGCTCGACCGTGTGGTTCAGCGCACCATCGAAATCGAAGCGGGTCAGCTGTACTCGTACGACGGCGGCTGGGAAGACTATCTCATCGCGCGCGCCGAGCGCATGGCGCTCGCCGAGCGCACGGAAGCCAATCGTCAGAACTTTCTGCGCAAAGAAATCGAGTGGCTGCGCCGTCAACCCAAGGCGCGCACCGGCAAGCAGAAGGCGCGCATTCAAAGGGCCGAGGCTGCGCAGGACGCCGAGCCCACCAAGGGGGCCCAAGGCTTCGAGCTGCGCGTGACGGGCAAGCGGCTCGGCGCGACCATCCTCGAAACACACGATCTGTCGGTGGACATCGCGGGGCGGCGTTTGGTGGAGAACCTCACGCTGCATTTGACGCGCGGTGAACGTATTGGAATCATTGGCAAAAATGGCGCGGGTAAGACCACGCTCATCCAGTGTTTGTTGGGGCAGCGTGAGCCCGCCGCGGGGCGCGTGGTGCAGGGAAAAAACACCACGTTTGCGTACTTCGATCAGGCGCGCAGCGGTTTGGACGCCGACAAAAGCGTGTTCGACACCGTCGTGGACGGTCGCCCCAGCGTGATGGTGGGCGGCGAGTCCGTCTCGAGTTACGGCTACTTGGATCGCTTCCGTTTGGGGGGCGACAAAATGCGGCAACCGGTGGGTACGTTGTCCGGCGGAGAGCGCGCGCGCACGGTGCTCGCGAAGCTTCTTTTGGAGCCAGCCAACGTGCTGGTGCTCGACGAGCCCACGAACGACCTCGACGTCACGACGCTCGGCGCGCTCGAAGAAATGCTCGTCGCGATGGACGGCAGCGCGCTCATCGTGAGCCACGATCGCTACTTCTTGGATCGCGTTGCGACGTCGCTGCTCGTGGTTCACGGCGACGGACGCGTGGTGCACCATCAAGGCGGCTACTCCGCGTATGCCGAGCGCCGCGCCGAAGAAGCTCGCGAAAAAGCCAAAATGCGCGCCGAGGGGCAAGCCGACAAACGCGCGGATGCGAAGGCTCAGAGCGCCGCGCCCGGCAAAAAGGGCCTCACGTACGCCGAGCAAAAGGAGCTCAAAGGCCTCCTGGAAAAGGTCGAGAAGGCGACCACCCTCGTACAAAAGCTGGAGGCTGAGCTCGGCGATCCGTCCCTGTATACGGAGCGGCGCGACGCCGTGACCGGCCTGCAAAATGAGCTGGCCGCGGCCAAAGCGGAAGCAGATCGCCTCGAGACGCGGTGGCTCGAGCTCGAGGAGCGCCGCGAAGCGGGCGGCTGACGCGCGATTTCTGCTGGAAACGTTGGCCCAAAGGCCCGACCAGCGGATGAACCAATGGACATCTGTTGGATCCCGGTGCTGGCTGTGATGCTAGCGTTCCATGTTCGAGGCTGCTGAAGCTCAGCGCAGCTGGTGGGCCGTGCTGGTGCTGGGATGGGCCGCCAGCTCCTGTCATGCGACTGCGCCGGATGCTTCCCGGGAAGGCTCGGGCGGAGCTCCCGTAGCGGCCTCCGGGGGCAAGACTGGTCACGGAGTTGCGAGTGGCGGCACCGGGGGCCAGGGAGGGGGAGCGGCAGTGGCGAGCTCCGGAGGACGACCCGTCGTCTCCGACGGAATCGCCGGCGCGAACAACGAAGCGCGTCCCATCGAGGACGACATTCGGGGCACGTTGCCCGGGGACGCCGAGCCGCCTCTGCTGGTCGAAGGAGCGTGCGGCACGGGCGCGGACGTCGAGCTCGTGGCGGCCGAGCTGGGGACGAGACAAGACCTCCAGTTTGCGCCCGTGGCCGTCGAGAGCGCGCGTGACGCGCTCTACTTCGTCGACCGTGTGGACGGGGGCCCCACGTCGCGCGTGAGCCGCATCTCCAAGAACGACTGCAGTCTGGAGCTACTCTACGACGACTCGGATCTGCACGCCGTGGCGGTGACGGCCACGCATCTCCTCTGGCGTCCACGCGCCGAGGCGCTCGATTCCGCGTTTCGATGGGAACCGCTCGACGGCTCGGCGGGGCAGCGATTGGAGTTCGCTGGGGGGCGGCCCATCGGCGCTACGGCGACGCACGTGTACTTGCGCGACGGCGCGCGCATCGACGTCGTGCGAGGCAACCAGCGCGAGCCGCTCGTGCGTGGCGTGCCTTGTGCACAAGAGGAGCGCGTCTTCGGGACGCAAGCGCTCTTTTTCTCGCGCCCCACCGTTTTTCTCACTCCTCCGCGATCCTGCGCATCGTGGGTGAACCTCGAAACGGGTGAAGTCCACTATCTGGGAGAGGCGCCTCCACCCGCAGCGCATTCGCGCTGGGAGAGCGCGTACCTCGACGACGACACGCTGTACTACTGCGACGGAGGCGTCGTTCGGGCCACTCGGAGTGGGTCTGTCGATACGCGCTTCATCGACGGCCCTTGCGAGCGAGTGGTTCACGTGGATGCCACCGGAGTCTACTGGGCGACGCCTGGGGGCGTGGCGCACGCAGCGCGCGATGGAGCGGGTCCGCGTCTCCTCACGGCGGGGCGTGCGGCGCTGGTCGACGAGGCGCACGTTTACTTCTTCGACGGCTCCGCTTTGAAGCGAACGAGCCGCTTTACCCGTTGAGGGCTCTCGCTTCCGAAGCCTTTTCGGGGGAACCCGGGCCGAAGGTTTCGACGGGATGCCTCGAACGTGGCGGCATACCCTTAAGAGCCCCGAGCGGATCTGCTAGAGGAGAGGCCCCCATGGCCTACGATCACAGCCAAGTCGAAGCGCGCTGGCAAAAGTACTGGGAAGACCACCAGACCTTCCGCTCCGAGCGGCGTCCGGGCCGCCCCAAGTACTACGTGCTCGACATGTTTCCGTACCCGTCGGGCAGCGGCCTGCACGTGGGGCACCCCGAAGGCTACACGGCGACGGACATCGTCGCGCGTTACAAGCGCATGCGCGGCTTCGACGTGTTGCATCCCATGGGTTGGGACGCGTTCGGTTTGCCTGCCGAGCAGTACGCAATTCAGACGGGCACGCACCCGCGGCTGACTACCGAGAAGAACATCGGGGTGTTCACGCGGCAGCTGAAGAGCCTCGGCTTTGCTTACGATTGGAGCCGTGAGGTCAACACGACGGACCGCGGCTACGTGCGCTGGACGCAGTGGATTTTCCTGCAGCTCTTCAAGAAGGGGCTCGCGTTCCAGAGCGAAATTCCCGTCAACTGGTGCCCGGCGCTGGGCACCGTGCTCGCCAACGAAGAGGTGATTGACGGGCGCAGCGAGCGCGGGAGCCACCCCGTGGTGCGGCAGCCGCTCCGCCAATGGCAGCTGAAGATCACGGCCTACGCCGATCGTCTGGCAGAAGAGCTGGACCCGCTGGATTGGCCAGAAACCAAGCAGAAGCAGCGCGATTGGATCGGTCGCAGCGAAGGCGCGGAGGTGTGCTTTTCGGTGAAGGATTCGGACGCCGTGCTCGAGGTGTTCACCACGCGCCCGGATACGCTCTATGGCGCGACGTACATGGTGATCGCGCCCGATCACCCGCGCACGCTCGATCTCACGACGGAGGCTCAGCGCGCGGAGGTCACGGCGTACGTCGAAGCCGCCAAAAAGAAGAGCGACCTCGAGCGCACGGCCACCAAAGAAAAGACGGGCGTGTTCACGGGGGCCTTCGCGGAAAACCCGCTGAGCGGCGCGGCCATCCCCATTTTCACCGCGGACTACGTGCTCGGCGCGTACGGCACCGGCGCCATCATGGCCGTCCCCGGCCACGACGAGCGGGACTTCGAGTTCGCGAAAAAGTTCGGTTTGCCCGTCGTGGAGGTGGTGAGTCCCGACGGCGCTCTCCACGACGAGCTGAAAGAGGCGTTCACGGGCGACGGCGTCGCCGTGCGCTCACCGGCCATCGAGGGCCTGCGCACGCCGGAAGCCAAGGCGAAAATGCTCGACTACCTGGAAGCGAAGGGCATCGGCAAGCGCCAGGTGAACTACAAGCTCAGGGACTGGGTGTTTTCCCGTCAGCGCTACTGGGGTGAGCCCATCCCTATCTACTTCCCGGTAAAAACCTCGGGAGATCCGCGCAAAGGCGATCCGCACGAGATCGACTACTCGCGACCCATCGCGCTCGAAGAGAGCGAGCTGCCGCTCGAGCTGCCGGAGCTCGACGACTACAAGCCGGGCGATCCGCAGGGCGCGCTGGTGAAGGCGCTGGACTGGCGCTTCTTTCAAAAAGACGGTCAGTGGTACGCGCGCGAAACGAACACGATGCCGCAGTGGGCCGGCTCGTGCTGGTACTACTTGCGCTACCTCGACCCGCACAACGACGACGAGATCTTCAGTGAAAAGGCGTACGACGACTGGATGCCGGTCGACTTGTACGTGGGCGGCTCCGAGCACGCGGTGCTGCACCTCTTGTACGCGCGCTTTTGGCACAAGGTGCTCTTCGACTGCGGAGTCGTGAAGCATCCCGAGCCGTTCACCAAGCTGGTGCACCAAGGCATGATTCTCGGCATGGTGTACCGCTGGTACGCCGTGGTGGACGCGAGCGGCCAGCTCGTGCGAGCCCTCGCCGGAGACGATCCGTCCGTTGTCGCCGACAAGGAGCAAGGCGGCTTTTTCGTGCGCGGAGCGGATGGCAAACCCACGGGCGAGCGGGCGGAGGCGCGCTTCCTCGTCGAGTCCGAAATTGCGTTCAAGGAGGGCAAGCAGGTGCACCCGGAGTACGGCGTCGCCCTCGCGCCCGTCGCCGAGAAAATGAGCAAGGCGCGCGGCAACGTCGTCAACCCCGACGACGTGGTCCGCGAGTTCGGCGCGGACAGCCTGCGCATTTACGAAATGTTCATGGGGCCGCTCGAGCAGGTGAAACCCTGGCAGACGGCGGGCATTCAAGGGTGCCGTCGCTTCTTGGACAAGCTCGACGCGGTGGCGCGTCGCTCCGTGGACGTCGCGGTGACGGACGAAACCGCGCGGCTCCTGCACCGAACCATCAAGAAGGTGGGCGAAGACATCGAGGCGCTGCGCATGAACACCGCCGTGAGCGCCATGATGATTTTCTTGAATCATCTTGGTGGTTTGCAGAACGTTCCGCGCGCCGCCGTGCGAGAGCTCTTGCTCCTCGTTTCGCCCTTTGCGCCGCACCTGGCGGAGGAGCTGTGGGCGGAGCTTTTCGCAGAAGCGGGCTCGTGCATCGCGGACGCCGCGTGGCCGACTTACGACGAGGCGCTTTGTGTCGACGACGTGGTCACGTTGCCCGTGCAGGTGAACGGCAAGGTGCGGGGACGCGTGGAGCTCGCTCGCGAAGCTACCGAGGACGCGGCGCGGGAAGCGGCGCTCGGGGACGCGGCCGTGCAAAAGTTCCTAGAAGGAAAGAGCCTGAAGAAGGTCATCTACGTTCCCGGACGTATCCTGAACCTCATCATTGGCTAACGCTTTCCAGGGCCCGCCCGAGCGCCTCCCCACGAATCTAGGTGGAGGCTAACTCGGGCGAGTCAGCGCGCCCCGGCCCTGGCAAGAAGGCTGCACGGGCGTCCCGGGTGCCCATGACTCGGCTGAACGAGCGCGGAGTTGTGGACAAGATGTTGTTTCCCGTGAAAATCAAGCCTTCCACGAAGACTTTTTCACGCTGGGGCGCGGCAGGCTGACTTGCGCCGAACCCCGGGAAATCGAGCCAGATCGGGGCGCGGGGGCGTGACGGGCGCGGGCCCCTGGACGAGCGGTCGGGCCCCTGTGGGTAGCCTGTTGATACGGCTGGGGACGGGGTTAGTTCGGGGACTCGATGACGATGACTGGTGAGCTCGTCACCGAAAGCGTCACGCGCCCGTCTTCCGGCGAAAGGGTGCTGGTTTCGCCCGTTTCGCTCGCGTCCCAGTCGAAAACCGAGACGAGGGCTTCCGTTTCGAGCCCCACGTTTGCCGTCTCCGCTTCCCCGTCGCTGGCGACCGCCCACGCGACCCAAGCAGCACGGCCGTCGGGCAGCCGATAGCCGACGACGTCGGCCTCCGCGCCGTGTACGGCGCGCGCCCGCGCAGCTTCGGAAATGTACGCTTCGGCGAGGCGGGTAGAGAGCGTTCGCAGCGCGACGCCGTTCGTGGTGAGCCTGGCCTCCTCGATCGAAGTGAGACCGCTCAAGTCCGCGTAGAGCCCCATCGCGTCGAAGGGCGAGGGCGGCTCCAGCTCACTGCCATCACTCAAAATGAACCAGTGCAGCGCCTCGATGCCGGCGCGATGAGCGAGCGGCATCACCTTCGTGAGGTAGTTCCGCGCGTATTCAGCGCCGGAGGGCGTATTTTCGATCGCTACATGCGACGCGCCGGACTCCGTGACGATGAAGCTACGAGACGCCGGCGAGACGCCGCGCGCGGCGAGCACGTCTTCCAGGTTCTTCTTCGCCGACAGCAAGCCGCGCGCCGCGACGTCCGAGTTTCCGGGCGAAAAGTGCGGGTAGTAGTGAAACACCACCACATCGAAGTAGTTCGCGCCGGTGCGCGGATGCGCGGCGTCGACGCTGCCTGCGCTCGGCTCGTCCGTGTAACGCAAAATAGCGTCGAGAAAGCTCGGGTACCCGATGCCGCCCAAGCCGACGCGCGTGTTCGGTGCGGCCTTGTCTCTCACTTCGGTCGCGATGCGCAGCATGCGCACGTAGTCGAAAATGGACCCGCCGAAGCGGACGAGCTGTTCTTTGGTGGGGGGCTCGTCCCACCACCTTTCGGTGGTTTGCCAGTCGGGAACCCAGTCGGGCTCGTTCCAGATTTCCCACGTGCTCACCCAGGGGCCGTAGACGCTCATGGTGCGGAAGAGCGAGGCGGCAAAGTAGTTGTCGGGGTTCACCTCGCCGTTCTCGAGCCAAATGGGCTCGTGGAGGTTCTTGGGAACGTAGTAGTCGCGCTCCCAATCTGCGGCGCTGGCCGGCATCGTCGAGTGCTCGCGCGTTGCGCCAATGACGAACGCGGTGTGCTCGCCGAGGCCGTCGGCTGCGTAACTCCGCATGTCACCCACTTCGATTTCGTAGCCCCACCGCTCGAGGTGGTATTCGCTGAGCTTGGGGCGAAGGCTGGTTGCTCCGGCGCGCGCGCCGAGGCGCGCGAGCAGGTCGTCGCCCCAGGCGCTATTGGGGTGGCCGAGGTTCAAGCCGAATTTGAAGGGGGCCCGTGTGTTGTCGTAGGGCTCGCCCGGACCGAGCCAGTCCGCGCCGCCTGCTCCGCCCGGACCGCCGGAAAGTCCGCCGCTCCCGGACGCCGCGCCGCTCGCCGCCGTTCCTCCGGTGTTGGTGCTTGGCTGGTCGTCTCCGTCCTCGCCGGAGCTGCAAGCGAGGGGCGCCCAGAATCCGACCAAGAAGAGCGCGGAAAACAACCACGTTACGCGAAGCGTCATTTTCGCAGGCTACAGAGACGATTCGCACGGAGAAATACGTCCGTGTTCGAAAGGTGCGAGACCGTAGGACCCGCCCCGAGCCGTGCATTCGAAAGGCCGTCGCCCAGAGAAAGCAGCAGTCCGAGAGGCCGTACGCCAAGGAGGTGGGCGGTCTCCACAGGATGGCCGTCCAAGACGCGGCCGGGCCCGAATATCAGGAACCTGGCGCCTCGAGAGGCCACAGTCCGAGAATGCGGCGGGCAGAGAGCGGCGCCCGAAGGGGCTGCGCCACGAAAGCAGTGGGCGGAGGGCAGCGCCTCGAGAGCTTGCGCGCAAGAAAGCAGCAGGCGGACCGTGCGCGCGTAGAAAGGTACCGGCGCCGGAGAAAACGGGAGTCGGAGAAACGCTGGAGAGCCGCGCCTCGAACCCCGCGCTCGGAGACTAGAACCCCATGGCCTTTTTGAAGCGCTTGGCGTCCGCGAACATGTCCACGTTGGCGAACACGTAGGTGGCCTCTTGGTCCAAGCCGCCGCTCGCCACCTCCGCCAGGCGATCGATGGCGGGATCTTCGTAGCGGCTCTTGCGACCGGCGGGACCGGGAAGGCGATAGTAGGCCCGAGCGCGCTTGGACAAACCGGCCGCTAGCGGATCTCGCGCGGCCAGGGTGTCCGTTTCTTCGGCGAGCGCATCCGCGTCGTCCGGTTTCCAGGCCGGCGCCTCGAACACCACGGTTTGGTACTGCTCGCGGGCGAGCTTCAAGAACTCCTTGAGCGCCGACTTGTTGGGGCGGGAGTTCGCGAACTCGGGCGATGCCACGAAAACGGCGGTTTTCGACGAGAGCTCCTGGGCGACGCTGCCCAACGTTTCGAGAGCGTTCTCGATGACTTTTCCGGCGCGAAAGTCCTCTTGGGAAATTTGGCGCGGCCCCAGCAAAGCGAACTCGAAGCCGTCCGGCGCCTCGCGACGCCAGCGGCGCACGGTGCCCGGTCCAGGGACGGCGAGGTGCGTCTCCTGGATTTCGACGAAGAGGTACTCCTTGAAGTACCGCGTCGCAGGCACGGCAAAGCCGGCGCAACCCACGGTGATCATGGCGGCGCAACCCTATCACAGCGCCTGACCAGATACAGGGGGTGAATGCCCGATTTGACTCACGTTTGTCGCGAAAGGGTACCCACTTGACGTAAGGCTCGGTACGGTCTCCGTGCGTCCGGTGCTCCGACGAGAGCACAAAATGACGATGCCGACCGCGATGTGGCGCGGTCGGCATCGGAAGCGTCTCTCCGAGTTAGCTCGAAACGGGGCGGAATGTGAGGGACGGGGCTTCTGCACGGAGAGCGAGGCTCCCCGCGGAACAGCCCGGAACCGGGGCTCAGCTAGGCTCGGTCCAGAAGCAGTTGTTTTCGGTGTCCGCTTCGCACGCCGCCTGGTCGTCGTTGTGGGCCTTGCAGCCCTCGTCGCCGATGCACTTGTACTCGCAGGCGAACTGACAGCCGGTGTCGGACGAGCTGATGCCGAGGAGGCAGGTGGCGAGATCCGCGGCTACGTTCGTGATTCCGCTTCCGGAGCACTCGGCCAGGCCGCACTCCGCCGTGCAGTCGTCGATGTCTTCTTGGCCGCCCACGAAGAGGCCGTCGTCGTGGAGGGCGTCGAAGCAGCCGAGGAGGCAGGCAAACTCGCCGCCGGCCGTGTCACCCTCGCCGTCGTAACCACACGCGGCGTGCGGATCCGTGGCGAAACACGCCGAAAACTCGGCGGCGCACGCCTGCTTGGCGCACTCCGTACAGGCGTCGTCGTCCAAGGTGACCTCCGCCGAGGCGGGGGTGCTTTCCGAGGAACCGTCCGCACTGCAATCGACTTCGATGTCCCCACCGCCGCTTCCGGCCTGTCCCTGGCCGCCGCTCGACGAGCCACCCGTGTCCGAGCCGCCGGACGCGGTGCCGCCTGTGCTACCGCCCGTGCCCGTGTCTCCGGCCGCGCCCTTGCCGCCCGTGTTCGGCGTGCCGTTGTTGGGCTCGTTGTCGTCGACGGTCCCGATGGTACAGGCGGCGGCGAGAAGCGCAGCGCCCGCGCCGATGAGGGCAAAACGACCCAACTTGAGCGAAGCAGCAACAGACGAGCGGGACGAATTCATGGGGGGCGACTCCTCGAAGTGAAAAAGTAGGTTCCGGTAGGGACGGCTCGGGGGTCCGACTCTGGGTCGGGATTGTTGCACCGTCCGTGCCGATCTCCCAGAGGAGAGATGGGCGAGCCTACGTGTTTCGAGCATTGGGTATTCCCATCGGGGCGCGGGACCTCGCCGGGGCCGGAAAATGCGCACACCGAGAAGCACGCCCCGAGCGAGGTGCGCGGCCCTGGTGGCGAGAGTTGCCGCCTCGGGATGCAGACAACCGCCGCGATCCGTGATCGCAGGATCATGGTGGCGGCCTTTCTCGCCCCTATCCGGCGCGGCAGAGCAGCGCCCGCGCCGGCTGCTACACTTCTGAAATGCTGAGGGAGCACTTTTTCGCGCGGCTCTGGGAGGACTTCGTGAAGATTGCGCCGCAGGCGGCGGCGCTCCGGCAGCTCTTGCTCGAGTCGGGGGAGCACGTCGAAAACGACCACGTGGCATTTCGCACGTTGGCTCGCCCTGGGCTCGACATTGCCGCACTCGAGGGGCGCATTCTGGAGCTCGGCTACGCCCCGTTCGAGGACTACGAGTTCCCGGATAAACACCTCCGAGCGCGCGCCTACTTGTGCGAAGGCAGCCCACGCATTTTCCTGAGTGAGCTCCGCGTGGACGAGCTGTCCGCCGCCAGTCGCAAGCTGCTCGACGGAATCGCGGCCCAAGGCGCGCATTTGCTACCGGCGGGGCCGGAAGCCTTCTGGTCCGGCCGCTTGTGGCAGCCCTTGGCGTTCGAGGACTACGAAGCGTTGGCCGGGGAAAGTGAGTATGCGGGTTGGCTTTCGGCGCTGGGCCTTCGCGCGAACCACTTTACCGTGAGCATCAACGGGCTTCGACGGTTGCAGAGCGTGGAGGCCGTTCTTGGCTTCGCCGAGGGCGCGGGCTACCGCATCAACAAGGCGGGCGGGCGCGTGAAGGGTACGCCCATGGATCTCTTGGAGCAGGGCTCGACTTTGGCGGAGCGAATGCCGGTGGAGTTCGACGGAGGCGAGCTCCACGAAATTCCGACCTGCTACTACGAGTTCGCTCTGCGGTACCGGGGCGCAGGAGGAGAGCTCTACCAGGGCTTCGTGCCGTCGAGTGCCAACCGCATTTTCGAGAGCACCGACCGGCGCTGAGCCGAGTCGGCGTCGAGACGGGTCGCGTTCTGACGAGACCGAGCGGCTTTCTCAGGACTTTTTGCGTGAGCGCAGGCTGAGCCCAATGCTGGCGAAGCTGAGCAGCCACCACGGCGCGTCGCCCCAGAACCGATAGGGCGTCCAAAGCGAAAGCCACGCCACCTCCGCAGAGAGGGCGGCCTGCACGAAGGTGTCGGACTCCGCGAGCATGCGGCCCACCGGATCCACGATGCCGCTGACGCCGCTGTTCGTGGAGCGGACGAAGAAGCGTCTTTGTTCCACGGCGCGCATTTTCGAGAGCGCCATGTGCTGCGCAGGCTCGAGGGTGTCGCCGAACCACGCGTCGTTGGTGATGTTGACGAGCAGGTGCGCTTCCCCCTCGCGCATGATGCGATTCACGAAGCTCGGGATGATGTCTTCGTAGCAAATGAAGGTCGCGATGCCGTGTTTGCCGAGGCGGAGCGGCTCGAACGTCTTGCCTGGAGTGAAGCGACCCGAGTTCGGCGACCAGTCGTACAAGACGGGAAACGTTTCTCCGAACGGCAGGTACTCGCCGAACGCCAGGAGAAACTGTTTGTCGTAGCGGCCGACGATGTGGCCCTTTTTGTTGGTGAGGAGCGCCGAGTTGAAGAGCACGTAGTCGCGCGCGTCCGGCACCTTGCGCACCAAGACGCCACCGATGATGACGGGCACGCCCAGGCGGCGCGTGATGGTTTGGTGGTAGAAGCTATCGGCTTGCTCTTCCGGGACGGCGCCGGCCACCGACGTTTCGCTCCAGACCACGAGCTCCACCTTGTCTTCCTTGCGGAGCTTCTTCGTGAGATCGAGGTGGCGCTTCAGGCCTTCCGCGCGGTTCAAGCGCTTTTCTTGGAGGCCCATGTTGGCCTGCACCAGGCCCACCTTGAAGCGCTCGGCTTGGGCCACGGCGGCGTCCACTTGGTGGATGCGTACCGCGCCGTAGAGGGCCGCAAGGACCGGCGCCGCGAGTAGCGCGGTGATTTTGAGCCAAGTGCGGCGCCCCGGGGGGGGGGCGCCCCCCCGCCCCCCC
>JAEYVE010000019.1 GCA_023432025.1 Pseudomonadota bacterium
CTTCGAGCCAGGTCCATTGCGCGACCTGTGCGCTCACGTCTCGTTGTCGAGCCAGCTGGAAGAAATGTCGAAGGGCGTCGTGGATCTGCGCCGTATCGTGTTCGACGTGTCGGTGACGGCGTGGGCGCTCTTCGTCACGTCCCGCGTCGTCGAGTCGTGGAGGCACGGGTGAAGCGAACCCCTCGTGCGTTGCTCAGCGAGCTCTGGGGCTCCGTGCGCTGGCTTTCGGCAGTCGGCGTGCTCGCGGCCGGAGTCGCGGTGGTTTCGGCCAACGTCCTGGTTTCCCGGCACTTCACGCGCTGGGATCTCACGAGTCGGGGCACCTACACGCTTTCGGAGCCGACGCGAGCCCTGCTCGCTTCCCTCACCTCGCCCGTAGAAATCGTCGTTCTGATCCCGCGTAGCGACCGGCGAATCATCGACGCGCGTCACATGCTCGACGCATACCGCGCCCTCTCCTCCGAGCTCCGCGTCCGCTACGTCGACCCGGACGCCGAGCCCGCGGAGTTTCTCGCCCTCCACGAGCGCAACGGCATCGGCGTCGGTCAGACGCAGGACGGCCGCCTCGCAACCGACGCGAGCTTCATCGTCAGCCAAGGAGATCGACACTTCTTCGTGCTCTCGAGTGAGCTCGTCTCCGTGGACGACGAGGGGCGCGCCCGCCCGCACCTCGAAGCGCGCTTGAGCGAAGCCATCGCGCGTGTGGTCACGGACCGCACGGACCGCGTCTGCATCACCTCCGGCTTCGGCGAGCTCTCCATCGACGACGCCGGTCCCCGTGGGCTCGCGGAGCTGGCGCGCCGGCTCGAGCGCAGCAATTTCGAGGTCGAGCCCGTCCGCCTGGACGTCCCCAATCTGGACGAACGCGAGCTGGCCGCGTGCAGCGTCACGTTGGTGGCTGGCCCCGAGCGACCGCTGACGGACGCCGCCGCGCACGTGCTCGAGAACCACGTGGCGCACGGCGGAAATCTGCTCGTCTTCGCGCCACCCATGATCGATCCCGAGGGTCGCCTCCGCGCGAGCGGGCTCGAGCGGGTCGTGCGACAGGCTGGCATCCTGCTCGCACCGACCTTCGTCATCGATCCGGATCCAGCGCGGCGGCTGCCGCGCGGCGTTGGCGAAGCGTTCTTCGCCGAGCCACTGGTTCACCCCATCACCCGTGGCCTGGCGCGGGACGAGGCGCGTATCGACGCGCGTCCCCTCATCGTCGCGGCGCGCCCCCTGGAAAAGACGCAGGACTCGCGCGCCGCCGTCTTGCTCACGAGCAGCGACCTTTCCTTCGCGGTCCCCAATCTGCGTGCTTTGCAGGCCTCGGGCGGCGTTCTCTTGCGCGGCCCCGGCGACGTGGATGGCCCCTTTCCTCTGGCGCTCGCGGCCGAGCTACCGCTCGCCACGCCTCCGCCACGCGCCGCTCCCGCTGCGCCACACCGCGGCGCGCGCGTCGTCGTGGTCGGCGCAGCCAACCTCGCCTGGGGTGACAGCTTCCGTGACCCGAGCCTCTTCGGCGCGCGCCTCTTCGTGGAAAACGCCATTTCATGGCTCGCAGATCGTCCCGCGCTCGTGAGCGTTCCCGAGCGTGAAGGATTCACCGCAGGGCTCTCGTTGACCGAAGAAGCGCTGGACGACGTCGAAACCTACGTGCTCGTGTACATGCCCCTCACTGCGGCGCTCTCCGGACTCTTCATCCTGCTCCGGCGACGCAGCGCGGAGCGCAAGTCGCGAGAGGAGCGCGCGTCGTGAGCCTCTTCCGAGCCCGCATGGTCAACGGCGCCCTCGTGCTCGCGGCGCTCACGCTCTCCGTGGCCGTCTTCATCACGGAGGGCGACGTCACCACGAGCGAACGCCTCGCACGAAAAGGCAACGTCTTCGAGGTGTTCCGCCCTGGCGAAGTCGATTCGCTCCGAATCAAGCGCCACCTCGCCCAAGATGGCTCACCGGAGCCGACAGAAGCCGAGGAAACGCTCCTGCTCCGGGACAAAGACAGCAGCGATCCCCACGCGTTCTTCTTGGACCGACCCGGGGGCAAAAAGGCAGACCCCGCAGTGATCGCGGAGCTGCTCGCCGCCCTCGAATACGCCGCTTGGCTCCGAACCATCGAACCCGCGGAGGTCGATCGCAAAGCGTTCGGGCTCGACACGCCCCACTTGGAGCTACGCGTCGACATGGAAAATCTCTCGTACCGATTGCTCGTCGGTCGGGAGGCAGCAACGCCGGCTGGCGCACGTTACGCGGAGCGGGGCGGCACGGGCATGCCCGGAGCAAGGGTCGGGCTCGTCACGCGCGAGCTCGCCGAAAAGCTCGCACGCGATCCGCGTGAGCTGCTCGGCCGCCTCCTCCTCCCTTACGCCAAGAGCGACCTGGCAGAGCTCCGTCTTTCGGGCGCCGGCGGCGACCGCCACTTGGTGCGCGACGCCGTGGGCTTCCGCCTTGGAAAAGACGGAGCCCGCGCGGACGCCGAAGCCGTCGACGCGATGCTCTTTCAAATGGCGCGCGTCAGCGCCGAGCACTATGTGGACCCCGAGCGTGCACGGCGCGCGCTCGACGAGGGGCCGCGCGTTCGCGTCGAGCAGGTTCCCCAGCTCGGCGAGCCAGTGGTCGTGGAAATCGGCGGTCGCTGCCCAGTGCAAACGAGCGAGCCTTCCGTCGTCGCTCTTCGCACGACGGAGCCGATCTTGGCGGGTTGCGTGCCGGAAACCGTGCTGCCGTCGCTCAGCGCCCCTGCGAGCGAGCTCGTCGAGCGTCGACCGTTTTCTCTGGCGATGGACGAGGTCGACCACGTGACGATCGTCGAAACCACGCCCGACGGACCACGCCGGATGGAAGCCGTCCGCTCGGGCGCGGCCTTCGAGCTCGTCGAGCCACACAAGCAACCCGTTTCGCTGGATGCCGGCAACGATCTGATCAAGGCGTTGGTCTCGCCGAACGGCGAGCTCTGGCAGCCGGAGCAGAAGAGCGCGGGGCGCCACCCGGATTTGGCCGCGCTCGGTCTCCATCCACCTCGCGGCACCGTAACGGTTCGCGGCGTCACCGAAGGCAGCACCGAATCGGTCGAACAAGTGGTGAGCTTCGGCGCGGCGGACGCGAGCGGTCGCGTGTGGCTCCAGCGGCGAGACGACGGCGCTGTGCTCGCGCTGGGCCCGAGCGCAGCCTGGGCCTTCGGCACCGACGACACCTGGGCGCGCTCGCGCGAGCTCGTCGACGTCGACAAGGAGGCCGTCTCGCGCATCACCGTACGACGCGGGACCGCGTCCGAAGTCATCGAGCGAACGGCGAACGGCGCGGTGCGCCTGGCTGCGCCGGGCGGGTTCGACGTCGACGCCGCCATCGCCGAAGAGTGGCTCGACGTCGCGGCGCATCTGCATGCGGCGCGTTGGCTCCGCCGCGACGACGCGCTCACGAAGGCGTCCAGCGCGACGAGCATCATCACGGGCGAAGCCGACCCGGTCTCGCAAGTAGAAATTGCCTACCGCACGCCCGAGGGCGAGCGCACGGCAAAGTTCTCCCTCTCGCGGCGCACGGTCGGTGGCTACCTCGCGCGCTGGGAGGGCGAGCCTTCGGGTTGGTTCGTGTTGCCGACGGAGGCGGCTCGCACCTTCCAAACGTCTCCCATCAGCCGCGCCGCAATGAGCGTCGACGTTCCACACCTCACACGCCTCGTCCTACGTGGCCCGGGAGGTGACCACACGTTGGAGCGACGGGCGGGCGAGCTGACGTCCGAAGACGGCTCCCTCTCCCCCGAAGCCATCGCGGAAGTCCAAGAAGCGCTCTCCGCGCTCCACGCGGAAGCGGCGCTCCACGTCGGACCTGCGTCGGCCACGGAGGGGTTTTCTCGGCCGGAGCTGGTCGTGGAGGGCACCACGCGCAGCGCGAGCGGCGACGCGCGCGCTTTTTCGATCCGCTTCGGCCGAGTCGGTAGCCACTTGGGTCGCACCGTGCAGTTTGCGCGCGTGGAAGGAATCGACGCCACGTTCATCGTGAATCGCGCGGACGTCGAGCGCCTCCTCGACCAGTTGTAGAATGCGCCCGAGTCCGTTGTAGCATCGGCCCCGTGACGTTCTGGACCGAACTCTTGATCGTGATCGCGCTCACGATAGGCAACGGCCTCTTCGCTGGCGCCGAAATTGCGATCCTGTCCATGCGCCGCACGCGGCTCCGCGAGCTCGTGTCCGAAGGGAACACGGGCGCGACGCTCGTGACTCGCCTCCGGCACGTGCCCGAACGCTTCTTGGCCACCGTGCAAATCGGCATCACCGTCATCGGCGCGACCGCCGCGGCCTTCGGTGGAGCCACGCTCTCGAAGCCCGTCGCGAAGGCGCTGGAAGCCGCCGGCGCCGGCTCCTACTCGGACAACCTCGCGCTCTTCTTGGTCATCGCCTTCGTCTCCTATCTCTCGCTCGTGATCGGCGAGCTCGTGCCCAAGTCCCTCGCGCTGCGCTACGCCGAACGCTACTCGCTGGTGGTAGCGCGTCCCCTCCTCGGCCTTGCGTGGATCGCGCGGCCGCTCGTGTGGGTCCTGACGACGAGCAGCAACATCGTGCTTCGCTTCTTCGGCGACAGCACCAACTTCACGGAAGCCCGGCTCTCGCCGGAGGAGCTGCAGCAGCTGGTGGAGGAGGCCGCGCAAGAGGGGACGGTCGAGCCACGCGCTGGAGAAATCGCATCCCGCGCGATCGAGCTGGGGCGACTTCGCGCCGTTTCCGTGATGATTCCTCGCGCGGCGGTACCTACGTTGAACGTAGATCTCTCCCCCGACACGGATCTGCGCCGGATCCTTCGGACCGTCGTGCAAGATCGCGTCCCGGTGTACCGCGACACCCAGGACAACGTCATCGGCTACGTGACGTTGCGAGACCTCTGGACCTTGGTGGACACGGAGCCCCGCTCCCTCGATCCGGTGCTGCGCTCGCCCTACTACGTCCCCAAGTCGGTGCTCGCGATCGACGTTCTGCAGGAAATGCAGAAGCGTCAGTCACAGCTCGCCATGGTGGTCAACGAACACGGCACCGTCATCGGCTACGTGACCCTGGAGGACCTCGTCGAGGAGCTCGTCGGCGAAATTTTCTCCGAGCACGAAAAACGCACCGAAGCCATCGTCCGCGAGCCCGGCGGCACCGTCTTGGTCGACGGCATGGCCCCTCTTCACGAGGTCAACCGCGAGCTGGATTTGGATCTCTCCGAAGAATCCGGAGCCACCACCCTGGCAGGCGCGGTGATCGCCGAGCACGGCGGCATCCCGAGCGTGGGCACATGGCTCAGTCTCGCGGACGGCGTGCAGCTGGAGGTCGTTGCGGCGGATCCCCGTCGGGTTCTGCGGGTGCGCATTCACCCCGCGCCTCCACGAGAAAACGACTGAGCACGCCGCTCCGCGAAACTCGAAGGGCTCGCCACGGCAAACGCCGAACCTTCGCGCGCGCTCAGTTCGAGAGCTCGGACTTCTTCGTCGAGCTCCAGATGGCGTCCCAGTTCTGGCGATAGGCCGCGCTCGCAACCCGCGCCGGTCCTTTGCGACACGCGTCGGGGGCGTCGCCGTCTCTGGGCCTCTCGGTGTTCGCACCACGGAAGGTGGCCTTGGCCGCCTCGGGGAGCTCGACCTCGGTCTCCACGTCGCACAAGAAGGGCGACTCCGGTCGCGGCTTGAGCTTGACGATGTCTCCGGAGAGCGGCTTGCCTTCTTGAAGAGGTCTCACCTGGCCCAGCTCGACGCGTTCGTCGCGAGCGCGCAAAACGCGCAGGCCTTGGCCATCGTCCGTAACGCCGTGAATGAGCACGACGTCCGTCGGCTTTTTGTCGCCTTTGCTCGAAGAGTCGCCGTGTGACACGAGCGACTCATACCACGCTCCCTCCGACAGCGCTCGAACCCCGGCCGCCCCCGCGCGGGTCAGAGGCCGATGGCGGCCCCGTGGACCCAGCCTTCGCGACCCTTGGCGTCGTACTTCACGCGGTACCACTCGCCCTTGCGGCCCGTCACCACCACCCTCGTGCCGCTCAAGAGCCGCGCGCGGACCTCCGCCGCGGTCTCGGGCTCCTTGCGGATGAGCGCCGCGTTCCAGCGTACCGTGGCTTGGCCGCTGGCGACGACCACGTCCGAGGGCGCGACCTTCGCCTCGGGCAGCCGAAACTCGACCGGATAGTAGACGGTGTAGACCTCGTGCTCCCCCTTCACCTTCGCGAGCGACACCTTCTCGAAATCTCGCGTGGCGCAATCGAGGAGCTGCTTGGTGGTCGCGGCGGGCAAATTGGTCGTGCGCCCGCTCTTGACGCTCACCACGCGCTGCTTGGCGAGGTTGAGCTCGAGTCCGATCGACAACTTTCCGGAAACACTGCTCGCGCCGGGGCACGCGGCCAGCGCACGCAGGCGTTCCTTGGCGAGCGCGTCCACGTCGAGCGAGTCGCACGCCCCGAGCTCCTTGCCGCCCGCGTCCCGGCAGCTCGTGACCTGCGCCTCTCCGACCTCGATCTGCTGTGCCTCTGGCGGAGCATTCTCGGGCGACGGTTCCTGCGGAGCAGGCTTGGACGGCTCCTCTGCGCTCTCCGGTCCGCTGGCAAGGGCGGAGCTCGCGGGGCGCGCGCTTTGTGCCCCGTCGACGGGCACTGCCGGCACCAAACTCACGCCTGCCAAACGAGGCCAAAGAATGCCGATTCCGAACCCCACGGCGGCAATCGCCGCGACGTGGACCAGCTGAATGCCCTCTCGCTCCGGAATCACGACCTCGGGGCCGCTCGACTTCGGGCGGTTCGCCTTTCGAGAACGCGTCACGAACGCCCCCCGACGGCTCGCGCGACCCCTCGCTCGTCCGTGGCGCGTGAAGCGCCGGCTCTCGTCCGGACCAAGAGCTCCGTCACGGCGCCGCGCCGCCCGGCGTTCGAGTTGATAGCGCGCCGCGCCCTCACGATCTCGCAGTCGAACGCTGAGTAAAGCTCCCGCGTCTCCGCAGTGTCCGAGTTGGAAAGCACCGCAGAGACGCCCCGCCGCTCGAGCTCACCGAACAGCGCGGCGAGCCGCTGGTGCTCACGCAGCCCGAACGGCTCACTGTGATAAGATGCAAAGCTCGCCGTCTTGGACACCGGGAGATACGGCGGATCGAAATAAACCGCGTCCCCCGGACGCGCCCGCTCCGCGGTCGCCGCAAAGTCCCCGACCCCAATCTCTACGCGCTCGAGCGCACGCGCCGCGAGCCGCAGGTTGTCTGCGTCACAGATGCGCGGGTTCTCGTAGCGACCGAAGGGCACGTTGAACTGCCCGGAGCGATTGACCCGATACAGGCCGTTGTAGCCTGTCTTGTTCAGGTAAATGACGCGCGCCGCACGCCGCGCCGCGCTGCGCGGCCGAAGCTCACGGATGCGGTAGTACTCCGCCTCCGTGTGCCGCATGCGCGACAGCTCGTCGATCACCGACTCGACGTCGCTCTGCACGGCCAAGTACACGCACACCAGCTCCGGGTTTCGGTCGGACAGCACCGCGCGCCGAAAGCGCTGCTCCGCGGCCAAGGCGAAAAACACCGCGCCGCCGCCGACGAACGGCTCGTAGTAGGTGTCGATGCGCTCGGGCAACCGCGAGAGAATCGTCACCGCGAGTTGTCGCTTGCCTCCGGCCCACTTCAAGAGGGGTTGTGGCCGCAGCGTCATCGGGGCTCATCTAACGCGCCAGCGGATCTCCGTCCAGAGCGGCGGCGCGCGGGGTCCTGGGCGCCGCCGATGGCGAGCCGCTTCATCATTTTTTGTAGGCCGAAGCGCGACAGCCCGAGCAGGTCCGCGGCCCGCGTTTGGTTACCCCCGGTTTGCTCCAAGGCAGCCTCCACGAGCTGGCGCTCGAGCGCGTCGACGCGCGAACGGACGTGGAGCGTCGAGGCGCCCTCGTCGCCTCGCACCGCCGCCGAAAGCTCCGGGCTGAGCTGCGTCAGCTCCACGCGCTCGTCGCACAAGACCAAGAGCCGACGGACCTCGTTCTCCAGCTGGCGCACGTTGCCCGGCCAATCGAATGCGACGAGGGCGGCCAGCGCCTCCGGCGAAAAACCCATCTGCCGCCCTCCGCCGTGCACCCGCGAAAAGTGCCGAAGCAGGAGGGGAATATCCCCCGTCCGCTCGCGCAGGGGCGGCACGCGCAGCGTCACGACGTTCAACCGGTAGTACAGGTCTTCTCGAAAAAGCCCCGCCGCCACGCGTTGACGCAGGTCGCGGTGCGTCGCCGCAATGACGCGCACGTTGACGCGCCGCGGGCGTTCCCCGCCCACCGGGCGGATCTCCCCTTCTTGCAGGACGCGAAGCAACTTGGTCTGCATGGAGAGGGGCATCTCGCCCACCTCGTCCAAAAATAGCGTCCCGTCGTCCGCCACCTCGAAGAGACCCGTGCGCTGCTTCAGCGCGCCGGTGAACGCGCCGCGCACGTGACCGAACAGCGTCGACTCGAGCAGGGACTCCGGGATCGCGGCGCAGTTTTCCGCCACGAAGCTCTTTCCCGCGCGCGGCCCGTTGTCGTGCAAGGCGCGCGCGATGAGCTCCTTGCCGCTCCCCGATTCTCCGGTCACGAGCACCGGAACTTCGGACGTCGCAACCCGATCCACGGTGCGCAAGAGCTGGGTGAAGGCGGGGCTCTGCCCGATGATGTTCGAATAGTTGCCGCGCGTTTCACGGCCCCCCTGGGTGCGCCCGAGCTCGCGCTCCACGACGGCCAGCTCGG
>JAEYVE010000026.1 GCA_023432025.1 Pseudomonadota bacterium
CGTCGACACGGATGACTCTTACCTCGAAGCCGACTTTCCGGAAGCAAAGTCCGTCGAGGTCGAGCCGCCCCTCGTATCCGAAGGGCGCCGCCGTCGTTCGACTTCTTACTCCGACTCGAGTTACTCCGGCTCTGGCGACAAAGACTGGCGTCCGGAAAAACGTCCCAAGAAACCTGCAGGTCCGCCGGTGACCGAACGCGGCCCGTTCGTTGCTGGCGCCCTCGACGTGACCTTCGTCTCCGATCGCTACACGCTCTCCGCACTCGGCGTGACGGGCGGCACCTATGTCGGGGGCCGCCTGCGCCTCGCGGGGCTCGTTGGGGTCCCCATCGACTTCGACTCGAGCGCGATGGGAATGGGGCTCGAGGACCCTCGTGTTCTGTTTGGTGGCAGCTTGGGCGTGGCGTTGGTGCGGCGACCTTCGTTCGCCCTGAGCCTCAGCGCAGACGTGTCGACCACCGACTCCCGAGACCTCGGCTGGAACCTAGGCATCGGTTTGCCCCTCGAGTGGGTCACGAGGCGAGGCTTCCGCGTCGGTTTCACCCCGAGCTTGCTTCGAAACGTGGGCGGCGTCGGCATTTCCACCTGCTACGACGACTACGACGGCGGATACTGCACCTCGGACAGCTCCTCGCACAGCGGCATCCAACTCCAAGGCAGCATCGGCATGGTGTTCCGTTGATGCCAAGCTAGGGACAATGGTCGACCGAGCCGCTACCCCTCCCTCGCCCGGACAACCCTCCGACTTCGAAAAGCTCGGAGGAGAACCGGCGCTCCGCGCCATCATCGACCGTTTCGTCGACCGCGTGATGGACGACTTGATGATCGGTTTTCTCTTCGCGCGCGTGAACCGAGCCCATCTGAAGCGGCTCGAGTACGAGTTCGCCGCCACGCACCTCGGCGCCGAGGTGCACTACACGGGGCGTCCGCTCGAAAAAGCCCATGAGCGGCACCCGATTTTGGGGGGTCAGTTCAACCGGCGGTTGAAAATCCTGGAGCGTACCCTGACGGAGCTGGGAGCCCCGCCGGACGTGGCCGAGCGCTGGCTCGCGCACAACGAGGCACTGCGACCGCTCATTACGCGGGACGGTTCGAGTGAGTGTGATCCCACGCGGGCGGCGGAATGGGCTGCTTCGGCGGCGCTTCGCCGCAAACTTGGCCGTGACGGCGGCTCGCACGGAGAACACGGCTCGTGAAAGCCGCCGCGCTGCTCGTCCTCGCCGCCACCCTGAGCGGTTGCTCGACCGCGGGCTCGGCCTGGATGGCCGAGCCCCTTTCGCCGGGCGTCGACTTCGAAGAGGAGGACGGCGCCGCGCCGTCACCCAGCCGGGAAAAACTGCGTCGAGCGGACGGAACCGCTGCGCCGCTGCGCGCCAAAGAAGTCGTCCGCATCGCACGCGAGCCGACCACCAGCTTTGGCACCTCCCTGCCCCGAGGTCCGCACAAGGGGGATTCGACGAGCTCCGGAAGCGATGGACGGCTGCTCGGTGTGTTTCGCAACACCTACTACGACTTCCCGAACGAGCGCGACTTCAGCGGCTCCGTGGTGGAGCTGAAGAGCGCCAGTTGCCAGACCTTGCGGGAGGTGCCGGAGAGCTTCTTCGACGCGCTCTGCGTCCAAGGCAGCGGCACCCTGGCGAGCGGAGAAACGGTGAGCTTCGCCAAGCGCGACTGCTCCTGCGCGCGCGTGTGCCCGCGCACCGGACAACGGATTTGCTTCGACGCGCTGAGTCGACAAGAGTTTCCTTGGGGTCGCGGTGCCCAGGGAACCCCGATCACGCCGCTTTTGACGGTGGCGGTCGACAGCAAGGTCATCCCGCTCGGTACGGCCTTGTACATCCCGGAGTACGACGGGGTGCCGCGTGATGAAGCGGGAACCCCTCATGACGGTTGCTTCGTCGCCCAAGACCGCGGGCTCAAAGTGCAGGGCGAGCACATCGACGTATTCACCGGGCTCTCTGCGGTGACCAAGCTGTGGAACCGTCAGGTGCCCAGCAACGCCGGCGTCCACGTCTACGTCGACACCGCGCGCTGCGCGCGGGCGTCCAGCGGCTCCGCCATGGACCTCTGAGGCCTGGACCTTCGAGGCCCGCCCCACTCGGGCTTTGCGCGCGCCCGGGCGGGTGCGGCGTCTTGCCGCATTGACCCTCCTCCGCGGGCGCCTAGAAGCGGCGCATGTCGCGCCTGCGCCCCGCACTTCGCTCGGGAAAGCCTCTCCTCGCGATCGCTCTGGGCGTGCTGCTCCAGCTCGTGGGCACGCCCAGCTGCACCGACTCTTCCTCCGGGCTCGCCGTGGACGTCGAGCTCACGCCGCCGGCGAAGCGCAGCTTCGAGACGGACCGCGGGTACACCGTCGTCCTCGAGCGAGCCTACCTGACGGTGGGGAGCGTCGAGCTCTTCGAGTGCGACTCAGCCGAGTCGAGCCTGCTCGAGCTTCCCTGGGGCCCTCGAGTCGCGTTCGCGCACTCCGTTTCCACGCCGACCCGCCTCGGCGTGCCGCAGGTCGTGTCCTTGACGGACGAGGGCACTTCGCCGCTGTCGCTCGGCTCGTTCGGTCCGCCTCCGGGGGCGTACTGCTCACTCACCCTGGGCTTCGAGCCCGCCGACGCGGACGCGGAGCACCTGCCGGACGACGTCGAGCTCGTGGGCGTCACGCTGTGGCTCGAAGGCAGCTACCGCGCAGACAGCGACGAGCCAATCGCCTTTTCGGCGGCGACCAAGCGGGCCGTCGAGGGCGCCGCCTCGTTCTCCCGCGTCCGCCTCGCCGAAGACGAGCGCACTGAGGCACGGCTGCTCGTCACCCTGCCGAACGCCGAGTGGTTCTCCGGGATCGACTTTTCGAGGGCGGACGAGCAAGAAATTGCCGACGCCGTGCTCGACAACCTCGCAGATGCGGTCGAGGTCATCTCACGATGAAGCGCGCGCTCCTCTCTTGCGTGGCGCTCTCGTCCTCGCTCTTCGCGACCACCACCGCGCCACCCGCCGCCGCGTGTGCCGCGTGCGGCTGCGGGGATCCGACCCTCACGACGCTCGGCGCCGAGCAGCCGTACGCCGGGCGTCTGCGCGCCTCGCTCATGGCGCAGCTGCGCAGCGACGACGTGGGGACGCCACGCGAAGACCAGCTCAAGCTGCGGGAGCTGCGCTTCGACGCATCGCTCGCCTGGGCGCCCCACGAGCGGCTCTTCTTGGTGGCGACGATCCCGACTCTGCTGCGCAGCGTCGAATACGTGAATTTGGCGAAAGAAACGTCCTTCGGGCTCGGCGACGCCGAGCTGCGCGCCAAAGGGTTCATTTATCGAGATCGCCCCTTCTCGCCGAACCATCTGGTGTCGCTCACCGCGGGCATCAAGCTGCCCACCGCGCCCCGGCAAAACGACCAGAACGGTGAGCCCCTGCCGCTCGAGCTTCAGCCGGGCACCGGCTCGTTCGATCCGCTCGCAGGCGCTTCCTACGCCTTCTTCGCCTACCCTTGGTCAGCGTACGCGAGCGCCCAACTCGCCTGGCCCACGGGTGACGGAAACGGCAATCGCGGCAGTCGCTCGCTCCGCAGCACCCTCGCCGGCCAACGTCAGCTCACCGACGTGATCGCGCTGCGCGTCGGCGCCGACACTCGCTACGACGGCAAGACCATCGAGGAAGGAAGTGAATCCCCTGACTCGGGCGGTTTCATCGGCTTCGTGCTCGCAGAAGCACTGGTGACACCTGCGCCCGACGTGCTCTTGCTCGCTTCGGCGCGGCTCCCGGTCGTCAACGCGCTCGATGGTGACCATGAAGAGGGCCCCTTTTGGAGCCTCGGCGTCGCCTACGACTTCTGAGCTGCCTCGGAAAAAGGCGAAGCGCTCCGCCGGTCAATCGCGCGTGAGACCCAGCCCCCGCAAGAACGACTCCACGCGATCGAACGCCTCACTTCGTCCCCACTGCACGAGGTGTCCCCCCGGCCAAGTATGCAAAGGAGCGGAGAAATGGTGCGCGATGCGCCGCGCATGGCTCACGTGGGTGATGCGATCCGCTTGCGCGCCGATGACCAAAGTGCGCCCCGGCTCGATGAGCGACGCGCGCTCGAGCGGGCTCACGACCCGATACGCGTCGCGCAGGGCCGCTTCGTAGCGCAGCGCAACGGAAGCACTGCGCGGCAAGCTCCCTTGCTCGCGCGCGAAATCCGCGAGGCAGGCGAGCGGAATCACCGGCACCAAGAAAGCCAGGTCGCGCTCGACCGTAGCGGTGAGCGCTGCGGTGTAGCCACCCAGGCTCATCCCCACGAGGCCCACCGCGCTCGCGCCGCGCCCGCGAAACCAGTGGACCAGCTCTCGCAAATCACCCACGGCTTGGCGAAAACCTTCCACGGTGAGCGCGGGATCGCGCCCGGGGAACGGCGGGTTCCTTCGCAAGTGCGGCGCCACGCGGAGACCATGAAAGGGCAGCGTGAAGAGCGCGGTGTCGAACCCCAGCGCTTCGAAGCGCGCGAGCGGCCACACGCGCTCGCCGAACTCGAAATCCCCCGCCAGATACCCATGCACGAAAATGGCAGCCGGGCGTCCACTGTCGCGGCTTCGGACTCGCGCGTGGCACGTCCCGTTGATGGGGTAGCGTTCGAGCTCACCGCAGAGGCGCTCGTCCAACACGCGATGGCTCGAAGGCCACGCCACGTCCCACGAGTCCCCTGCGCGCGTGCACAGCGGCGCGATCGACTTCACCGGGCCGAAAATATCGCTGCGACCAGCGTAGAACGCTCGGGTCGCCTCCAAGAGCTCGATGCGGGCTTCGTCGGACAGCTCGTCCTCGGCGCGCGCGCGGTTCTGCCCGAGGCGTACGGCGGCCGTGACGGCGCGATCCACCGCCGACGCCAGCGTTCCAATCACACGCCGCCCACGCGGAGCCATCAAAGCCACCCCAGAGTACCCCGGGGCAAAATCGACTCGAACCGGACAAGCACGCGGGGAGCATAGCGAATCGCTTGTCGGGCGCCGCTGCTTGGCGCAAGAATCGGCTGCAATGAGACGGGAACTCGATCGACGCAGCCCAATTGGGCGCTTGGACGCGGCGCCGTGTCTGCTCGCCCCGCGCTCTCTGTTTTATCCGCTCGCCGTGGCGTGCCTGCTCGCCACCGTCAGCGGCTGCGACGACAAGAAGGAACCCGCCGCAAGCGCGAGCAGCGCCACGACGGCCGCCGCAGAGCCGCCGCCGCCGCCGCCCAAGCGTGCCCCGGAGCTCGCCATCGACGACATCAGCCCGCTCATCGGGTTCACGCGCGTCGTCGTCTTCAAACCCGACGGCAAGCCGAATCCGGAAGGCCAAGCGCAGCTCGTGCGCGAGCTTGGCGAAGCGAAAGAGTTCATCGCCGGCAAGGACGTCACGCTCGTCGTACACCGCCAAGCGAAGCCTGCTTGGGTGACGGCCTATCTCACGGAGCTGGGCAAGCTGGGTCCTTCCAGCATTTCGCTCCAAACCCAGACGCGCTCGGACTTCCCGAAGCAAATCCCGGTCAAGCCACAGGACACCCTCGACAAGGTCGCTCCGTGCAGCTTGGTGGGCACCATCCTCGCGACGCGCGCTACGGCCATTTGGCGACTGAGCGGCGGCACGGCGAGAAAGAGGGATCGCGGCATGGGCGGCCCGGATCTCACGATGACCGGGGACACCATCGAGAGCATGGCCAAGGGCTGCAAGGAATCGACGCTCTTCTTCGTGCAAGGCGCAGAAGGCGTGGAGTGGGGCTTGGTTTACGACTTGGCCGCGTCCGCGCTCGCCCATCCCAAGGCGGGCCTGACCACTGTGGTCGTCTTGAACGAGCCGCCCGTGGCTGGCCACCCCATCTCGCTCCGCTAGTCGCGCGAGTACCCCTGCCCCCCGAGGCATGGGATGGGTACCGACATGGCTCGAGTACTCGCACGAAGCGATTGGGACGCGTTGCTCGGAGGTCGCACGCACGAGGCACCCAGCGCGCTCGAAGACATCCTCAACTCAGCGAGCGCGAGCGAGCGGCTCGAAGTGCTGCGACGCGCGAGCGGCTCGCACCTCGCCGCGCTGTTCGATGCGTGCAGAGAGCCCGCTCGTGGGGAGGAGCTAATCCCGAGTCAGGGAGCGCCGCTTCGCGAGGTCGTCTTCGACGGCATCAACAGCCTGCCGCTCTTTCGTCGCTTTCAGAAGCGCTTCACGCGCACGGAAGAAGGTATTTGTGGCTACAACCACACGCCGTTCACTTGGGCCACGACGCCGGGCTACTTCGTCGTGCAAGAAACCGGCGGGCCTTCGGGCTCGCTCGTTTTCGATTACACGCGCACACCCAAAGGCATGCTGCCTGCCGGATGGCCGCGCGTTTTGCGAAACGAACAACGACTCGGGCGCTTCGTTTACGCGGGTCTCGTGGACGAGGTGAGGCGGGTGTCGCGAGACGTCGTCGTCGGCGCGGTCGCCCGCAACGGGCGCCCCATCGGCACCTACTTTCTCCTCGTGCGTCACCCCTGAGGCAAAGTTGCGCGCGCAGCGCGCGCTTTGTCGCCGAGCGACGCGGAGTGACACGGCCGCTCGAGAATGCCTCAGAGGGCGAGCAGCTCAGGCCGAAACGGGGCGCGAAAGCGCGGCCACCAGACGCTCGACCTGCGTCACCGTAAACGGCTTTTGCAGGAGCGGCCCGGTATGCTGCTCCATGAACGCACGCGCTTCGGCCGTAACGGCTCCGCCGGTAATCAGCACGAACACCCGCACCAACTCCGGTCGCTCACGTACGACAGCGCGGTAGACCTCCATACCCGACAAGTCGGGCAGCCCGAGGTCGCACAGCACGACGTCGTACGCTTCGCCGGCCACGAGCCGACGCCGAGCATTCTGGCCGCTCGTTTCGAGCGTCACGTCGCACGTTTCGTCGAGCGCGAGCTGAAGCGTTTGCCCGAGCAGCGGCTCGTCGTCGACCACGAAAACGCGCGGACGCCTCGTCACCTCGCCGGCGTGCGGCGAGGACCCCTCTGTCGTGTGGTTCGGCGACATGCCCACGGTCGATTTGATACCCTGCTTCGCATGGCATTCAACCCCGCAGGCCGACCAAAGACGCTGGGACGGTACGACCTTGCCGTGGAAGTCGGCAGATCCCCGCTCGGTCTGGGTTACGTTGCGTTGCGAGAGGAAGAGCCCCGAGTCGGTTTTTTGCGCCTGATCGACACCTCGGCTGCTCCGAAGGACGCTCGAGACGAGCTGTCGGAGGCGGCGTGGTGGGCCCAAGATCTGCGTGACCCACACGTGTTTTCCACCCGCGACGTGGTCCTGGAGGAAGGCCGACTCGGCGTCGTTTCCGACTACGTCGAGGGCGAGCCGCTGCGCGGCCTCCTCCGGCTTTCGGCGTTCAAAAAGCAACCTGCCACGGTTCCTGTGGCCCTCGCCATCGCCCTGGACGCGGCGGAGGGCGCTCGCGCGCTCGCGGCCAACGCCGCGCCTCTGTCCAGAGGCTCCGCCTCGCACGGCAACCTCACGAGCGACGGGGTTCACGTGGGGGTCGACGGCGCAGCGCGCTTGGTCGACCCGGGTGTGCTTGCCAAGGCACGGAGCTTGAAGAGTTTTTCCAGCTCGGTCGAGCTAGCTCAGTATGCCGCTCCGGAGGTGCATCGGGGCCAGCCGTGCGATGAAAAAAGCGACGTGTACGCCCTCGGCGTGCTTCTTTGGGAGCTTCTGAGCGGAGGCAAACACCTCTTCGTCGGCGCGAGCGTCGCCGCGCTTGCCGAACGGATCACCGAGCGTGACGTGCCTCGCCTCGAACGGGGAGCCACGGGAAAGCTCCCACCGGAAGTGACCGATCTGGTAGCGCGAGCGCTGCATCGAGAGCCCGGCGAGCGTCACGCGTCACTCGCCGAGCTGACGTCGGCGC
>JAEYVE010000079.1 GCA_023432025.1 Pseudomonadota bacterium
TTCCGCCGCTACTACGCCGATCCGCTCAAGCCGACGCTCGACAAGACGATGTCGGCGGCGTACCCGCCTGGCTCGACGTACAAGCCGTTCACCACGCTGGCGGGCCTGGGTGAGGGGCTCATCACACCCGACTCACAAATCGACTGTCGCGGCGGGTACGAGTACGGAAAGCGCTTCTTCCGCTGCACCGGCGTGCACCGTCGGGTCAACATGCACTCGGCCATCGTGCAGTCGTGCAACACGTACTACTACGACTTGGGAAGCCGCATCGAGATCGATCGCTTGGCCGAAATGGGCATGAAGTTCGGCTTTGGCGCCATGACGGGCATCGGCATCAACCCCGAGGCGCGCGGCCGCATGCCGACCCGCGGCTGGTACACCCGCCGCTACAAGGGCGCATTCCGGGGCGGCTTCGCGCTCTTGGCTGCCATCGGGCAGGGCGCCACGACGGTGAACGTGGTTCAGCTGGCGCTCGCCTACGCGGCGCTCGCCAACGGTGGGACGCTGTATCGACCCCAAGTCGTGCGCAGCATCGAGACGAGTGACGGCACCGTGGTCCAGGATTTTCCGCCCCGCGTGCGGCGCATGATCGAGCTCGAGTCGAGTGAGCTGGATCGCATCAAGCGCGCCCTCACCGGTGTAGTGACGGAAAAGAAGGGCACCGCGCACAACGAGCGCATCGAGGGCGTGGACATGGCGGGCAAGACGGGCACCGCCCAGGTCAGTCACGTCACCCCGCACGGCGTGGACCCGAAGAGCGTCTGGTACTTCAACCGCGACCACGCTTGGTTCGCCGGCTATGCGCCCGCCGAAGCCCCAGAAATTGCCATCGTCGTGCTGGTGGAGCACGGCGGCGGCGGCGGCAAGAACGCCGTGCCGGTCGCCATGCGCGTCGTGCGCGATTGGCAGCGCCTCAAGGCCGAGCGCCTTGCAGCGCGCACGAAGGAGAGCAAGCCGTGAGGGGCCGGCATACCGTTTCGTTCCGCGGCGGTCCGCACATCGACATGCCGCTGCTCTTGGTCGTGGTGGCCATCGCGTGCATCGGCGTCGTCAACCTCTACAGCGCGACGAGCGCCTACCTCGGCGCGGCGCGACACGCCGGCCTCGCAGACATTTACGTCTCGCAGATTTACTGGATCGTCGTCGGGCTGCTCTTGGGCATGCTGATGGCGGCCATCGACTATCGGCACTTCGAGCGGCTCGCCCCGGTGGCGTACGTCGGGGGTCTCGTTTGCCTCGTGCTCGTGTTCGTTTTTGCAACGGACGTGCGCGGCTCGCAGCGCTGGGTGCGCCTCGGCTCGTTCGCGTTTCAGCCGAGTGAGTTCATGAAGCCAGCCGTCGTGCTCATGGTGGCGCGCTGGCTCCAAAACGACACCAAAACCGAGGAGCGGACGCTCGTCGACGTCATCCCGCCCGTTCTCATCGCGGCGGTGCCGACCGTGACGGTGATGATGCAGCCGGATCTCGGCACGTCGCTCATTTACGTCCTCAGCACCGCGAGCATCCTGGCGATCACTCGCATTCGGACGCGCAGCGCCGTGAGCGCGCTCGTCACCGGGGTCGTCGCCTCGGTGCTCTTGGTCAAGTTCGGGCTGCGCGACTACCAGCGCGGTCGCATCACCAGCTTCCTCGATCCCGAGGCCGACAAAACCGGCACCGGGTGGCACGCGTTCCAAGCCCAAACAGCGATCGGCAACGGCGGACTCTTCGGGGAAGGGTTCATGCAGGGCACCCAGAACCAGTTCGGTTTTCTCCCCGATCAGTACTCCGACTTTCCCTTTGCCGTGTTCTCCGAGGAGTTCGGCTTCTTCGGGTGCGTGGTGTTGCTCGGCCTTTACTGCTTTCTCAGCATCTGGTCCGTCCACGTCGCCTCGCAGGCGAAGGACCGCTTCGGCGCCGGCCTGGCCATTGGGGTGGGGGCCATCATCTTCTGGCACGCCCTCTTCAACATCGGCATGTCCATCGGCGTCTTGCCCGTCGTCGGCGTGACGTTGCCGCTCTTCTCCTACGGCGGCTCGAGCGTCATCACGTGCCTCATGAGTCTCGGCATGCTCATGAGCGTATCGATGCGGCGCTGAGGCCAGTTCCGTCGCGCGCGCTCGTTCGGGCCTTGGAGGTGCCCTGGGTCGGCTGATAAGAAACGCTCATGCGCGAACGACTCAGCCGCGGAGAGGGCCGGACCGTCATCTTCATCCACTCCGCGTTGGGGGATGGGTCGCAGTGGGAGGAGCTCTTCGAGCTGACGCCGCCGGGAGTCCGCGCCATCGCGCTGGACGTTCCGGAGTTGGCCTATAACGCTCCCGGCGCGACGTTGTGGGACATCGAGTCGGAGCTTGCTGCGTACCTCGGCCAGTTTCGCGACGCGCAGGTCACTCTCGTCGGGCTCTCGCTCGGTGGATGGCTGGTTGCTCGCATGTTGGCGTCCTCGCCCGAGCGTATCGCCCGAGCCGTCATCATTTCGGGTGTAACGCGCTTGTCGCGTGAGGAGGCTGACGGGTATCGGGCGCTGGCGCAGGGAATCGAGAGCGGGCAAGTCGAGCTCGAGCGAGTCATCGAAGATCTCGTCGTCAACGGGCTGGGCAGCGCTCGAACGCCGGAGTTGACCGTGCGCCTCAGAACGATGCTGCAGCGTTACTCGCAGGAGCGGTTCGTCCGCGCGCTCCGACTGATTGCGGGCCTCGCGGACGAGGAGGCGCAGGTTCGCCCATTTTCCGTTCCGACGACCGTGGTGCAGGCCGAGGCAGATCCTTTGGTGCGCCCGGCCATGTCGCGGAGCCTCGCGGGGCTGGGCGAGCACGCGACGCTCGAGCTCTGGCCAGGCGACTGTCACATGCTGCAGTGGGCCGAGCGGGAGCGTTTGGCGAACATCGTGTTCGCATGATCGTGCGGGGCGGGCGGGCGATCACCTCGTTCAGAGGCCACCTCTGGCTCAACTGACGTCATTCTCGAGCCCAGCGCGCGGTAAATACCGGCGTTCTTCGGGCAGGTCGACGAGAGTGCGTGCAAGCTCTGCGCGACTCGAGACTTCGAGCAATTGATACGTTTGGCGCAGATGGGTGCGCACCGTCTCCGCGGAGCAGCCGAGCATTTGCGCGATTTCCGGAGCGCTCGCACCGGCGCAAGCCAATCGAGCGATGGTACGTTGGGTGCGCGAGAGCTTGAACGCGGGGTGAATGCGGACAGGACCTACGCGCTCGAGTTGCACCAAGAAGCGCGTGTTCGAGGCGCCTTCGAGGCGTGACCAGCGGACATGGTGTCCGGCGAGAATTCGCGGAACGTCAGGTGGCTCACCGAGGGGACCGCTCTTCGCGTTGGCGGCTCGTGCCCACAGCGTGAGCGCGTCTCGAAAGTCGGGCTTGCCAATCAAGGTCCGACTCGACTTCGACGCGTACTCCACGCGGCCCTCTGGCGTCAGAAGCAAATCGCAGGCTTCCTGTGGGTACGCTGCGAGCTCGACTCGCTTCGCGGTAATCAAGGCGTCGGCGAGGCCGTCGGAGACGAGTTGGAGACGCTCGACGGAGCTTCTGCCGAACAGCGGTTCGTGGGCTCGCCGATAAGCTCCGATGAACGCCACGAAGTGTCCTTCGTGGTGAACCACCATGCGAATTTGATCTTCGATTTTCGAAGCGCGCCACACAGCCTCGTAGAGACGCGAGTCGTAGAAGTCGCGCTCTACGTCTTTGATGACGCTTCGGAGCGGCACGAAGCGTCGAGCATGACGCGGATCCGGGAGGCGCGGGTCCCCGTGTGGGTAGGGAAGCGCCCTCGCCTGCTCGCGCAAGATGTCGGGATTGGTGCCCTGGCCACCCCAACGAACGGGCACGGGATCTCCGTCGACGAGGCCCAGCTCGAACCAGAGGGCAACGTCGGCGTCCGCGAGCTCGCAAACCAAGGAGAGGGCGTACCTGCGCAGGGCGGCGGGGTCCTGTGTCAGCGAGCTTCGGAGCGTCTCGAGCGCGCGTTGAACCGAGCGATTCCGGCGCATCGGCAAAATCATAGGGGGAGATAGGTTAAAGGCAAGTTTGCGAGGGGTTCGGTCGCCGGAGCGCCATCCCCCGGTCGGGGGATGCTGGTCCGAAGAGCCGCGTGCAATGGCAAGGAAGGGTGCTTCTCAGGGCGCCTCACTCCTCACCACGGGTTCCGTTCATGAAAATTTCGTTTGGCTCCTCTCCCATCCGGCTCGTCGCAGGAGCCGCTCTTGTTCTTGCTGGATGCTCATCATCGGGAGGCACGAGCCCGGACACAGAGGGGGGCGACGGCATGGCAGGCAGCGGAGGGACACTCAGTGGCTCGGGCGGTGCAGCGACGGGCGCCACAAGCAGTGGTTCTGGGGGAGCCTCGGAGACGGACGGCAACGGGGGCTCTGGAGGAGGCTCGGCGGGCACAGGCGGCCGAGTAGAGCCGGGGGGAGGAGGCTCGGGCGGAACGGGGGGAGAGAGCTCGTGCGTCCAGGGGACGCCGTGTGACGCGGATGACCCGTGCGCCGTCGGAGTCACGGCGTGCTTCGGCGGCGAGGCCGAGTGCGTCTCCGCGAGCTCCCTTCCAAATGGTCACGGCTGCGGCGTTGATCGAGTGTGCCTTCAAGGCGTGTGCGAGCAGTGCGCTGCGGGGGAAGCGTGCGATTTGGGTGGGTCCTCATGCGCCGTCGGCGTGACGGATTGCTCCAGCGGCTACCAAGAGTGCGTCGAGTCCGGGGTACGTCCCGATGGGACGAGCTGCGGCGCGAGCTCGGTTTGCCTGGGAGGTTCCTGTGAGTACTGCATGGACGGCGAAGAGTGCGCGCTGGACGATGCGTGTCGGGCGGGAGCGCTCGACTGCATCAATGGCGCGTGCGTCGACGTAGGGCCAGCGGTCGACGGCACGCGCTGCGGGAGCAACGGGCGGTGTCTCGATGGGGCCTGCGAAACCTGCGGGAGCGCCTGTGCCCTCGCGAATCCCTGCAAGCAAGCCACGTGGACGTGCACCTCGGGGACCCCGGTTTGCACGGCGACGGGTAGCGACCTTCCGAACGGCGCCGCGTGCGGCGCAGATCGAGTTTGCGCCGCAGGCGCCTGCGTGGGCGCCACGTGGGAGCTCGAAGTCGTGAGCGGCGGCGCACAGAGCGCGGTGGTGACGGCCCAACTTGCGCCGGTCGTCGTTCGGCTGAGGGACACGGGCGGCACGGCGCTCGCGAACGTTCCCGTCACCATCTCTGCGACGGACGGCGCGGGCGCTCCGACGAGTGTGACCACGAACGCACAGGGCACCTTGTCCGTGACGCCGCGGCTCGGGCGCGCTCCAGGCGTTTATACGTTCACGTTTGCGGCGGAGGCGGCGAGCCCCCTCGAGGTCACGGCGACCGCGACGGCGCCGGCAGTGGGGACGCTGTTCACCGTGGTCAACGTCGACCACACGTCGGGCAACAGCGGCGTTCCGGGCGCTGGGACGCTGGCGCGCGTGGGGGTCACGCGTGGTCTTGCTTCTGCCTCGGATGGCACGCTCTTCGTGAGCGCGGGACACCGCGTTTACGCGCTCCTACCCGAGGGGGTTCTTTTCGTCGTAGCCGGCACCGGCACATCGGGTTCGACGGGCGACAACGGCCCTGCCGAAAACGCGCTGCTCAGCACGCCTTCCGGGCTCGCCTTCGATGAAGAAAACTTGCTTCTCTTCATCGCCGACACGGGGAACCAGCGTATCCGCGTCGTCGATCTGCAGTCTGGGATCATCAGCACGTACGCTGGCGGAGGAAACGCGGCGGGGCCCGGCTACGGCGACGGAGATCTAGCCACCAACGCGGTCTTTGCGTTGGATTCGGGGGCGCTGTCGATTGGACCGGACGGAGCGCTGTACGTCGCGGACGACGGTCACTTGCGCTTTCGTCGCATCGACCCGGGCTCCGGGATCATCACGGCGTGGCTCTCGCGGCCAGCGACGAGTCCTTCTTGCACGGGGGCGCCGGTGCTCGTCGATTGCCCGAGCGGCGGATGCTCGCTCGCGTGGAGCCCGTCCGGGGAGGCCATCGTCTTCGGCGGCTTCTGTGGCACGAACATCAGCGCGAGCTCGGGCAACGGAATCAACGCGATCGTGCGCCGCTCGGAGGCTGGAGCGCTGACGCACATCGCCGGTACGGCCCATTCGTCGGTGTCCACGGACGGGGTTCCGGCGACTTCAGCGGACCTCGTGCATGGCGGGGCCGTGGCCGTGGACGCAGGCGGCAACGTCTTCGTCTCCCTCACCGGCCAGCACAAAGTCCGGCGCATCGAGGCGGCCACGGGTTTCATCACCACGGTCGCCGGCGATGGAACCTGGGGCTTTTTCGGAGACTACGTCCCGGCCTCGTCCGGCATCCTGAGCTCGCCTCGCGGCATCCTCACGCTGCCAGGAGGCGGCGTCGTCTTCGCCGACGGCAACAACGCCGCCGTGCGCCGCATTTGGGGAGCCAGCGAGTGAAAATGATCATGAAAGACCACGTCTTCGTTTCGTCGCTTCTCGTCCTTTCCTTCACCGCTCTGGCGGCGTGCTCTGGTGGAGGCATCTCGGGTCTTCCAGCAGACAGCCAAGAGGCGCCGCCGTCGGACCGCTTCTTCCGCAGCGTGTTCGCGGGAAGTGCGGGGGATGGCTCCGCGAACGTCTTGGTCTTCGATCCGTCCGTGGAAGAGGCGCGCGGCAGCGGCTCGGGCAGCCCTCCTGCGGGGCAGCGCTCCGTTCTGATCGAGCTGTTCTTCGCCGCGAACCCGGAGCCAGTGACGCTCACGGGCCGCTGGAGCGAGGGCGGCGCCTTCACGGCCGCGGGAAGCCGTCCCGCCCTCGATCCAGTCGCGCCCGGTACGCCTTTCGAGATCTCCGGAACGTTTGAAAGCGACAGCGTTTCCGCGACGGTCATCGAGCGCGACGAGACGGATCCAGAGCTGAGCTATGAATCGGAGCTCCGTGGCTTCGACATTCAGCGGGGTGAAGTGGCCGCATTTTGCGGCAGCTACGAGG
>JAEYVE010000148.1 GCA_023432025.1 Pseudomonadota bacterium
TTGGACGCATGCCTCTTGGACGACCACGAGCTGCGCATGGGGCCGCTCGGCTGGACGCAACTCCCGGATCCATTTCCCACTTGGGCGCCGGACACCAACGACGACCCGGACATCCCCGTCGTGCAGCGCCGTGAAATGCCCAGCGCCTGACGGTTCGCCCGCTGCTCGTTTTTGGTGAACGCCCCAAGCTGCTCTGGGCACTACAGGGCAATGACTCGACGTTACGCCGCAGCTCTGGCGGCTCTCCTGTCCGCAAACCTCGCGCCAATCACTGCGTCGGCGGAGCCGTCGAAGCCTGCCGAACGCACCGGTTCGACGCGAACCTCGGTCGACGTTCGCGTTTCGAGCTCGGCTTCCGACCTCCCCGCAGACGCCGTCGAACGCGCGGTGCGCTCCGAGGTCGAACGCACTCTCGGTGCGGAGTCCTCTCCGACCGTCGTCGAGCTCACGATTGATTCCAGCCGCTCGGCGCGCGCTCTCGTCCGCACGGCGAACGGCGAAACACGCTTCCGCGAGATCGTCCTGCCCGAGGAACCCGGCGCTGCGCTCGAGGTGCTCGGGCTTCTTTGCGCCAGCTTGGTACGTAGTGACGCCGACGCGCTGGCCAGCGAGCTCCGCGGACGACACCCGAGAGCGCCCGCGGACTCCACGTCTCCCTCCGCTTCTGCCTGGGCCATCGAACAGGCGAAGGACCAAGAGACCGGCGACGCTGCCGAGGCGGCGCCGCCCACGAGCACCGCGCCCGACACCACGACGGCCGGCACCGATACACCCAGCACCACCGCGGCGCCGAGCACGGAGGCGACGGCCCCGCCAAAGTCGGAAGCCACCGCCACGGAAGCAGCCAAGCAGCCCGACGAAAAGCTGCGAGAAGTCGTCCCTCTGCACGTCACGCTTTGGCCCGTACCGAACGATCAGCTCGTGCACCTCGAGTTCGGTCCGCTCTATGGGCGCGTCGGGGCGCTCAAGGGGTTCGGTTTTGGTGGGCTCGTGCTTCAGACGGATGGCGACGCGGAGGGGGTCGTGGTCGCCGGGCTTTGGAGCGAAGTCGGCGGTGAGATGCGCGGCTTCAACGCCGCCGGTCTCGTGTCGCGCTCACCGGGTCGCCTTCAAGGCTATTCGGTCTCGGGGCTCCTCGACTTGCGAGGCGGCACACTCCGCGGCGGACAGGTTTCCGGCCTCTACGGCTCGAACCTCGGCGCCGAAGGCCTTCAAGTGAGCGGCTTGGTCTCCCGGAGTCGCAGCGTCGTCGGCGCGCAGGTCGGTGGCGTGCTCGCGCTCGCAGAGAATACGACGGGCATTCAACTGGGTGGAGTCACGGCGCTCGCCGGAGATTTCGTCGGGCTCCAAGTCGGCGGCGTCGTGGGCCGCGCGGGCAATACCGAGGGCATTCAGGTGAGCGGCGTGTACTCGCAGGCCGCACAGCTCGAGGGCGCGCAAATCGCCGGCGTGGCGGCCCTCGCCGACACGGTGCACGGCGCACAAATCGCCGGCGTCACGAGCCGTGCCACCAAGGTCGAGGGCGTACAAATCGGCGTCGTGAACACGGCCCAGCGGGTGCGCGGCGCGCAGATCGGTGTCGTCAACGTCGCCGATCGCGTCGATGGCTTCCCCGTCGGCCTCGTCAACGCCGTGGGCAACGGCCGCAATCAGCTCGCCGTTTGGTACGGCGGCGAGCGCATGCCCATCAACGCCGCGCTCAAGTACATGCACGGGCCGGTCTACACTCTGCTGGCCCTCGGCGCGAAGCCCACCCGGGACAGCGAGCAAAACGTTTACGGCTCCGGCGCCGGCCTAGGAGGTCGTGTGAAGCTCTACGGCGATGCCTTCCTGGAGCTCGACGGTTTGTGGATGTACGAAACGCGCCCCGAGGAACCCGAGAACGGCGTCCAGACCGTCCGCGGACGCGCGGCGCTCGGCTACGAAATCACGCCGCACCTCGCCTTGTTCGCGGGCGGTGGCCCGCTCTTCGTCGTCGACGTCGACGCCGACACGACCGACTGGGAGCCGCACTTCTTCGGCGGCGTTCAGATTTTTTGAAGGCATGAAAAACGAAAAGCACGGAGGCGCGCCCGCTGGGCGCACCTCCGTGCTTCGTCCTTCCGCTTTCGCGGCGTTCGCGGATTTACTCCGCGGGGGACCCCGCTCCGGGGCTCCTGCGCCGCTGGTACTCGCGCCGCACGATGTCTCCCGCCACGTCTCGACTGCCGAGACCGAAGGCGAGCGCCATGGCCAGGCACACCGCTCCCAAGACCAGCGCAAAGGCGATGCCGATGAGAGAGCTCGCCACACCGAGCTGCTGCGCCGCGGCCATCACGCCGAACACGACGATCGCGCCGTGAGCCACGGTGCCCATCGAACGCATCAGGCGGTCTCCCGAAAACGCCGTCATTTCGTTCACGCGACGATGCGCCCAGCTGCCGGCCCAGAAAGCCACCGCCAAGATCACCGCGGCGACCAACACGTTCGGCAGAAACCCGATGAACGAGTCGAGCATCAGCTCGAACGACCGCAGCTGCATCACTCCGAGCGCCTGCCGTAAGAAGATCAGGCCCACCACGAGCGACAAGACCAGTCCGCCGATGTCCGCCGGCGTTCGCGCGGCTGTTACGCCTCCGCTCACTGGCTGGGTGAACAGACGATCTTCCCCGAACTCGCTCTCGGATCGCTCGCCTTGCATGCGGGAGGTCACCATCGTCTTGGCTTCCGCCTCTTGGGCGCGAGCCGCCGGCGTCACTACCTTGGACAAGCCGATGTAGCTCATCAAGGTGTTGAACCCCATTGCCGCGAGCAAGCGGCTAGCCACGTTCCCCGTCAGGCGAGCGACCACGATGCCAATCGCCAGGATGAGCCCGCCCACGAAGAGCTTCGGCAGGTAGCCGTAGATCATGGCCAAGAACAGGCCGAGCGGGGCGCTGATTTCCGGAATACCGAGGCGCCCCACCGCGCTGATTGCGAAGTGGAGAACCACGAACACCATCACGATGGTGCCGAGAATGCCCGACAGGGTCTGTCCTCGGAGCACGCGCCGACCGCCGAAGCGCGACACCAAGCGGTCCACGCCGATGCGACTCGTGAGCGCCGTGGTGAGCGCGCGGAGCAAGCGCCCGGCGACGTAACCGAAGGCCAAGAGCAGCGCGGCGCCCGCGATGCGGGGCAAGTACAGCGCGATCGCGCCGAAGACCGCCGAGAGCGGCGCGGCCAAAACTCCGATGCGGAGCGCCTCGAGCACCGGAATCGCGGCAATGGCGATGACGACCCAGTAGGCGACGTCACCCAAGGTGCTCGCGAGCTTGCTCTCGCCGAACACGTTGCGTTCACCTACGCGCTCCGCCGCGCGCTGCTCACGTTCCTCGAGCGTCATGCGGCCCAACCGCTCCGACAACCCCGTGCGGTCCACCAAGAGCACGACACCACGGCGCGCCAACTTGGCGCCGAGGTAGCCCAGGAGACCGATGATGAACGCCTTGAGCAAGTTCGGAATCGTCGCCGTAATTCCCGACAGCGCGTGTACGACCGGCTCCGTCACGGCCGTGATGTGCAGCTGCGAAAAGAACGCAACGAACACGAAGGCGAGCACCGCGTAGTACACGGCCTTCGAAATCCAGCGCTCGGCGCGGTGCGGATCACCGGGTTGCCCCGAGCGAGCGCCGAAGAATCGCGCCATGCGGTTGTCCAGATTCGTCCGCTTCAGCGCCGCGAACGTGACCGCTTTGAGCACGTACGCCACCAGCCAACCACCGACCAAAATCAGGAGCGCCAAGCCGATCGTGGGCAGATATGCGGTTATGCTGCCTCCCACGTCGCGGACACCCCCGGATAGCCTCTCCGGCATGATCCCCTCCCCCTCTCGTCGGGCACGCGGCGCGGCGTGAGCCACCTCCGCTTCGTGCTTCCCGAACAGCAAGGTAGCCGCCACGGACCGACGCGCCACGAATTTTCCTCGGCCCTTCCGAGTCGGGTGGCCCCTCGGAGGTGTATGCTCACGCCGCAATGCGCGCTTCGGGGTACGTCCTCTACACGTGCGGTCAGCTGGGTGTGATGATGCTGACGCGCTATTTCTTTCAGTGGATCATTCGCTTCTCGGACGGGAGCGCGGCGGCCACTTCGCCCGGGGCCAGCGACGTCGCCCTCTTCTCGGCGGCCGCCGTGGGCGCCGTCTTCTTCGCGTTTCGCATCTTCGATGCCGTGATCGATCCGGTCATCGGGCTCTTCGCGGATGGTTGGTCCAAACGTGGTCGGGACCGACGCAGCCTCCTGTGGCTCTCGTTTCCGTTGGCCCCGCTCGGGCTCGCCCTCGTGTTCACGCCGGCCCTGGAGATGGCTCCGGCGCTGCGCTGGGGGCTGCTCGGTGCGGGCATGCTGTTCTTCTTCTTCGGCTACAGCCTGTACATCATTCCGTACTGGTCGCTCATCGACGACTACGCAGCCGGGGACGCGCGCGTGCGCACCCGCATTTCCAATGCTCAGGGCGTCGGGCTGCTCCTTGCGACCGGAGTCGGTTTCGTCCTCAGTCCGATTGCCGTGGCGCGCTGGGGCTTTCGCGGCGGCGCGGTCGCCTTTGCGCTGCTCGGCGCGCTCCTCATGGTGCTCCCCTATTTCGCGGGCCGTCCCGCGCGAGCCGCTTCGAGCTCCGAGGAGTCGAGTCCTGGCTTCGCCGCCCTCGCCGAGGCCTTCCGGGACCGCAAGTTCCGCGCGGTCGTCGTACTCTTTGCAGGCGCCCAAATGTCGTTCACGGTGATGACCGCCGCCGCTCCGTACATCGCGGAGCGCCTGCTCGGTGGCACGCTCAAGGACGTGGCGCTCTTGCTCGGCCCCTTCTTGCTCGCTGCGCTTCCCAGCTTCGTGTTCGTGCCACGTATCGCGGCGCGCCTCGGCTGGGAAAAGTTCACGCTGCTCGCCACGGTGGGGCTCGGCGTCGCCTACAGCGGCGCGGGGCTCTTGGGTCAAGGTATCGTAGGCTCGCCGCTCACGACCGCCATGATCGTCTTCGCCTGCGCGGGTCCCGCTGCAGCGGTCATCCTGGGCCTCGAGGCGGAAGCCATCACGCGCTCCGCAGCGGAAACGGGGCACGGACGCATCGGCATTTACTTTGGCCTGTTCAACTTCGTCGTGCAGGCGCTGAATGGCTTCGCCGTGTACTTGATGGGCATCCTCGCCGAGGAGGCGCGCACCTCGGTCGCCGTCGTGCGTTTCATGCCCTTCTTGGCCGGCGCGCTGTGCCTCTTGGGCGTCGTGCTCTATCTGGTGCTGCGGCGCGCGAACGCCGCGGCTCCCAACGTCGCGTGAAGCTCGGGCGGCGCTGACGCACGACGCAGCTGCCGTCGCTTTCCGCTCGGTGGGCCGCAGAAGCGCGGCTCACCCCGGAAAGCGCACTCCCAGCGGCGGAGCCCAACGCGCCTCGGCCGAAGGCTCCTGAAGCACGAGCTCCTCGTAAAGCCACTCGGGGTTCGGGCGGATCCGGTAGCGAATGCTGCGCAGAGGCGCCCGAAGCATTTCCGCGTCCCAACCAACGATGCGCGGTCGCCCCGAGTTACCGGCCAAGAGCATGGGCATACCGGTCACGGGGTCCGCCTCGTAAATGAAGAACGTGTGAGTGTGCTGCTCTTGGTAGTGATCCCAGGGCGCGTAACCGCGAATGACGACGATGTCTCCCGGCTGAAAGTCGCTCGCCCTCCGCGAAAGGAAGCGAAAGAAGGGCCACACCTGCTTGTACTTCGTCCACTCGCTCTCGCGGAGCGTCAGCAGGCTGAAGTGCTCGGGGCGCTCCCGAGCGTAGTTGCGCAACGCCGATTCCCTGCGCTTTTGATTCTTCAAGATGTCGTCGAAATCGATGGTGCCGCGCGTACGCTCGGGGCGCTCTCCGCGCGGAGCCCAGCGCATTCCCGAAGCTCGTTCGATGGTTTCCGTGATGAAGTCGACGCATACCTGCGGCACGAGCGGGCGACCGCTCCGGTCGAAGACGTCGTACTCGTCCCGGTTGAAGCGGTACTTGGCTCTGCCTGCCATGTAGGCGTCCAGAAAGCGCGCGCGAAGCTCTCCGTCTTGCTGCCCCACTTCGTTCTTCGGCTCGTCGAACGGCAATCGAGCGTGCACCTGCTCCACAATCGCCTTGCGCAGCGAGCGCAGCACGGCGGCGCGTCGGTATGCGGTGTCCTGGGCGCGTGAGAGGCTCTCGATGCGCTCCGGCTGCGCCGCCAGGCACTCGATGGAAACGTCCGCGCCATTTCGAGCGAGCAAGGCGTCCACCCACTCCTCGTCGTAGCGCAGCGCCGCGACCACGTGCCGCTCTCCCAAGTGGATGAAGCGCATGCGGTCGAAGCCGTGCCTGTGAGAAAGCTCTCGCACGTCCAGGTGAAGGGGCGGCCCCAAGTCTTCCCCATCGAGCCCGACGCGATCGAAGAGCAAGAGCTCCGCGGGCAGGCCCTTGTCAGGGCCGTCGGCGTACTCGTACTGGCGCTTCTTGTTGCGCACGACGGCAAAGCGCTGTGAGCCCCGCTCGATCCAGAGCTTGGGCTCCACGAACAGCGCATCGAGCGTCAGGAGCTTCGGGAGCACCTCGGCCGCGCCCGCGTCGTCCGTGTAAAGGTAACCTTCCCGCAAGAATACGTCGCGAACCAGGGGCACGGAGCCGCGGATTTGTCGCACGATGGCGAGCGCCGCGTCCCGCGGAAACGCGTTCTTGGCGAAGCGCTCGCGCAGCACCTCCGTCTGGCGGCTCTTCTCGCCGACGTGAATCGGCTCGCGCACGAAAACCACCGGCTCTGCGCGGCCGCCGCGTGCCATGACGAGCGCTCGGCGCTCGTCCAACTTGGGTGTACCGGGCTGCGCTGGACCACGGAGCACCTCTCGAATCTTTTCTCGACAGCGCAGCGTAGCGGCGACGCGCTCATCAGCCTGCGACGTACTTTTTGCCGGTTTCACCGCGCTCTCGGCCGCGGGCGCGAGCTCGGCCGAAGCCGCCAGAAGCGGCAGCTGCCCTGCCGGCGGGGCCGAGCTCCACCCGACCGCCGGGTCCGAAACCTGGGCGGCTCGTGGTGCTGCATCGCAACCGAAGAGTGATGCAGCGAGAACGACACAACCGATCGCGCGCAATCTACATGGGTGTGACACGAAGCAATCAGCCCGTCCAACCGCTCGCTGTACGTATCGCATCGCGCGTGCCGATCTCTGCCGTGACGACGACGGAGAACGACCGAAGCCTCACCTCAGATGAGCACGCTCTCTACGCGGGACACACGCTCTGCAAGAATTTCGAGAAAGCGCTTACATCGGGACGCACGCAGCTGAATTCCGCGGCAGGCGTTGCGTACAGCGCGCACCGCTCGACGCACGCAGCTGCCCCTCGAAAGCGCTTACATCGAGACCGCGCTCACACGCTGACACCTGGTGATGGCGCTCAGGCGCGCAGCAACGTTCTTCGAGTGCGCCTACATCGAAAGCCAATGGCGCCGCTCTTCTCGGAAGCGCGCTCGGCGTAGTGCGGGAGCACCGTGCGGGGACGCGCGTCGCCTCCCCCCGAGGCGACGCGGATCACTCGCGCCCGCAAAGCCGGGGCGGCGCTCAGACGCTGTCGGGGCTCTGCTCGGACTCGGAGCCCGGCGGCGTCCAACGCAAACGAGGGCGGCGCGCCGCCCGCGCCTCGTCCAAACGTCCCAGACGCGTCAGGTGGGGAGCGCCTTTGACGAGCTCCGGATCCCGCTCGGCCTCGGTGCGAATCGCCGTGACGGCTTCGATGAAGGCGTCCAGCGTTTGCTTCGTTTCCGTTTCTGTCGGCTCAATCATGAGCGCGCCGCGCACGACCAGCGGGAAGTACACCGTGGGCGAGTGAAACCCGTAGTCCAAGAGCCGCTTGGCGACGTCCAGCGTTTTTACGCCCGTGGTTTGCTCCAACTCGCGATCGGTGAACACCGCCTCGTGCAGCGAAGGCGTGTCGAACCCGAGCGGCAGCACCGACTTCAGCTTGGCCGCGATGTAGTTGGCGTTGAGCACCGCGAGGTCACTCACGGACGCCAGGCCCTCGGGGCCCAGCTCGCGAATGTACGTGTACGCGCGCACCATCATGCCGAAGTTGCCGAAGAACGAACGCACGCGTCCCACGGACGTCGAACGCTCCGTTTCCACCACACAGCGCCCCTGCTCGCGCCGCACGACGGGCGTCGGCTGGTAGGGCTCGAGAACGCGACGAAACGCGACCGGACCCGACCCCGGCCCGCCACCGCCGTGCGGCGTCGTGAACGTCTTGTGCAGGTTGAACTGCATCACGTCGACGCCGGCGTCGCCGGGGCGCGCGCGGCCCATCACCGCGTTCAGGTTCGCTCCGTCGCCGTACACGAGGCCACCGCGGTCGTGAACCATGCGCGCGAGGATGGGCATGGCCGACTCGTAGAGCCCGAGCGTGTTCGGGTTGGTGATCATGAGACCAGCGACGTCGTCCGGCGCTGCGTCGAGAGCGCGCGCGAACGTTTCCGGCTCCACCACGCCGCGCGGTCCCGCGGGGAACGCCACCGCCTCGAAGCCGTTCAGCGCACAGCTCGCGGGGTTCGTGCCGTGAGCGCTGTCCGGGATGAACATTTTCCGCGGCGAGCGGCCCGACGCCTGATGGTAGGCGCGGATCATCAAGAGGCCCGTGAGCTCTCCTTGTGCGCCTGCCGCGGGCTGCAGGCTGACGCCGTCCAGGCCGACGATTTCCGCGAGCAACTCCTGGAGCGACACCATCAACTCGAGCGCGCCCGACGCGAGGTGCGGCGGGACGAGCGGGTGCAAACCCGCGAAGCCATCGAGGCGCGCCGCCCACTCGTTCACCTTCGGGTTGTGCTTCATGGTGCACGAACCGAGTGGATAGAACTGGGTGTCGATGGCGTAGTTCCACTGACTCAGGCGAACGAAGTGCCGAAACGCTTCGGGCTCGCTGACCTCGGGAAAGCCGGCCGCTGCGCTGCGACGCAAGCTGCCCAGCTCCCGCTCGACGTCCACCTCGGGCACGTCGAGCGGCGGCAGCGACACCGCACCACGCCCGGGGGCCCCCCTCTCGAAGATGGGGGCCTCGTCGAATTGTACACCTTTGGAAGCAGCGCCCGGCACGTCGTTGACCCTTTATTCCTTCGACTTCTTGGACTTGTTCTCTTCGTCCTTGGGCTTTTCTTCCTTCGTTTCGATGGCAGAAACGTCCATGTCGCCCTTGCTGTCGTCCCAGCCCTCTGCGCCAACGCGGTTCTCGAGCTCACTCGGCCGCACGCTCTTCGGATCGGGCTCGCGGTTCGTTTGCTTGATGGCGGCCCAGGAGTGGCCGGCGTTTTCTTCACCGAGACCCCACTCGCCCTTGATCTCGTGCGCCTCTCCCTCTTTCGGGATCGTGTAGCGGAAGTAGCCGGAGCCCTCGCTCGTCGCGTTGGGCCCCACTGCGCCGATCGTGTGTTCCTTCCACGTGTAGTTCAGGACGTCACCCTCGACCTCCCCGAACAGCTCGCCCCACTTGTCGCCAGCGGTCGTGCGCCAGGCGCCGGTGATGGAGTCTCCACTCTCGGTGAGGTGCAAGAAGCCATACAGCTGGCTGTAGTAAACGCCACGCCACTCGCCGCCTTCAGGCATCCTCCCCGCGGGGACGTCGACGATGGTTTTCACTTCTTTGCCCGAGCCACCGCAAGCAACGGTCAAGGGCACGAAAAGGGCCAAAACGAGACTCGAACGGATGAGCGCACGCAACATGGCGCCGACTCTACCACGGCTCGCGACTCCGCAAGGGGGGCGCGGCAGGGCGCCTTTCACGCGCGTTTCAGCGCTTCTCCGAGCTCCAGACCCACCGCGTGCGCGTCACCGGGACGGCTCGGCCAGGGGACGCGCACTTCCGCGCGGCGCACGCGCGTTCCGTCCTGGTTCGCCAAGAACCCACGCAAATGAAGCTGGTCTCCAGCTCGCTCCGCAAACGCCGCGACTGGAGTCTTGCAGTCTCCCGAGACGCTGGCCAAGACGCCTCGCTCTGCCTCCACCGCGAGCGCCGTCTCCGTGTGGGCAAGCGGGGCGAGCAGCTCTCGAAGCTCCTCGTCGTCTCGTCTTTGCTCGATGGCGAGAGCGCCTTGACCCACCGCAGGCAGGCACACGTCGATGGACAGCGTCTCGGTGGCGCGCTCGGCGAGCCCGAGGCGGTTCAGCCCCGCGCGCGCCAACACGACGGCGTCGACCTCGCCCTCCATGCACTTGCGAATGCGAGTTCCCACGTTGCCGCGCACCGGCACGATCTGCAAATCCGGGCGCGTTGCCTGGAGCTGAACGGACCGACGCAGCGAGGATGTTCCGACTCGCGCGCCTTGGGGCAGCGCGAGCCAGGACTCGCCGTTGCGAGTGATCACGACGTCCCGTGGATCCTCACGCTGCGGCACGCAGGTGATGACGAGAGCTGGATCGAGCTCTGGGGGAACGTCCTTCATCGAGTGCACGGCCAAGTCGGCGCGTCCGTCCACGATGGCTTCCTCGATTTCTTTGAGGAACAGCCCCTTGCCGCCGATGTCTGCGAGCGGTCGGTCGACCACGCGGTCGCCCGTCGTGGTGACGTGCAGCTCTTCGACCACGAGCCCCGGTCGCGCGCGCACGAGCTCCGCGACCCAGGCGCGACACTGCGCCAAGGCGAGCTCGCTCTTTCGGGTCGCGACCACGAGACGATCCCTTGTCATGGCTTCTCCTTACAACACGAACGGGGCCTCGCCCAAGGCGCTCGACCCCGCGCCTTCGGCCGACCCGATGGCACGACGCTCAGCGAGCCGCGCCGCGTGGGCTCGATGGCTCGCGCTCCATGAAATCCGTGTCCGTGCTCGGGCGCGGCACTTCGCTGTGAGGGCGCGGCTCCGGATACGGAAGCGAGTACGGCAGCCGCACGCCGGGTGCGTCCCGCGAGTCGGGGTCGACGTCCGACAAGTGGAACAGCTCCTCGAGCGTCGCACCGATTTCCGCCAAGGAGACGTCTTCGTCGTTGATGGCCTCTTCTCGGAGGCGCGCGGTGGGCAAGTGAAGGATTCGGTTGATGGAGGCGTCCAACATTTTTACGACGGCCGCGCGCTGCTCGGAGTCCAGGTCGCGCAAGCGGCCCCTGAGGCTTCGCTCCAACTCGACCTCGAACGCCGTGCGCATGCGCGCGCGCAGTGCCTTGATGAGAGGCGTGGCTTGCTCCGCCTCTGCCCAGCGCTCGAAGCCGCGCGTTTCCTCGTTCAAGATGCGCTGCGCTTGCTCGGCTTCGCGACGGCGCCCCGTGAGCGAGTGCTCCACCACGTGCGAGAGGTCGTCGATGTTGTAGAGGAACGTGCCCTCCAAGCTGCCCACGCTGGGCTCCACATCGCGCGGCACGGCCAGATCGATCAAGAACAGATTGCGGCCTCGTCGCGCGCGGCGCACCGAGCGCACGAGCGCCTCCGAAATGACCGGCTCGGGGCTGCTCGTCCCGCTCACCACGATGTCCGCCTCGGTGAGGGACGCCGGCAGATCGTCGAGCAAACGCGCCTCTCCGTTGATTTCTCCGGCGAGCTGTCGAGCGTTTTCCATGCGGCGCCCCAAGACCACGATGCGAGCGCCCACGTCAGCGAGCAGGCGCGCGACGCCGCGCCCCATTTCTCCCGCGCCCAGCAGCAACACCGTGCGCCCCGAGAGGTCGCTGAAAATCTGCGTGGCAAGGTCCACGGCGACCGTGGGCACGGAGACCTGCCCCGTGCCGATGGTGGTTTCCGTACGCACACGCTTGGCGGCGCGGACTGCGCGCGGGACGGCGCGGTGCAAGACGGGTCCGATGGCGCCGCTCTTGCGCCCGAGCTCGAAGCCCTGCTTGAGCTGACCGAGAATCTGCGGCTCCCCGAGCACGAGCGAATCCAGGGAGCTGGCGACCCGAAACAGGTGCTCCACGGCGCGCTGACCCGAGTACGAATAGATGTAGCGCTCGAGCCCCCCGGTGCGCGCACAGAGCGCCTCGGCGCACGCGTGGGCCGCCCTTTCGAGCGCCTCCGAGCTGGTGCCCGAGGGAGCCCCGACGAGCTCCACCCGATTGCACGTCGATATGACGAACGCTTCCCGCAAATGGCCCGCGCCGATGAGGCCCTGCAAGAACGCCGGCACGTCCGCGTCGGGGAAGGCGGCGCGCTCCCGCACCTCGATGGGCGCAGTACGATAAGAAAGGCCAACCACGACGATCACGGGCCGTCTCCGAAAAATGGCCGAAGCGCGTAGAATGCGATGATGAGCGCCAGGCACGCGACCCCAGCCAACGTTCCGTAGGCTGCGCGCCGCCCGCTCCAGCCCAACGTTCCGCGGAGCACCAAGACCAGCGCGACCAAGAGCCACGTGACGTAACCCAAGACCGCACGCGCGAACCCAGCGCTGCCCACCGGTCCCAGCTGCGCGAAAAACAGACCGCCCGTGACGACCCCGAAGGTGAGAAGCGGAAAGCCGAGCACGAGCAGCCGGTGCTCCGTGGCGTCGAGCGTGTCCAGCGCCGGCAAGCGCCCGTGCGCCAAGGAACCTCGCTTGGACTTGAGACGCCGCTCCTGCAACAAGTAAAAGGCGGACGCTCCGCCCGCGAGCAGTACGAACCCGAGCCCCACCAGGTTCGAGGTGACATGAATCGCCAGGAGCGTTCGCGACAGACCCGTCGGAGCGAGGCTCTCTCCGACGAACTGCGTCGCGATGAGCAACGCGAGAGCCATGGGCGAAAGAAAGATACCGAGCGCCCCCAGGCCCCGCCGGGCGCTCAGCCACAGGTACGCGACGATGGCCACGAGAGAGGCCAGCCCCAACGCAAAGTGAATGCTCTCGACCGGGCACACCCCCGCGGCGAGCGACGCCGCCACGACCTGAATGGCTTGGCAGGCGGCGCCGACGCACAGCGTGCGCTTCGCCCAACGTCCGGCCAAAGCGTGCCCTTCTCGACGCGCCACGTCGACGAAGAACAGGGTGGACGCCACCGAGTAGGCGACGACGCCCAACGTGAAGGCCAACGTGGCGAGCAGTTCCATGCGGTAGCTCCTTCGACCCTAGAGCGAGCAGCGACCTGCCGCCAGGCGGGACGAGCGAGGGTCGGCGCGAACCGCAAGCTAGCGCGAGTCACGGTCCCCGACCTTCACTTCAACTGCGATTTTGGGGCGCGACCGCGCCGAAGGGCCCGACGCGCGCACCGGAAACGAGCGTCCACGACCGAGCCGATCGACCGCCGCGGTCGATTTCAGTAGCCGGTGGCGCTGACGACGCGATCGCCCGAAATGAGCTCCTGGCGGGACTCGGTGACGAGGGCGACCGAGCTATAGCGCTCGGTGTGGACGATGCGCACCTCGCCGGTGATCTCGTCGGGGAACTTTTCTTCTTCGCCCTTGAGCGGCGTGAGCTCGGCGGGCGCGCGCTCCGCGGACTCCATCTTGACCCGCGCGCGCGCCGAGGCCGGCGACGCGGTGAAACCGCGTCGCCACGCGTCCCCGCGCCGCAGCACCTTCAAGCGATTTCCCGGCTTCAGGCCATCCTCCGAGCCCTTGTCGAGGAACACGAGCTGGTTCTGGCCTACGTACACGTGCGGGTAAAAGCTGGTGAGGATGCGCGCCGCCACGTCCACCTCGGCGGTCGTCGGCGCCACGATTTGGAAGCGACGACCCACGGGGCCGACGCGGGCGCCTCGCTCCACGATGTCCGTCGACTCGATGATTTCCCCGCGAGCGATCCTCGTCTCCGGGTCCCAGTCGCTCACGCGCACCGTACCGTACACCTTCACGATTTCACCCGGAGGCTTACGCGCGCCCGGCACGCTCTCCGGCTTACGAATGTCACTGAACAGCGTGAGCTGCTGGCCCACACGCACGTCCACCCCCTCCTTGATCAGGAGGTAGACCGTGTTGCCGTAGCTCAACATCATCTGGTCCTCGGCGGACCCGACGAGCTCACCCCAAATGTCGCGCTCGGGATCCCCGAGGTAACCCTGATCGCGAAGAAAAATGGTGTCGCTCGACACCTTCGAGCGCCGGGCAATCAGCGAAGCGCCGAAGTTCGGCTTGCCTGGTGCGCTCGGCGCCGCGCCCGGAGCACGCATGCGCAGCTGGTCTCCCGGGTAAATCCAGTGGGGATTTTCGAGCTGCGGGTTCAAGCTCCACAACTCGGGCCACGTCCAGGCGTTCTGAAAGTAGCGCTCGGAAAGGGCCCAGAGCGTATCGCCCTGACGCACCATGTGAAACTCCGGCGCTGGCTCGGCGCGCTCCACCCTTTGTATGCCGTACAGGCCGGACCCCGCGCCCTCCGCGTTCTTGGCGCCGAGCGTCAGCGTGCCGTTGGACGACGAGCGATTGAGATCGAAGCCGTCTTGCGCATCGCCACTCACGGGACGTGCGCTCGACGGCAGATGCGAGTTGACGTCGGTCCCCGGCGCGGTCGTTGCCGCCGTCGTGGGTCCGGTGCCTCCAATGAGCACACGCCCCGCGGCAAGCGAGGGATCCGAAGACTCCTGCGCGCTCACCAAAGCGGGCAGCAAGAGCACTGAAAGAGCAAGGGAACGAGGGCGCGGCACGTTCATGACGAGTCTCATTTCGATGAATGCGTTTCCGAAACCCGCCGCGCGGCGGCCGTGTTCGGGTGGGCAGCCAAGAGCTGTCCGACGGTCTTCTGGGCTTCCTCGACGAGCCCCAGCCGCTCATAACTGAGCGCCAGCTTGTAAAGCGCGTCCGGTACTTTGTTTTCGCCGGGGTAGCGCGCCAGGACGTCGGCGAAGGTGTCGCGCGCCGCGGCGTAGTCGCCTTTTTGGAACGCACATTCGCCCAACCAATACAGCGCATTGTCGCTGTAAGGGTGGTCCGCATGACGAGCGAGAAAGCGACGCAAGCCGGCCTCGCCCTTGGCGCAACTCTGCGCGCGCACCGCGGCGACGGCTGCTTCGTACTCGGCGACCGTCGCCGCCTCTGCGCGCATTTTCTTGCGCTCGGCCTCCGACAGGACGGTCTCTTTCGAGCTTTGGTCCACGCCCGGCGCCCTCGCTTGGACGGCGGCCTCTCCGCGAGGTTCGACGACGTGAGCGACGTCGCCCTCCGCGCCGTGAACACGCAACACCGGACGGAGGCGTGGCTCCGGCTCCTCTTCGTCGTCCCCGAGCGGAGAATCGACCCAAAGGGTCTCCGTCGGCACGACCCCTTGGGGACCCATCTTGACGACGGCTAGCGTGGGTCGGGTTTCACTCGACACAGGGACCGACCGGGCGCTCTCCGAGGGACGGTCTTCGTCCGCGAAGGTCTCGTCGCTCCGCGCGTCACTTGGCTCGACCTGAAGGCGCGCCTCGTCTCGCTCCCGTTCCGCTCGAGCCACGCGATCGTTCAGCCGAGCAATCTCTTCTTTTAGCTGCTGGACGTGCGCCTCGTGCGGATTTTCGGCCTCGGGAGCGACGGCCGGGCTGCACGCGAGCGCGGACCAAGCTCCAAGCAGCGAAAATGCCGCACGAAATCCGCGCGGCGCCCGCCCGAGCCCAGCGGCGGCACACCCGACACGCGCGGATCGAGAGGCTTTCGGAATCATACCTCGCGGATCCTAGGGTGCCGCGACGGGGAGGGCCAAATTGACGGACCATCGGGTGCCGTCTAGGTTCAACTTGTGCGGCGGCAGGACCAAGGACCCTCAGCGGAGGTGGCCGATCATCCGGAGCGACTCGCCTCCGAGCGACCCTTCCGAGGGCGACGCGGACGGCGACGAAAGCTCGACTTGCGGAAGACGCTCTTCGTCTTGCCCAACGCGATCACTCTCGCGAGCGTTTTTTGCGGCTTCAACGCGATTCGTGTCGCCGCGTCCCAAGGCGCCAACGAGCAGGAGTTCTACCGGGCGGCGGTCCTGCTCATTTTCGCGATGCTGTTCGACCTGATGGACGGCCGCGTCGCGCGTCTGACGAAAACTCAGAGCGCCTTCGGCCTGCAGATGGATTCGCTGGCCGACGTCATTTCGTTCGGCGTGGCCCCGGCGCTGCTCGTCTACCAGTGGGTCCTGAACCGCTTGCCGGTGGCTGGGTTGCTCACGGCGTTCATGTTCGTGGCGTGCGCCGCAATTCGCCTCGCTCGCTTCAACGTGCTGGCTTCCAACGAGAGCGGCACGCCCCTGAAGCCGAGCAAGTACATCATCGGTCTGCCTACCCCGCCGGCCTCGGGCATTCTGATTTCCCTCGTCGTGGCCAATCACGCCGCCGGGGACGCACTGAGCGACGAGCGGTACACCATGGTCATCTTGGGCATGACCATCGTGCTCAGCCTGCTCATGGTGTCCAACGTGCGTTTCCGCTCGTTCAAGGACCTGCGCCTGAACACGGGCACCATCGTGCTGGTGCTGTTCGTGATTACCTCGAGCGCGTTCGTATGGCAGCGCTTCAAGCCGCAGTTCGTGCTGGTGTGGCTGCTTTGTTTCTACGTTCTGATTGGCCTTTTGGAGGGCGTGCGCTCACTCGCGTTGCGCCTGTCGCGAAGCCCCGACCGCGACTCGCGCGCGGCCGACGGCTAACCCCCCTCGCGTGTACTTCCATGACGGGCCGGATCGCTCCCCAACACCGGAGCCAAGTCACGCGAAGCGTTACCCCGGTGGCGCTGATGCTGGGCCTCGCGCTCGGCAGCCTCGGCTGTGACCGTTCGGCGCCTGGAGACGCCCCGCCCGAGGCGTCGGGCAGCGCTGCGCCAGCCGCCGGCTCGGGTCCCTTCAGCTTCGGGGACGACACGGCGGGCCTCTTGCTCACCTGGGTCGACGAGCAAGGGGACTTTCACGTCACCGCCAAGCCTTCGGACGTGCCCGAAAGCGCGCGCAAAACGGTGCGCGTCGTGTTGCAAAATCATCCGGCGGGCTCTCCGGACACGGTGTTCGTCGCGGACCTCCAGCAGAAGAACAAGGACGGCCACTACGCCGTTCGCCCCATGCCTCGGGAAGCTTGGGACGAGCTCGGCGCCGCGCGGCGCAAGGAGCGCATGGATCGCCTCGCGCCACCGCCTGCATCTTCCGCGGCGGCAGCCGGAAAGCTCTCCGCGGTGATTTACGGCGCGGACTGGTGCAAGCCTTGCCACGCCGCAGAGGAATACCTTCGAAAGCGCGGCCTCGACGTGACCAAAAAGGACATCGAGGAAAGCGACGCTGCCCGCGCCGAAATGCAAGCGAAGCTCACGCGAGCCGGCTTGGGTGGAGCCAGCATTCCAATCATCGACGTGAGCGGCACGCTGCTCGTCGGCTTCAGCCCATCCGCCCTGGACTCCGCCATCCGCCGCGCCGAGGCCGCGCGGAAGAGCGCCGCGCCAGCGCAGTGACGGAGCTCGAAGCGCCGCCTCAATCGAAGACGACCGTCTTGTTGCCGTACGACAGGATGCGGTCCTCGAGGTGCGAGCGCACCGCGCGCGCTAGAACGACTTTCTCCAGATCCCGACCTTTGCGCACCAGATCTTCGACGGAGTCCCGGTGCGAGCAGCGTACGACGTCCTGCTCGATGATGGGCCCCTCGTCCAAGTCCGTCGTCGCGTAGTGCGCCGTGGCTCCGATGAGCTTGACCCCACGCTCGTGGGCCTGGTGGTAGGGCCTTCCGCCGATGAACGCCGGCAAGAACGAGTGATGAATGTTGATGATGCGACCCGGGTAGTGCGAGACGAACTCGCGGCTCACCACCTGCATGTAGCGAGCCAGCACCACCACGTCCACGGAGCTCTCGGCGAGGAGCTCGAGCTCGCGCTGCTCTTGCTCTTTCTTGTTCTCGGGCGTCTTGGGGAAAACTTGGAACGGAACGCCGAACTGCTCCGCGACGAAGCCGAGGTCCGGGTGGTTGCTCACGATCAACGCGACCTCGCCGACGAGCTCCCCCGCTCGCTGTCGCAACAGCAGATCGTAAAGGCAGTGCTCGTAACGGGAAACGAAAATCGCGATGCGCTTCCGCCGCGGCGTCCCGTCCTCGGCCGTCGCGTACGACAGGCGGAATTTCATCGAAAAGCGGCGAGCCACTTCGTCCAGCGCCCGCTCCAGCGTGCCGCGATCCGTCGTGAGCTCGCTGGCGTCGAAGCAAATTCTCTGAAAAAACTGCCCCTCCGAGCGATCCGTGTGCTGGTCGGAGTCGAGGATGTTGGCGCCGTGACCCGCCAACACCTGCGCGGACGCGGCGACGATACCGCGCCGATCGGGGCACGAGATGAGCAGAGTAGCGAGATGAGGTGAGCTCCCGGCGGGAGCCGCTGGAGCTGTGGGCGTCGAGGCGCTCATGGCGGGCGGGACTATAGCAGCCACGACGATGCCACGCGCGCCCACGAGGGCCGGAACGAGCCTCGCGGGGTTGCCAAGGTCGAGCCCCGGTCGCACGCTCGATCGACACTTCATTGCCAACTTCTTCGGGGGCAACCGTGACGAACACCAGGACCCACAACTTCGACGGCATCGTGGGCCCCACGCACGGCTACGGCGGCCTCTCCGAGGGCAATCTGGCAAGTCAACGGCACCGCGGCGCCCCGGCCAATCCGCGCAGAGCGGCGCTCGAGGGCCTCGAGAAAATGCGGCGCGTCTGGGAGCTGGGCGGCGCTCAATGCGTTCTGCCTCCCCACCCTCGCCCCGACCCGGATTGGCTGCGTCAGCTGGGCTTTTCTGGGTCGGACGGCGAGGTCCTCCACGCCGCCCTGAAGACCGCTCCGGAGCTCCTGCGACGCGCGTCGAGCGCTTCGGCGATGTGGACGGCCAACGCGGCCACGGTCGCGCCCTCGGGCGATACGGAGGACCAACGCGTCCACCTCACCGTCGCCAACTTGGCGAGCATGACTCACCGCGCGCTCGAGGCAGACACGACACGCCGCGTTCTCGAGCGCGTGTTCGCCGATGCGGCTCGTTTCTTGGTGCACCCGCCGCTGCCCTCCTCACCGCTCTTCTTCGACGAAGGCGCCGCCAACCATACGCGGCTCACGACGAGCCAAGGTGTGGCTCACCTCTTCGCCTGGGGCAAAGCCGGCCTTTCGTACGACGGCGATTTCCCCCCGGACGCCCCCGTGCGCCACCCTGCCCGGCAGGGCGAAGAGGCCAGCCGCGCGGTCGCACGCCTGCACCGCTTGCCGCACAAAAGCGTGCTCTTTTGGCAGCAGAGCCCTCGCGGCATCGACGCGGGCGCCTTTCACACGGACGTGCTCGCGGTCGGAGACGGCTCCTTCCTCATGCTGCACGAAGCCGCGTTCGTCTCGCAGCCGGACCTCTTGGCCGAGCTCACGAGGCGCCTGGGCCCCGAGCTCGTCATTTGCCAGGCGAACGAACGTGAGCTGCCGCTCGCCGATGCCGTGCACGCGTATCCGTTCAACAGCGAGCTCATCGAGCTCGCGGAGGGTTCCTTCGTGCTTCTGGCGCCGAACGAGGCGCTCGAACAGCCCGCCTCACGAGGCTTTCTCGAGCGCGTAGCGGCCGAAAACAATCCGGTCGTTTCGGTCGAATACATCGACGTCAACGCGTCCATGAACAATGGCGGCGGCCCCGCGTGTCTCAGGCTCCGCGTGCCGCTCTCTGCCGAGGAGCACGCGGCGCTCGGCGCCCGTGTTCACTACGCTCCGGAGCTCCACGGAGAGCTGGTGGCGTGGGTCCGAAAGCACTACCGCGATCGCCTCACGCTCGACGATTTGGCGGCGCCCGAGCTGCTGGACGAGATGCGGCGCGCGTTGGACGAGCTCACCGTGCTGCTCGGGCTGGGTTCGGTTTACTCGTTTCAACGCCCCTGACCCACTTGAGTCGGGCTCGAAGGGAGCCGCGCACCATGCTCCTGTCGTCCGCTCCCGAGCTGGTGTTTCGCGCTATCCCATAGGCAGGGACGAACCTCTGCCGCTGGCCAAAACGCGGAGCGCCGAAACGCGCATTTCGCCGATCAGCGGTCAGAGCTTTTCGAGAACCGGAGGGGAACGCCATGACCATTGCCAATACAGTGCAAAACGCGTGCACCGAGGAGGGCTGCGCCTTCGAGGTGGTGACGCACGCTCACACGACGCACAGCCAACAATCCGCGCAAAGCGCCCACGTACCAGGCGACAAACTCGCCAAGGGGGTCGTCGTCAGCGACGACAGAGGCCCTGTGCTGGCCGTCATTCCCGCTACCCACAGCTTGGACATGGGGCGGCTGAACGAAATGCTCGGGAGGAAGCTCAGCCTGGTTCCAGAGAACGAGCTGTCGGACATGTTTTCCGACTGCGCCTTCGGCGCCGTGCCCCCGCTGGGCACCGCATACAATATGCTCACGGTGACCGACACGTCGCTTTTGAACCAAAAAGAAGTCTGGTTCGAGGGCGGTGACCACGAGAGCCTTCTGCACATGTCCGGCGACGCATTCCGTCGCCTGATGCGCAATGGTGGGTCGGGGCCCATCAGCCATCACTTCTGAACCAAGTGCGCCGGGCGCTGGCCGCTACCCCGCGGCCAGCGCTCCCGAAACCAACCCGACGAACAGCGCGCCGAGCACCTCGGCCATGCGCGCGCTGTCACCCCGAGCTTCGTTCACGAGCGCCGCCACCGAAGCGCCCGCTTCGGCGCGGCGGAGAATGTCGCGCCGAGCTTCATCGAGCTCGAAGGCGTCCATGAGCGTTGCGGCGCGCCTGAGGCTGCCGAGCTCGAGCCCACCGAGCCCTTGACCGAGCGGCGTGTGCCACAGCGGTACGAGGAGGCGCGCCATTTCTTCCGGCGTGTGACTGCAAAGAACGACGCGGGCCAAGAATGCTTCGGGCGATCCACGCAGCGGTGCGAGCGGCATGGCAGGACGAGCCTCCGGTACGAAGCACAGCTCTCCTTCACGCAGCGAGGCCAGCTGCACGAGGCGCGCCTCGAGTTGCGCGGCGAGCGCACGCTCCAGCTCGCCAGTGGCCAGGTGACCGCCGGCGACGAGGCGCGCGCCGAGGGGTTCTTGACGAGACCAGCCCGCGGCGAGCGCCGCCTCGACCGTCTGCGGGCTGACCGCGCCGGACGCCGTGAGGCGCGCGCCAAGGAGCAGCGACGGATCCGTGGCCGACGAAAACACCGGCGCGCCTTCTTCGAAATACACTCGCACGTGCCGCTCGAGCGAACGTCCCACGAGCATGCCCGTGCGACGCGAGAGACACACGAAAAACAGATGCGCCGCGATTGACTCGACCTGCGCGGGGTGGCGAGCCGCGCGTCCATCGAGCGGGTCGTTGAAGCGATAGGGATGACGCCCCCACAAACCTTGCACTTCCCGTACTGCGGAAGGCAGCACCGGCTCCGCCTCACCCCGCGACACACGCGCGTCGTCCTTCAACCGACCCGTGGCGGCCAACTCCAAGAGCGCGGCGGTGCCGAAGGGACCGAGCTCCGCGCCTGCCGGTGTTCGAACTCGAAAGCTCGGCCCCGCGACTTCCAGCCCAGAGCCCGGCACGGAGCGCGCCTCTTCAGCGCTGATCGACAGCGGTGGCGGCGCGCTCACGCGGCTCACGCCGCTCGAAAGCTCCGTGAGGCCGAGCGCCGCCATCCAATCAACGAGGTCGTGGCGACCGAACGAAGGGGCGGTCTCGCGCATGACCTTCTCGAGCTCGGAGGCCAACTCCTGAGCACTCGCGAAGCGGTCACGCGGGTCGAGCGCGAGCGCCACCTCCAAGAGCTGTCGCACTCGGTCGGGCACGTGAGAGCCATACAAGCGCAGTCGGGTGAGATCCGCAGACGCCACTTGGCGGAGGATTCCGAGCTCCGTGCGTCCGTCGAAGAGAGGATGCCCGATGAGGAGCTCGGTCAGAACGACGGCCGCGGAAAAGACGTCGCTCCGCCGATCCACTCGCAAGCCTTGGGCTTGCTCGGGAGACACGTAGCCGCGCTTTCCTTTGAAGCGATCGGGCGCCGTCGCCGGCGCGAGCCGCGACGAAGAGCGCACGATGCCGAAGTCCGCCAACTTCACTTGCCCGGCCGAGCCAATCAGAATGTTGTTCGGCGAGACGTCCCGGTGAACGAGGCAGAGCGGCATGCCCGCCGCGTCGTTCGCGGTGTGCACGTGCTCCAGTCCCCGCAGCACCTCCAGCGCGATGAAGAGCGCCGGCGCGAGGTCCACGCGGAGCCTGCGGGCGGCGACACCCTCGAGCAGCATCGCGAGATTCAGTCCGTCGACGTACTCCAGCGCAAGAAAGAGCTCTCCGTCGTGCTCGCCGAAGTCCAGGACTTGGACCAGGTTGGGGTGATTGAGCGTGGCCTGAATGCGCGCTTCGTCACAGAACATGGCCACGAGCTCGGACTCACTCGAGAGCTCCGGCAAAATTCGCTTCAGCGCAACGCGTTTGTCGAACCCGCGCGGCCCGACGCGGTGCGCCTCGTAGACCTCGGCCATCCCACCGGACGCGATGAGACGCGACAACCGGTAGGGGCCCAGCACACGCGGCGAGCTCGAGGGGAGAGATCTCACGCCCTGCCAGTATACGGCCCTTTGTAGCTATCTGAGCCGCTTCCACGCACTCACCACGTCAGTAAGTGGGCCTCTTCCGGACCTGTGAGGCGGGGTGCGTCGGTCGCGCCTGGGCCGCCTGGCTCGCTTTCCGTTCACTCGTCCGCTCGCCTGTCCGTGCGAACGTCCGCCGAAGCGCGCTCAGCCAACGAGCGTCACGGCTGCCACGAGCACACCCAATGTGTTGAAACCGAGGTGCGCCCGCGTGGACTCGAGCACGGCCGCGCGACGCGCCACGGCTTCCCCCTTCATGACGGCCAGCGCGCGAAACGTGCGCATGTAGCTGTGCGAGCAGTACACGCCCAGCACCGCCAGCGCGAGCGCCGCGTAGAGCGGAAGGCCCGCGACCAAGTGAAACAGTCCGAACGCGAGCGCCCAAGCCGCCCGTCCGAGGGGCGTCCGTCGCTCGATGCCGCGCCGGAAGAGGCGCTCCTCCCAGGTCACCAGGTTCGGCATGAGCACGGCGACGACCAAGAGCATCGTTCGGCCCACCCACTGCGAGCCAGTGACACCGAAGAGCTGCTCGTTGTTACCGAGAATGACGTTGCCTTGGCCGCCCACGGCAGACCACCAGCCCCAATTCATCAGCCCACCGACGTAGCTGCTGAGCACGTAGGCGACCGCGCCCGCCACCGCGAGCACCAAAGGCGCCGGCCAAAGGTGGCGCAGCCCCATTCCGCTCCACACGGTGCGCCACAGCACGCGCTGCTTTGCGCTTTTTCGCAGCGCCTTTCCTTCGTCCAAGAGACTCAAGACGACGACCGCGAGCGCAGCACCCACCAACGTATTTGCGAGCATTCGATCCTCCGAGGTGGGGGCCTTAGCAAACGCCGCGCCGCCACCGCTTACGCAGGTGAGTCACCTCGGTCGTATCGACGTCATCGTCGTATCAGAACAGTGCGTCAACGCACGGGCGCTCCATGAGACCCCGGCTACAATAGGTGCGAGCGTCCGTCTGCGAACGCGGCGCTCGAGACCAAAAAGAAAGAAGAAGAGGGGGGACCATGGGAATCATCTCGTGGATTCTGTTTGGGCTCGTGGCGGGCGCTCTCGCCAAATGGGTCATGCCCGGCCGAGATCCGGGCGGCGTGGTCGTCACGATGCTGATCGGCATCGCTGGCGCGTTCATCGGTGGTTACATCGCGACGCTGCTCGGCTTCGGCAACGTGACGGGGTTCGACATTCGCAGCCTGATCATCGCCGTCATCGGCGCAATCGGGCTTCTTTTCCTATACAAAAAGATCGCTCGCTAAAGAGCGCCGGGCGAGGGCGCTCCGAATGGAGCGCCTGCGAGCGGACGCGGCAAGGGAGAGCCGAACGGACTCTCCTCGCCGCGTTTTCTCGCATCCGCCACGTTGCAGCGCGGGGCGAGTTTTGCCGCGCACTGCGAGTGTCGACCACACGCAGCGAGCATACGCGCGCGCAGCGAGCGTCGCCGTTCGTCAGCGCCTTGCCGCGACGACCCGCTTGAGACGCTCGACCGCGCGCTCGATGACGTCCACGCTGGGTCCAAATGAAAAGCGAGCGTAGCCGCCGAAGCGTGACGGGCGCCCCATCCGGCGTTGCCCCGGATCGACGTCGAAGAACTGTCCCGGCACCACGATGACCTTGTGCTCGAGCGCCGCGCGGAAGAGCTCCGGCCCCGTGCGAAGCCCTTCGGGCAACCCCGCGAGGTTTCCCCACGCGTAGAACGTACCGTCCGGCTCCCGCTCGAAGCGCACGCCAATCGAGCGAAGACCATCCAGCATGATGTCCCGCTTCTGACGGAAGGCAGCGCGGAGCGCGACCGCCTCCTCCTGCGCGTGCTCGGCGGTGAGCACTTCCAGCGCCGCACGCTGCATGGGACGTGACCCGCCGCCGTCGAGGAACGATCCAGCGCTGGAAACGGCTTCAATCGCCTTCTTGGGACCGATCGTCCACGTGACGCGCCACCCCGGATAGCGCCAGTTTTTCGTGAGTCCATCGAAGATGACGACCGGGTCGCGATCGACGTCCTCGACGAACTCGGCCGCGCTCATCAGGGCGCGTCCTTCACGCCAAACGTAGTGCGAGTAGAACTCGTCCATGAGCAGCGTGCAGTCCAACTCGCGCGCCGTTGCCACCCACGCGCCCAGCTCGGGGCCGAGCACCGCTTTGCCCGTGGGGTTGCACGGATTGCTCATGAGGAGCGCGCCGAGCCCACGCCCGAGGATTTCTCGCCGCAGCTGCTCGAGAGAAAAATCGTAACCCTGCTCGGGATCGAGGAGGATGGGGATGGGCGTGAAGCGACGAAACACGTCGAGCAGCTCTTCGTACGCCGTGTAGTCCGGCAAGAAGTGCCCGAGGTTGATGGAGCCCATGGCGGCGCAGGCGCGCATGATGGAGACGCGCCCGCCGCCCGAAATGGCGACGTTCTCCGCCGAGTACTGCGACGGCAGCCCGCGGCGAAACAGCTGATTGTACATGCTCGCCACCGCCTCACGAACCTCCCACAGGCCCGCGACCGGCGCGTACTCGAGCTCGTCCACTCCGAACGAAGTTTGGCTCACTCGCGCGGGCGCGCCCGGCAAGGGGCCGGTCTCCGGCTGCCCTTGTCCCAGGTTGCACCACTCCTTGTCGCCGGCGCGGTAGCCGGCGCGCTCTGCCTCGGACGTGACGTAAATCACACCGGTACGAGGAACGGAGCGGAACGCCCCGGGCGCCTGACTGAGCTCGAGCTTGGAAGACATGGGCCCCGTAGTTACCACCAGACGAGCCCCGGCGCATGGCTCTCGCGGGCGACCCGCCCGAGAGCTCGCCTCGATCGCGCCCCGCGCAGAAAAACCCGCGTGGACGCGCTGCGCCGCCAGGGGCGCTCGCCTAACATCCGGCGTCATGTCGGACGCCACGCTGACGCTGTCGCCGCCGCGTGCGACCCTCTCCAGCGGAGGCAGCGTCGCCGAATTTCTGCTCACCGGCGGCGCAACTTTGCTGCTCTACCCCGTCGTGTGGCTCCTCCGCGGCGCGCTCGGCTTGGACGACGCCGAGCTCGTCGTGGGCTTCCTCACGTTCCACGCCGCGCACCTCATCAACGACCCGCACTTTTCGGTCACGTACCTGCTCTTCTACCGTGACGCGCGGAAGCGCGCCTTTGGCCCTGGCTGGGCCACGCCGCTTCGCTTGCGCTACTGGCTCGCTGGCTTCGTCGTTCCGCTCTTGCTCGCGGGCTGGCTCGGGCACGCTCTCACCACGGGCTCCGCAGAAGCGCTCGGCTTGGTGATGCAGCTCATGTTCTTCCTCGTCGGGTGGCACTACGCCAAGCAAGGCTTCGGCGTGCTCACCGTTCTCTCGGCGAGACGCGGAGCGCACTTCCTCGCGACGGAACGCCGCGTGGTGCTCGTGCACTGCTTTTCGGGCTGGGCCTACGCTTGGGCGAACCCGCGTGACCCCGGAAGAACGGTGGAGCAAAGCGGCGTGGTGTACACGACGTACGGCCACCCACCGCGCCTCGAGGCGATTTGCGGCGTGCTGTTCGGCGTCAGCACCGTCGCGCTCCTGGTGATGCTCGCTCGGAAGTGGCGTCGCGAAGGGCACTTGCCGCCGCTTTCTCCGCTCGTCGGGCTCTTGGTCACGGTGTGGTCATGGATGGTGTTTTCGAGCGTCGACCCGCTCATGATTTATCTCATCCCCGCGCTGCACTCGCTGCAGTACCTCTACTTCGTCTGGCTCCTCAAACGGAACGAAGCGCGGAGCGGCGAGCGGGAGCTCGGCCCCCGCGTGCGTGATCGGCTTTTTCTCCTCGCCCTGTCCTCCGTCGTGCTCGGGTGGCTACTCTTCCGAGGCGTGCCGGGTCTCTTGGACGGCGCGCTTGGTCGTTTTGTCCAAGCCTCTTCTCGGGACGGCGCGCTCGGCGTGACACCTTTCTTCGCGGCCTTTTTTGCGTTCGTGAACGTGCACCACTACTTCATGGACCACGTCATTTGGCGCCGCGAAAACCCGGAGATGCGCTTTTTGCGCGAGTGAGCGCGGAACGCCCGAAAGCCCACCGAGCACGCCCCCACACGATGTCCGTGGCTGTAGGTCTCGACGCCTTGCCTCACCACGGTACACTCCCCCCCGACTGCCTCCCGGCAAAAGCCGACAGCCCATGGCCGACGCACCTGACCCCGGCAAGCCCGCTGCCCCGAAGCAACCTGCACGGCAGCGCTCCGGTACTGACCGTGGAGACAAGCCTTCACCGGAGCTCGCCAGCGCCACGACGGCTGCAGGCTCGTCGCCGCCCGAGCCCCCGAGCGTCGCGTCGCCGCTCGCCGCGGGCCAAGGCTCCGCCCTCGGCACGGGCAGCAGGCTCGACGCGGGAGAGAAGGCCCAGTCATCGACGCCCACCGCGCGCTCGTCCGAGGAACGCATCGTCGCGGATGCTCCACCACCTCAGCTCGAGTCCACCGTCGAACCTTCGGTCAACGGAACGGTGCCGGAAAGCGTGCCACCCGAGCCTCCGTCGTACCTCCCTTCGGCGCCTACGTTGTCTCGCCCGCAGCCTACCCCCGCGCCGGTCGAGCCGGCCCCGGCTCCACCGCAGCCGCCCCCCGCAGAGGAGTTTCGCTACCCGACCTCTGACGACCCCGAGCTCGACTCCACGGCAATCCTGAGCCTCGGTTCGTTGTCCGGCGTCGTGATGCAAGAGCCCGAAAGCGCCGAGCCTCCGCCCGTCTCCGAAGTGGGTGCAGCGGAACGCCCCCAGGACTCCGCGCTGGACAGCGCTCCACCCAGCATCCCATCGGCAGCCGCCGTCGTGGTCGCCGGCGAGGCGCTGGCAGGTGCGCTCAGCCAGGCGGGCCTCCAAGCGCTTCCCGGCGACGTCATCGCAGATCGCTACGAGGTGGAGAGCGTTCTCGGCGAAGGCGGCATGGGCATCGTGTACCGCTGCCGCGACGTTGCCACGAACGAGATCGTCGCGGTCAAGCGCGTCATCGTTCCCGACAGCGAGCACGCGCCCGAGTACATCACCTGGTTTTACAAGGAGGCCCGCGCGCTGGCGGCGCTGGACCATCCCAGCATCGTACGCGCGCGAGATTTCGGTCAGCTGCGCGACGGGTCGCCCTTTCTGGCGATGGATCTGGCTTCGGGCCAGTCACTTCACGATCTCACCCACGCTGGCCTCAGCTGGCCCGTCATCTGGCACGTCGTGGACCAAATCCTCGGCGCGTTGGCGCATGCACATGCGCGCGGCATCGTCCACGGCGATCTCAAGCCCTCCAACGTCTTGGTGCAAGCCGTGCCCGGCGCACCTCCGCTCGTGCACATGCTCGACTTCGGCCTCGCGTGGCTCAAGCGAGATCCGCACGACGAGCGTCTCGACGGCGAGAAGGCCATGGAGTTCAAGCCGCACGCCGGCGCGGGCACTCCGGGCTACATGGCGCCCGAGCAGATCCAGCACGAGCAGCACCACGTGTGCGGCGCGACGGACATCTACTCGCTCGGTTGCATTCTCTACAAGCTGCTCGGCCGCAAAGCTCCCTTCAGCGGCAACTCCAAGGAGCTGCTCAAGCGCCACGCGTTCACGGACGCGCCCGAGCTCGAGCCAGCGTTCGAGGTGCCCGACGGAGTGGCGGCGCTCGTGGGTCGCATGCTGCAGAAGCGCCCGTGGGACCGCTGGGAGTACGCGGCGGACACGCGGCGTGACTGGGCTCCCTTCCGTCCCACCGACACGAGCGCGGAGGCCTTTTCGCTTCCACGTGTGCGGCCCAGCGCGTCTCCGCGCGTGATGCCGGCGCGCACCGGCAGCCGCGGTCGCAACCCCGCGCTCAGCGCCGTCGCCGAACGCGCTCCCGGCCTGCTCAGCATTCGTCAAAGCCCACTCGTCGGCCGCGAGGACGTCCGCCAAACATTGCGTGAAATCTGCGGCGAGGTGATTCATCGCCAAGGCAACAGCCACCGCCTCGTCATCCTGGTGGGGCCCGCCGGCTCCGGAAAGAGCCGTATCGCGGAGTGGCTGTGCCAAACGGTGCACGAAGAGGGCACCATGATCCCTCTGCGCGCGCGCTACCGCGCCGTGCCCGGAGCCAACGACGGCATGCTCGGCGCCGTCACCCAGTACTACAACTTCGAGCGCGCCGATCGAGACGTCATCGAGCGCTCACTCTTGGCGCGCTGGCACATCCGCCGCAGCGACAAGGCCGGTCGTACTTGGGTAGCCGGCGCGGCCGAGTGGATTCGCCCCACCGGCCACGTCACGGACGCTCCCGTCGGGCCCAGCGGGGTCAAGTTCGCGCTGGATACTCTGGCCACACGGCGAGCCGTCTCACGCCACGTGGTGCGGCGCATCGGACGTCAGAAGCCGCTCTTGCTCTGGCTCGACGACTTGCACAACGCGCAAGAGTCGACGTTCGAGGGCTTCCTCAAGATGCACGGCGAGGACGCGGATCAGCCGTACGTCATCGTCGCCACCGTGCGCGCCGAGGACGTCCACTTGGGCACGCCCGCCGCCGAACGTCTCCGTCACCTGCGAGAAAAAATGGACGGCGTGGCCATCGACGTCACGCCGCTCGAGCCCGAAACCACACACGAGCTCTTGCGCCAGTCCCTGCCCCTGGAGGACGACGCCGTGCGCGAAGCCGCGCGCCGCAGCCGCGGCAACCCGCTCTTCGCGCTCCAGCAGCTGCACGCTTGGGCGGTCGCCGGCAACATGAAGCTGGTCGACGGCAAGTACCACGTGCCCCCCGAGGTGCTCTCGGTCCGACCCAAGACCACGGCCGAGCTCTGGGACAGCCGCGTCAACGCGCTGCCCGAGGAGCATCGCCTGGCGGCGTACGCCATCGCCACCATCAGCGCCGACCTACGCCGCGAGGTGCTCCGTCCCCTGCTCGCCGAGCTGGGCCTGCCCGCGGACGAAGCGCTGCGCAGCTTGCAAACGGCGGAAATCATCATTCCTCGCGGGCAAGGCCGCTACAGCTGGCCCCACGCGCTCCTCCAAGAGCACCTCTTCGGTCAGCTCTCGCAAATGCCGGATCGGCAGCGCTTCTATCGCGCGGCCGCCGACGCGCTCCGCCGCCATCCGCTGGCCGCGACGAGGCGCGTCATTCGTCAGCGGGTCATCAACCTCCTGCACGCGGGCGACAACGAAGTCGCCGCGTCGCTGCTCTTCGACTACCTGCAAGGCAGCTGGAACGGCGCGCGCGAGCCGCTGGCCACCCTGAACGATCTCGATCTGTTGCGCGGCAAGCTGCGCGGCCGCACGCGCGCCATTCAAGATCGCTGGCGCGCCGAGGCGCTCCGTCAAATCGGCCGCTCCAACGAGGCGCGCGAGTACGCCGAGCGCTCCAAGCGCAGCTTCGAAGAGCTGGGCGACGACGAAAACCTGGCGCACTGCCTGCGCCTGCTCGGCCACATTTCGAGCGAGCTCGGCAACACGCACGAAGGACGACGACTCGCCGAGCAGGGCCTCGACGTGTTCCGTCGCTTGCAGCACGTGGTGGGGCAAGCGCAGTGCGAAGCCGTGCTCGGAGAAATCGACTACCTGCTCGGCGACTTCGAGTCGGCGCGCGCCATGGTCACCTCCGGCGAGCGCCACTTCGCGTCGCTGTCGCAGCCGCTCGGTCGCGGCCAGTGCCTGCTCTTGCTCAGCTGGGTGGAACACTCCGAAGGCGCCGTGGAGCGCTCGCGCCGCCTGGCGCTCGAAGCGCGTGCCGAGTTCGATCGCGTCGGCTACCGCTTGGGCACCGCACAAGCCAACGCATCGCTGGCCCACGTCGAGCACCGCATGGCCAACCTGCGCAGCGCCGAAACCGGCGCGCTCGACGCGCTCATCGCCTTCGAGGCGCTCCGTACGCCGCGCGGACAAGCCGCCTGCAGGCGCCTGCTCGCCATGATCGGCGTCGACCTGGACGACGTCGAAATGGCCGCGTTGCACTCGGATTGGTGCCTCCGGCTGTACTCGGATCTCGCGGATCCCTGGGGCATCCTGGAAGGCAAAGTGCTGGTGGCTCAGCTCGCGCTGCTCCGGCGCGAGTTCGAAGCCGCCCAGGCGCTCTTGGTGGAGTGCGCGGCGCTCGAGGTCGAAGAGCCCGAGCCACGCCAGCACCAGCTTCTCACCGAAGCGTGGCTCGCCTGCGAAAATGGCCTCCTCGACGACGCAGCGGAGTTGCTCGAGAGCGCCATGCACGTCTTCCCCGAGTCTCGTCGCGTGGGCGACCACACGCCTCACATTTTGGCGCGCCTCAGCCGCTATCCGTGGCCCGAGACCACGCGGCAGCTCCTCGACGCTTGGCGCACCGAGCTGCGGCGCCCGGCGCGTGGCCCCGCCCCGAGCGTCACGAACGAAGCCTGACCCTCCCCCGGCCCCGCGCACCCGCGAAGCGCCCTTTTCTCACCGGTCGGGGGAAACGCCGGTAGGCCGCATGCGGTGCTCCCGCACTTCGTCCAAGTCACCCGAGGCACGCCCCACGAAGCCCCGAGCCAGGCTCGCGTTGGGCCCCACCCCCGGCTGAGCTAGAAGACCGAGCCATGAGTGACGTCGTCTCCCAAGCTTTGCACGACCGCGCCCAAAGTTTGCTCCCCGGTGGAGTCAACAGCCCCGTGCGCGCGTTCCGCGCCGTCGGCGGGCATCCCATCTTCATCCGCGCGGCGCGCGGCGCCCGCCTCGTGGGCGCCGATGGCGCGGAGTACATCGACTACGTCGGCTCGTGGGGCCCAGCCATCCTCGGTCACGCGGAGCCCACCGTCGTGCGCGCCGTGCAGCAAGCTGCCGAGCAGGGTCTCTCCTTCGGCGCACCCACGGAGGCGGAGGTCGTTTTCGCCGAGGCGATTCAGCGCGTCTATCCGTCCATCGAAATGCTGCGCTGCGTTTCGAGCGGTACCGAGGCCACCATGAGCGCTCTGCGCGTCGCGCGCGGCTTCACGGGCCGGCCCGTCATCGTCAAGTTCGACGGCGCCTACCACGGGCACTCCGACAGCTTGCTCGTCGCCGCCGGCAGCGGCGCCGCCACCTTCGGGCACCCGGACTCCGCCGGCGTGCCGCTGGATCTCGTGAAAAACACGGCCACGCTCGCTTACAACGACGTCGCCGCTCTCGAGGCGCTGTTCGCCTCCGACGGACACCGCATCGCGGCGGTCATCGTCGAGCCCGTCGCCGGAAACATGGGGTGCGTGCCACCGGAGCCTGGCTTTCTGGAGGCCATCGTGCGGCTCTGCCAAGAGCACGGCGCGCTTTCCATCTTCGACGAAGTGATGACGGGCTGTCGCCTCTCCCAGAGCGGCGCGCAAGGACGCTACGGCCTCACCCCGGATCTCACCTGTCTCGGCAAAATCGTGGGCGGCGGCATGCCGCTCGCCGTGTACGGCGGACGCGCCGACGTCATGCGGCTCGTAGCGCCGCTCGGTCCCGTGTACCAAGCAGGCACGCTGAGCGGGAACCCGCTCGCCGTGGCCGCCGCGCTCGCCACGCTCCAGCAACTGAACGACTCGCTCTACGAGCGTCTCGAGGCGCTCGGAGAGCGGCTCGAGATGGGGCTCGTCGCGGCGCTGGTCGCCCGCAGGGTCCCCGGAACGGTGCAGCGCGTGGGCTCGATGCTCACGCTCTTCTTCCACCAGGGCCCCGTGCGCAATTGGCAGGACGCCGCCGCTTCGGATCGCGAGCGCTTTGCGCGCTTTCACGCAGGGCTCCTCGAGCGCGGCGTCTACTGGCCGCCCTCCCAGTTCGAAGCGGCCTTCTTGAGCGGCGCCCACACCGACGCCGACGTCGATCAAACCATCGCTGCCGCTCGCGCCGCGCTCGCGTAAGACGAAGCGAGAACGGCAGCAGAACGAGCTCTCGGAGCCTGAGGAACGCAAGCACGAACGAACGTCGTCAACGTTCGTTCGTGCTTGGAGCCCCCGGCTGCAGCGCTCGATGCCGCCCGGCTGCAGCGCTCGATGCTGACCCGGTTCAGCGCTTGAAGTGAGCCGCGAACGGGTTGTTGGTGAAGCCCGAGCTCCCCTTCGAACCCTGCGCGTTCTTCGCCGTCATCTGCGGGCGCTGGCCGTGCGGAGCGCCTCCCGGACGACGCTGAGCGCCGTAGCCGCCCGAGCGCGCGCCCGCCTCTCCACCCGCTTGAGCGTTCCCCTGCGGGCGCGGCGCGCCGCCATCCTTGCGCGCGGTGAGCGAAATGCGCTGACGTTCGAGGTCCACCTCGAGGACACGCACGCGGATCTTGTCACCGACTTTGACGGCCTCGCTCGGATCCTTGATGAAGCGATCGGCGAGCTGCGAGACGTGCACGAGTCCGTCCTGGTGCACGCCCACGTCCACGAAGGCGCCGAACGCAGTCACGTTCGTCACCACGCCCTCGAGATCCATGCCCACCTTGAGGTCCGACAGCTGGTTCACGTCCTCCCGGAACGCCGGCGGCTCGAACGTTTTTCGCGGGTCCCGCCCCGGCTTCAAGAGCTCGGAAAAGATGTCGTCCAGCGTGAACGAGCCCACGTCCCCGCTCGCGTAGCGCGCCTTGTCGATGCGGGCGAGGATGTCGCGATTGCCGATGAGCTGCGCCACCGGTACGCCGAGATCGCCCGCGATACGCTCCACCAACTCGTAGCGCTCGGGGTGCACGGCGCTGCCGTCCAAGGGATGCTCGGCGCCGCGGATCCGAAGGAAGCCAGCCGCTTGCTCGAAGGCGCGCGGCCCGAGACCGGACACCTCCAAGAGCTGCTTTCGGCTCTTGAAGGACCCTTTGCGATCGCGAAATTCGACGATTTTCTTGGCGAGCGACCCGCCGATACCCGCCACGCGAGACAAGAGCTGCGCGCTCGCCGTGTTCAAGTCCACGCCCACCTCGTTCACGCAGCTCTCCACGACCTCGTCGAGCTTTTTGCCGAGCAGCGCTTGGTACACGTCGTGCTGATACTGACCCACGCCGATGCTCTTCGGGTCGAGCTTCACCAGCTCCGCCAGAGGATCCTGGAGGCGGCGCGCGATGCTGATGGCGCCACGCACGGTGAGATCGAGGTCCGGGAACTCCTCACGCGCCACGTCGCTGGCCGAGTAAATGCTGGCGCCCGACTCGCTCACGGACACGCAGAACGGCTTCTGATCCGCCGGGATGACGTCCTCGCCGAGCAGCTTGCGGATGAAGGCTTCGGTTTCTCGCCCGTGCGTGCCGTTGCCCACGGCAATCGCTCGCACGGGATGCTTGTGGCAGAGCGCCAAAATCGTCAGCCGCGCGCGCTCGAGCGAAGAATCTCCTTGCACCAGGTAGATGGTTTCGTTGGCGAGCAGCTTGCCGGTTTCGTCGACGACGACGCACTTGCAGCCCGTGCGTTGCCCCGGATCGATGCCGAGCACGGCTTGCGGACCGAAGGGCGCGGCCATGAGCAGATCGCGCAGGTTCGTGGCGAACACCTCGACCGCCTGCTTGTCGGAGCGCATTTTGAGCTCGACCCGCACGTCGACCTGAGCCGCCGGGATCAAAATGCGCGTCACGCCGTCCCGCACCGCTTCGCGGAGCTCGCTCGCGAACGGCGAGCTCGCGTCGAGCGGCGTGCTCTTTTCTGCGCGCGCGATGACGCGCTCCGGCTCGAGCTCGAGAGAGCCGCGGAGCACTCCCTCCGTTTCGCCGCGGCGCACGGCGAGGTAGCGGTGCGAAGCGATTTTGGCGACGGGCTCGGAGAACTCGGCGTAGTTGTCGAACTTCGTCTTTTGATCCTCGAAGCCCTTCACCTTCTTCACGACCAAGACGCTCTCGTCCAAGTAGAGCTGGCGCACGTCCTTCCTGAGGTCGGCGTCTTCCGCGACGCGCTCGGCCAAAATGTCCCGAGCTCCGGCCAACGCCGCCGCCGCGTCGGGTACTTCCTTCTCCGCCGACACGAAGGCCTGAGCCTCCGCCCGCGGGTCCCCGTCGTGCGGCTGCGCCCACATGCGCTCGGCGAGCGGCTCGAGACCGCGTTCTTTGGCGATGATGGCGCGCGTCCGCCGCTTCGGCTTGAAGGGCAGGTACAGATCCTCCAGCTCGGCCTTCGTGGCGCACGAGGTGATGCGACGGCGCAAGGCGTCCGTCAGCTTGCCCTGCTTTTCGATTTCGGCGAGCACGCTGCGACGACGGTTCTCGAGGTCCACCAAATAAGTGCGCCGCTCCTCGATGGCGCGGATTTGGACCTCGTCCAAGCCGCCGGTGGCTTCCTTGCGGTAGCGGGCGATGAAGGGCACCGTGCCGCCTTCCGCGAGCAGCTTCACCACGGCGCGCACACCGCTCACGGGCAGCTTCAGCTCATCGACCAAAGCCGGGATGGGATCGTAGGCGTCCGCCGCTGCGACACCGGCGCCGAGGGCGGTCGGCTCACTCGGGCTCGTGCCGGAGACGGGGGCGATGGGTGAGGTGAAATCGGTCGTCATGGGGGCCCGCATCAAAAGCAAAGTCTGCACGGGTGTCCAGTGAAGAAAAGCGCTCGGCGCCCGCGTCGGTTTCGAAGCCGGCCGCGCTCTTTCTCCGCGGCGCCGTGCTGCTAAATGCGGAGAGTGAACACGAGATCCGACAGCGTACTGCGCGCCATGACGGACGACGGCGCCTTCCGTGTGATGGTGGCGCGCAGCACCTCCATGGTGCGCAGCGTCATCGAGAGACAAGGCGCGACCGGCGCGTCGGCGCGCGCTCTCGGTGACTTGCTGACCGCCACCGTCCTCTTCCGGGAAACCATGGCACCCGACTTGCGGGTGCAGGGGCTCTTTCGCGGCGCCGGTGAGAGCGGCAGCTTGGTCGCCGACTCCATTTCCGGCGGCCTCACGCGGGGTCTCCTGCAGCTTCGCGAAGGGAAGCCCGCCATCGAGGTCGGAGAAGGCGCGCTCCTTCAGATGATGCGCACCATGCCGAACGGCAGCGTCAATCGCGGCGTGGTCCACGTACCCCCGGGCGGCGGCATCACCGAAGCGATGATGGCCTACATGCAGACCTCCGAGCAGGTCGACACCATGCTCGCCGTCGCCACGGTGTTCGACGACGCCGGCCGCGTGCGCGAAGCCGGCGGTTACTTGGTTCAGCTCCTGCCCGAGGTGGGCCGCGGTCCGCTGGCGGTCATGACCGAGCGCCTCGAGGACTTCCGCACCATCGACAAGCAGCTGACGGACGACTTCACGCCGGCCACGCTGCAAAACGAGCTGCTCTACGGCATGCCCTTCACGGCGCTCCAGGAGAGCCCGCTCAGCTTCGACTGTTGGTGCAGCGAGGAGCGGCTCATCGCGGCCATTGCCTCGCTCGACCGCGCCGAAATTCGGTCGATGATCGAGGAAGGCGCGCCGCTCGAAATCGCCTGCGACTACTGCAAAAAGCAGTACCAGCTGCCCATCTCGAAGCTCCGCGGCCTCGCCCAAGAGAGCTGAGCGCTTCCCCGAACTTGGGCGCCCGCGCTCCGCCGGGTTATGTGGCTGGTGTGGGCGAGCGGCGCGACAAGAGGACCCTTTGGTGGACGAGCTCCACGTACTTCGCCGAGGGTCTTCCTTGGTCTCTGCTGCATCAGGTGGCCGCCGAGTACTTCACCGCCATCGGGCTGCGGCCGGCCGCGGTCGGTTACACCTCGCTCCTGCACGGCCCCACCTTTTTGAAGATCGTGTGGAGCCCGCTCGTTTCGCTCGTGGGCACGCTGCGCACCTGGATGATCGCCACGCAGGCGGCCATGGGCGTGGTCGTCGGGCTCTTGGCGGTGCTGGCGCATCGCGCCGCGCAGAGCGCCGATCCGAGCGCCACCACCGCGCAAATCTGGGTGGTCTTGGTCGTGATCGGCGTGCTGTCGGCCACGCACGACATCGCGTGTGACGGCTACTACCTGGAGGCGCTCGAGCCGGACGAGCAGGCGCGCTTTTCGGGCGCCCGCGTCGCTGCGTTCCGCGCCGCCATGCTGGTGGGTGCGTCCGGGCTCGTGTTCTTGGGCGGCCAGCTGAACTGGCTTCTCGCCTTCGGGCTCGGCGCCTTGCTCCTCGTCGGGCTCGCGATCGCGCACCGCGCATTTTTGCCGGAACCAAACGCGGACTTTGCGGGGACGCCTGTGTCCCCCTCCCAAGAACCGAGCTCCGCCTCCAAGGCACGCGCTGGTCTTTCCCACGTGGGCGACGCGTACCGCAGCTTCTTGCGGCAAGACCGCGTGCTCTTGGTCATAGCGTTTCTCCTCACCTACAAAATGGCCGACGTCGTGATGTTCGCGATGTCCAAGGTCTTCTTTGCGCGAGAGCTCGGCATCGGCACCGCGCTCCGTGGCGGCCTCGTCAATCCCATCGCTACGTTGTCGAGCATCGCTGGCGCCATCCTCGGCGGCGCCTGGATTGCTCGCCGCGGGCTCGAGCGAACGCTCTTTCCCATCACGTTCGTGATGGCGGTCACGGCGCCGCTCTACGCGCTGCTCGCACACTTCGCGCCGGTGCTCGACATGGCGCGCGACGGAGTGCCGGTGACGCCGGAGGCGCTCGCCGCGCGCGACGTGCTCCCGCTCACGCTCGTTCTGATCACCGTCGTCATCGAGCAGGTGTGCGGTGGCCTGGCCACGGCCGCGCAAATGGTCTTCATCATGCGGCGCTGTCACCCGAACCACAAAGCCGCACATTTTGCGTTCGCCACGGCGGTGTACTCCGCGGCGCAAATGGCCGTGGGCGCCTACAGCGGCGCGCTGTACGAGCGCGTGGGCCCCGTGGTGTACTTCTGGATCGTGACGGTTCTCACGCTGCCTGCGCTCTTGCTGGCTGTCTTGGTTCCCAAGACGTAAAAAGCGCGCCCTCCGTATCCACGGACGGTGCGGCCCACGGCGTGGTAAACCTCTGACACGAGGCACACATGCACGGAGAGCTCCTTCCCGAGCTGAACAACGAGCACGACACGGCTCACGGTGTGGGCCGCCACGAAGCGCGCATGCGCGCCGTGGTCTTGCTCACCGCCGTCATGATGCTGGTGGAGCTCGTCGCTGGCTACCTGACCGGCTCGATGGCGCTGTTGTCGGATGGCTGGCACATGGCGACGCACGTGGGTGCGCTCGGATTGTCGGCCGCCGCCTACTGGTTCGCGCGCGTCCACGCCGGTCGGCGCACCTTCACCTTCGGCACCGGTAAGGTGTACGCGCTGGCTGGTTACACCAGCGCCGTCGGGCTCGCGTTGGTCGCGTTGCCCGTCGCGTTCGAGTCCGTGGAGCGTTTGGCAAAACCCGTCGCCATCCACTTCGAAGAGGCGCTGCCCATCGCCGTGGTCGGCCTGTTCGTCAACTTAATCAGCGCTTACCTGCTCGACGCCGGGCAGCTCACCGAGCCTGCACTGCCGGGCTCCGAGCTAGCGCACGGCGGCCACGCGCACGGCGGCCACGCGCACGGCGGCGCTCATCACGATCACAACCTGCGCGCCGCCTACTTTCACGTTCTGGCGGACGCGCTCACCAGCGTGCTGGCCATCATCGCGCTCGTCGGTGGTCGCTACTTTGGCGTCACGTTCCTCGATCCGCTCATGGGCATCGTGGCGAGCGTCGTGGTGCTTCACTGGGCCTGGGGGCTCTGTCGCGGCGCCGCGCGGCAGCTCTTGGACGCCTCCGCGAGCGTGGACGACGAGGACCGCCTGCGCGCCGAGTTGGAGGCCATCGACGACGTACGCGTCGCCGATTTGCACCTTTGGGAAATCGGTCCAGGTCGTCGCGGCTGCATCGTCTCCGTGCTCACCGCGGAGCCGCGTGAAGCCAGCTTCTACCGCAAGCACATGCGTTCGGTGCTGCCGCTGTCGCACCTCACCGTCGAAGTGCACCGCACGCCGCGCTCCGCCGAGCCCGGCGAGTGACGCTCGTTTTCGTTGCTCGGCTCGGTTGTGATACCCGTCGTGACGCTCAGTTGCGGCGTTCGCTCGCGAAGGCCGCCGGATAGCGACGCCAGCCGAAAAATGCGTTGAAGGCCACCGCCACCAGCACGATCACCGCGGCGTTGAGCAGCACGGGCGTGAACACGTAGCCAAAGCCCAATGCGTGCACCCCCGGGCCGCCAATGACGGCCGACAGCGCCGTTGCCCCGCCCGGCGGATGCACACAGCGCAAGAGCTGCATCACGCCAATGGCCAAGCCCACGGCGAGCGCGGCGCCGACCAGCGTGGAACCCAAGAGCACCGCGCACGTCGTACCTACGATCGCCGAGACGACATGACCGCCCACCACCGCCCACGGCTGCGACAGAGCGCCGTGGGGGACCGCGAACAAAAGCACCGCGCTAGCTCCCATCGAAGCCACGAGCAGCGCTGCGCTGTCGGCACCCACGAACCAGCCACTCACCACGAGCACCGCCATGATGGCCGCGCAGCCTCCGAGCCCCGAAAGCATGGCGTCCTTGTGACACACGGGGTCCCGGCCGATACCGAGCCAGTCGCGAAGTTCACACGCGCGAGAGAGCCAGTCGGAGAGCTCGAAGCGAGGGACGAGCCCCTCACGAAGCTCGAAGCGCCAAGGAAGGCGAAGGTGCGAGCGGGGCATCGGGGCTACGGCTTGTAACGACCCTCCTCACGTCGGACAAGCGATGTTTCTGGAATATTTCACAGCGGCAGCTCCGTCGCGTTCGCCCGTTCGACGCCCTTCTTCGCCTCCGGCGACCAGCCCAGCCGCCGCGTTCGCCCGTTCGACGTCCCGTTCTTCGCGTCTGGCGACTAGCCCCGCCGCCGTGTTCGACCCTTCGACGAGCCGCCGCTCGTTCTTCGCATCTGGCGAGCGACTTGCCGTCGCGCTCAGGCCAGCTCGACCAGCGTTTGTTCACGGAGCCCCTGGGGCCCCGGTCGTTCGATGACGTCGTCCACACGTCGCCCGAGCAGCGCGCGTCCGAGCGGCGCCTCCGGTGTCACCACGCGCACGACGAGCTCGCCCACCTCGAGGCGCACCCCTCCACCGGCGGAGGCGACGAAGTAAATTTCCTCGTCGCCCTCCTCCTCGATGAGCACCAACGCCGAGAGGGCGACCGCGCCTTCGGCGCCAAAGCTGCGCAGCTCCATGTGCGCGAGCTTGGCGATGTCTTCACGCAGGGCGACGACGCGTTCGGCCTGCCCGCGCGCCAGGTACGAAGTTTCCGTGGCGCGCATGTCCTTGTCGCTCTCCGCGCGGCTCTCTTCGTGCGTCACGCCTGCCTGCGAGGCGCGCTGCGCCGCGGTGATGACGGCCAAGTCCTGTCGCAGGCGTTCTACGAGCGCGGTTTTCAGCGCGCTTTTTTCGATCTGCTGAAGCTTCTTCAAGGCGACTCCCGGGGCCCGATCCTACAACGACGAGCGGCTCCGTCGACCCATGCGAGGCGCCCTACCGCGCTAGCCGTTCGTGCCGCGAGCGTCCCTTTACAGACGAACGGCGGGTCGTACGCTTGCCTCGTGCACATCCGCTGCCCCCTCTGCAAGCGAGAGCTGGAAGCCCCGGACGACTTTCCGTCCCGCCCCTTCTGCTCGCCCAACTGCAAGAAGGCCGATCTCGGTAACTGGTTGAACGGCGTCTATCGCCTTCCCCGACCCCTCGAGGTGGAAGACTTCGAGGACTTGGAGGCGCTCGAAGCGTTTCACGACGACGCCACGCGTGGTCGCACGCCGCACCACTGAGGAGCAAAGGGCGCGGAAAGCTGGAGCGGCTCCCCGCCCGAGCCCCAATCAGCGTAGGCTGTAGTCTTCCGGCGCGGAGTATCCATGCACCATCGCACGCTTTCTCGGTCCCTTACCCTCACGTTCATCGGCCTTCTGGGCCTCGCTTGTGGTGGCACCGCCAAGACCTCGGGCGGCTCCGGCTCCACGCCGCCCGTCAGCGGGGAAAGCTGTCATCCGCAGGGTGCGACCGAACCCGCAGGTGATGACTGCAATACCTGCAGATGCACCGCGGACGGTTGGCTCTGCACCCGACAGGCCTGTGATGTGCCGTGTACGGATGGAGACGTCCGCCCGGCCGCCGATGGCTGCAACACGTGCAGCTGCAGCGCTGGCCAATGGCAGTGCACGCTCATGGCGTGCGAAGAGCCCGCGTGTCCCGCGCCCCGCTACTCGCCGAACGAAGCGGCCTGCGACACCCAAATCGTGTACGCACGCTCGCCGAGCACGAACGCATGCTGTGAGTACCCGACCCCGTGCCAGGCGCCGCTGGATTGGCCCAGGTTCAACACGCCCGAAGAATGCAGCTCCACGGTGGAGTGCACCCCCGGCTCCAACGAGCCGGCGCCGGACGGCTGCAACACCTGCACCTGTACGGACGAGGGCTCGTGGGCTTGCACCGAGAGAGCCTGCCAATCGTCCGGCTGCGGCGCGCGCCTCGGCGACACGTGCGCCGCGGACGAGTACTGCGCCTACGCCGAGGGCGAGCTCTGCGGCGCAGCGGACGCCACCGCGACGTGCAAGAAGCGTCCCGACGGCTGCACGCTGGAGTATTCTCCCGTGTGCGGTTGCGACGGCAAGACCTACGGCAACGCGTGCTCCGCAGCGCACGCCGGCACCGGCGTGAACTTCGCCGGCCCCTGCACGGAACCCCGCGACTGAGCTCCGCAACCGAGCCCCGCCGCACAGACCAGCTGCACCGCGCAGTACGAGCGAACCCGGCGCGGCGCGAGCGAACGCCACGCACGCGCGCGATCGGGCTCAGCCGCTCACGTACGCCAAGCGAACCCCGGCGCGGCGCGACGTTCCACGACACGTGAGAACGGCGCGCCTGAAATCGCGCGCATGCGAAAAAACGCGCCCGGCGCTCACTCGGCGGCGGGCGCTTCCTTCACGCGCAGCTGCACGAGTCGTTCGTCCTGAATCGACTGAGCCGAGCTCGGATCCACGTAGTCCGAGTGGCACACGGCCTTTTCTCCGACGCCACCCACCGCCTTGCGGGTCTTGGACGCGAGCTTGTGAATTTCCTCCGGCGAGAGCACGCCGCGCTTTTCCAAGATAGCTCGCTGCTCGTCGTTCAGCGCCGCGCTCTTCGCGGCCTTACCGCGCTCGAAGCCGTCCGCCTTGCCGCTCGCGAATTCGACGATTTCTTTGGAGATGCGCACGGAGCACCAGTCGTGCCCGCACATGGCGCAAAAATCCGTGTCCACATCGAGGTCTTCGTCGTGGAAGGCGCGCGCCAAATCCGGATCGAACGACAGCTCGAAGTGCTTTTCCCAGTTCAGCGCGGCGCGCGCCTTGGTGAGCTCGTCGTCGCGATCCCGACTGCCCGGAATGCCCAGCGCCACGTCGCTCGCGTGCGCGGCGATTTTGTAGGCGACGCAGCCCTGCTTCACGTCGTCCTTCTTGGGGAGACCGAGGTGCTCTTTGGGCGTCACGTAGCAGAGCATGCTCGCGCCGTGATAACCGGCTGCCGTCGCGCCGATGCAGCTCGTGATGTGATCGTAGCCGGGGAAAATATCCGTCACGAGCGGCCCCAGCACGTAGAACGGCGCACCGTGACAGAGCTGCCGCTGCAGCTTCATGTTGTACTCGATCTGATCGAACGGCACGTGACCAGGCCCTTCGACCATCACCTGACAGCCCTTCCTCCAGGCCTTTTCCGTCAGCTCGCCGAGCACGGTGAGCTCACCCAGCTGCGCTGCGTCGCTCGCGTCCGCGAGGCCACCGGGGCGGAGCCCGTCCCCGAGCGAGAACGACACGTCGTACTCGCGCATGATGTCGCAAATCTCGTCGAAGTGCGTGTACATGGGGTTCTCCTTGCCGTGGACGAGCATCCACTTGGCGAGGAGAGAGCCACCACGGCTCACGATGCCGATCAGGCGATTTTTGACGAGGGGCAAGTGCTGACGCAAGACGCCCGCGTGGATCGTGAAGTAGTCCACGCCTTGCTTCGCCTGAGCGAGCAAGGACTCCATGATGATCTTGTCCGTCAGATCTTCGATCTTGCGGCCGATGATCATGGAGTAAATCGGCACGGTGCCGATCGGCACGCGTGAGTTTTTGATGATGGCGTCGCGGCAGGCGTTCAAGTCTCCGCCCGTGGAAAGATCCATCACGGTGTCCGCGCCCCACTTTTCGGCCCAGCGCAGCTTTTCGACTTCTTCCTCCGTGCCGGAGGAAATGGGCGAGGCGCCCATGTTGGCGTTCACCTTGGTCTTGCCGGCGCGGCCGATGCACATGGGCTCCAGCTGGTAGCCGAGGTGCACCTTGTTGGCCGGAATGATCATGCGCCCGCTCGCCACCTCGATGCGAACCTGCTCGGGCGACAGATGCGGCTCGCGCTCGGAGACGCGGCGCATTTCAGGCGTGATGTTGCCGACCCGCGCGTGCTCGAGCTGCGTCACCGGCACGAAGCCTTCGGGCGGGAGCCACCGTGCTCCGTCCGCTTTCGAGCCGACGGTCCAACCCGCGGGCATGAAGTCCCACGCCGTCTTGTCGCTCGGCTGGGGCATACCCGGCGTATCGGGCGACGAAAACGTGAGCGGCCCTCCGACGTCGCTCGGGTTCGCGAAGGAGCCGGGGTTCGTGCCCTGGCGAGCGGTGGAGGGGTTTTGGGCTCCCCGAAGAGGCAATTGGTAGCTCATGTTCGTGACTCCCTGCGCCAGCTGCTCGATGCAGGTTCTGGGCGCGTGGCGCAGGAAGGGACGGAGCTCGCCGTTCGCCTTCCCTCCGCCGGCATGATCCGGATCAGGTTCTACGGGTTCTTCTCAGTGCCCTCGGAAGCGACTGCCCACGCCTGAAGTGGCGAGGAGCAGCGGCTCTCGGGGGCACGCCCCGAGCGACGCTGGCGAGTATGACCAAGTTGAGCGGGGCGAGCCAGTGCCGCGCCCGCCCGCGCAGAAGCCGCTCCAAACAGCCGGATCTCGGGCGTTCGCCGTCGCCCGAGGAGAAAGACGGTGTCACGCTTTTGGTTGGGGCGACGGAGACGGAGCATGCGGAACGGCAGACGCACGGTGCTCGTGACCGGCGCGAGCCGCGGGCTCGGGCTCGCCATCGCGCGCGCTTTGGTCGGGGCGGGGCGGTACCGCGTGCTGCTCACCGCGCGCGCGGGGTCCCTCGGTCGCTTCGACGAGGCGGGCATCACGTCCGGCGACGACGTGCGAGTGCGACCGCTCGACGTCACGTCGAGTGAGGAGCGCCTGGCCGTGGTCGAGGAAGCCGCCACCGATTGGGGCGGCGTGGACGTGCTCATCAACAACGCGGGGGTGAGTTACCGCGCCGTCGTGGAGCACATCAGCGACGCCGACCGCTTGGCGCAGTTCGACGTGAACTACTTGGGACCCATGGAGCTCACGCGCCTCGTGCTCCCGGGCATGCGCGAACGCCGCTTCGGACGCATCATCAACATTTCTTCCGTGGGCGGCATGATGGCGATGCCCACCATGAGCGCCTACAGCGCCTCCAAGTTCGCGCTCGAGGGCGCGAGCGAAGCCCTCTACTACGAGGTCAAGCCGTGGGGCATCGCGGTCACGCTGGTTCAGCCCGGGTTCATCAACTCCGACGGCTTCGAGCAAGTTCGCTACACGGGTCAGAGCCAAACCGCTCGCGGCATCGTGCGTTCGCCGTACCACGCGCACTACGCGTACATGTCGGGCTTCATCGCGCGCATGATGCTCCGCGTGCCCGCGACGACCGAGAGCGTCGCGCGCCGTGTGCTGTCCGTCATCGAGCGACGGCACCCGCCCCTGCGCGTCCCGGCCACGCTCGACGCCTGGCTCTTCGCGTTCATGCGCCGGCTGTTGCCGCGGTCGTTCTACCACTGGCTCCTCTATCGCATGCTGCCGGGAGTTCGGCGCTGGGGGCCGGCGGCCGAGGGCCGGCTTTCGAGCGCTCCACCTCCGTCGACGCAGAAGCTTTCGAGCTGATGCGAGAACGTGCGTCGGCTCGTTCAGCGCAGCTGAGCCGCTTGGCGCCGCGTCGTCGAAAGCCAACGCGCGAGATCTTCCCCAGCCCGCGTGTCGCCGCGCTTCGGCGAGCTCCTCGGGACTGCGCACGGGGACCTCGTAGGCAGGAGGCTCCTCGGCCTGTCTTCGTTCGCCGCTGGCGACGGCAGGCTCGGAAGCAGACGGCCCCCCGGCGGCGCCGCAAGCTCCCAGGCCCGACAATGCCAAGACCGAAAGCACGACCGAACCAAGCCCTCGTACCAAACGCGCCATGCGCCGAGCGTGCCCGAACTTGCGCAGCTGGCCCAATCCAATTCGAGCCTGCCCGGCGACCGCCGGCGGGACCCCGATCACCGCGTGCCCTGCTCGGCGCCGCAAGGTCGAAAGCACGCGGCTTGCGAGCCTTCGACGTTCCCGGTAGGCCCCGCCCATGTCGCTGGCAGCCATCAGCCGCAGCTTGTCTCGCAAAGTCGACGGGCTCACGTTCTCTCTGCCGGCTGCTTACGTCTACAATCCCCTGAAGTACGCACGCGCTCCGCACGAGGCGTACCTGGAGCGCTGGGGCCAGGGCCCCAAGCAGGTTTTGCTCCTGGGCATGAATCCGGGCCCCTTCGGCATGGCGCAAACCGGCGTTCCGTTCGGGGACGTGCGCATGGTGCGGGACTTTCTGGGCATCTGCGCGCCCGTCAACCGCCCTGCAGCGGAACATCCCAAGCGCCCCGTGCTGGGCTTCGACTGCACCCGCAGCGAGGTGAGCGGCTCGCGCCTGTGGGGCTTTGCGCGTGACCGTTTCGGGTCCCCCGAGCGGTTCTTCCAACGGTTTTTCGTCGTGAACTACTGCCCGCTCTGCTTCATGGACGACGGAGGCCGCAACGTGACGCCCGACAAGCTCTTGGCGAGCGAACGCGAACCGCTGCTCGCAGCCTGCGACGAAGCCCTCCGAAAAATCGTGGCGCTGCTCGAGCCCTCGTGGGTCGTTGGCGTCGGAGGTTTCGCCGAAAAGCAGGCCGCGCGAGCGCTCGCCGGACAGAGCGTGCGCATCGGCACGGTGCTGCATCCGAGCCCCGCGTCGCCCCTCGCCAACCGCGGCTGGGCCGAAGAGGCGCTAAAACAGCTCACCGCCCTTGGAATCGACTGCTAATTTCGGGTGCGCAGTTCCCCCGCCCGCCCTTCGCCGTCACGACCCGCGCCCGCGTTTTCGCACAGATCTCCGGGACTCGCGTTGTTCAACGCTCCTCGGCCCCGTGTTAAGAGCCCGGCGTGCCGAATTTCACCTGGGACATCGATCCCCTCGCCGTACAGATTTCGAAGGGGCCGCTCCTGTGGGTCGTGGGGGGCATCGCCCTCGTCATGCTCCTCACCGGGCTAGCCAAGAAGCAGGGTGACGTTGCTCTGTTCGGGCTCTTCATGGGCGCCATCCTTGCGGTCGCCTCGAAGTTTCTGCCCGACCCGATGGGCATTCGCTACTACAGCTTGCTCTTCGTCGGAGTGTTCTTGGGCGGATACGCCCTCCTCAACTGGCAAGTAAAACGCGGCGGCGGCACCGAAGAGGTCGCGGGGGATTTCATCGTTTACGGCGTGCTCGGCGTGCTGCTCGGCTCACGCTTGGGTCACGTCCTCTTCTACGACTTGGACAAGGCGCTCGAGGACCCGCTCTGGGTGCTGCAAATCTGGACGGGCGGACTCGCCAGTCACGGCGCGGTGCTGGGCCTCATCCTGGCCATGTTCATCTTCACGCGAAAGCGCAACGTGCCCTTCCTGGAAGGGGCGGATCGTTTTGCCTTCTCGGCCGCGCTCGGCGCTACGCTCGTGCGCGTCGGCAACTTCTTCAACTCCGAAATCGTGGGCCGCGTCGTCCCCGATCAGAGTTGGGGCGTCCGCTTTCCTCGCTTCGACAACCACGTCGCCGAGGCGCCTCTTCGCTACCCGACGCAGCTCTTCGAGGTCCTCTTGGGCCTCGTCGCTTTGCTCTCGCTCTACGTCGCGGACCGAGCGCTCGGAAAAGAAAAACGTCCACGCGGCGCGCTCATTTCCGTGTTCTTCATCGTGTACTTCGCGGGTCGTTTCACCGTGGAGTTCTTCAAGGAGTTCCAGGCAAAGCAGGATTACACGAGCGCGCTGACGATGGGACAGTGGCTCAGCATCCCCGGCTTCGCGCTCGGCGTGTTCGGGCTCGTTTGGGCGCTGAAGACGCACCTGCCCGCCGGCTGGACCCCGGAAGCGCGCGGTGAGGTCGCGGCCGACGACGAGGACGAAGAAGACGACGGCGAGGACGAAGAAGGCGAAGGCGACGAATCCTACGACGAAGACGTCGAAGCCGAGCTCGCGGCCAAGGGACGTCGCGAGCGCGAGGACGCCGAAACCGAGCTCGCGGGCCAAGGGCACCCTGAGGGCGAGAACGCCAAAGCCGAGCTCGCGGGCCAAGGGCACCCTGAGGGCGAGAACGCCAAGAAGGACTGAGCCACGCCCGCGCCACCTCACGGTGCCGCGGGCCATCGACACGAACGAACGCTCAAGCCGCGCGGCTCGCTCCAGAGCCGACGACCTGAGCGTTTCCTTTTTTTACGAGGGCGCGTGGGCCTCGTCGGGCGCGCCCGACGGCCGCGCCCGACACCACGTCAGCCGCCGAGTACGTCGGCGATCGTGTAGCGCCCGGGCGCCTTGCCCACGGCGAAGCGGGCCGCTGCGAGCGCGCCGCGCGCGAACAGGTCCCGGCTCGTGGCGCGGTGGGTCAGCTCGAGACGCTCGGCGTCTCCGAGCAGGTGCACCGTGTGATCTCCGATGACGTCACCGCCGCGCACACCAAACACGGCCATTTCCTCCGAGGTACGGGCGCCGACCAGCCCGTCGCGTCCGCGCACCTCACGCAAGTCCGTGCGCACCTCGCGCGCGGCGTCCGCCAAGCGGATCGCGGTGCCGCTCGGAGAGTCCACCTTCTTGCGGTGGTGAACCTCCACGATTTCCACGTCGAACTCGAGGCCCAGCCGGCGCATGGCGTGCTGCACGACTTCGGCGAGCACCTGTACGCCGCGGCTCATGTTGGGAGCCCACACCACGGGGACCTTCGTGGCCGCACGGTCGAGGGCCGCGCA
>JAEYVE010000176.1 GCA_023432025.1 Pseudomonadota bacterium
GCGCCCCCCCCCGCCGGGGGGGGGGGCGGCGCGCCCCCTCCCCGCCCCGCCCCCCACGACCCCTTGCTCGAAGGACGGAATCGCACCCCGCACTGGTCGATGTAACGCCCCGAGGCGCGAACGCACCTCGGCGGCGCGTGCGTTTGCAATCGCGACCGCCTCCGGCTACCCGGCGGTCCGACCACCGAACGAGCACGCCCAATGACCCACGTAATGAACACGTACGCGCGCCAGCCCGTGGGGTTCGTGCGCGGCGCCGGCGCCTGGCTGTGGGATGAAGCCGGCAACGAGTACCTCGACGCTGTCGCAGGCGTCGCCGTAAACACCTTGGGGCACGGTCACCCGCGCCTCGTGCAAGCTCTATCAAAGCAGCTCGCAGAGGTCATTCACACCTCGAACCACTACCGCATTCCTCTCCAAGAGCAGGTCGCAGACCGGCTCTGTGAGCTCAGCGGCTTGGACGAGGCGTTCTTCTGCAACTCGGGGCTCGAGGCCAACGAAGCTGCCATCAAGATCGCGCGAAAGTACGGGCACGCGCGCGGCAAGGCCAAACCAACCATCCTCGTGATGGACAACGCCTTCCACGGCCGCTCCCTCGCCACGCTTTCGGCCACGGCCAACCCCAAGGCGCACGAGGGCTTCGGTCCGCTCGTCGAGGGCTTCGTGCGCGTGCCCCTGAACGACCTCGACGCGGTGCGCCGGATCGCCGACCAGAACGACGACGTGGTCGCGGTGCTGCTCGAACCCATCCAGGGCGAAGGTGGCGTCCACGTTTCTCGCCTGGAGTACCTGCGCGGCCTCGCAGAGCTCTGCGACGAGCGCGAGTGGCTGTTCATTTCCGACGAGGTGCAGTGCGGCATCGGCCGCACGGGCAAGTGGTTCATGTACCAGCACGCGGGGATTCGCCCCGATGTGCTCCCGCTCGCCAAAGGCTTGGGCTCCGGCGTCCCAGTCGGAGCTTGTCTCGCGGGCGGCCGCGCGCGCGGTGTGTTTCAGCCGGGCAGCCACGGCTCGACCTTCGGCGGCAATCCGTTGGCGATGCGCGCTGTGCTCACCACACTCGACACGATGGTCGACGAGAATCTGCTCGAGAACGCGCTCGTCGTGGGCACGTACTTGCAGGAGCGCTTGAGTCGCGAGCTCGCTTCCGTGCCCGGCGTCGTCGAGGTGCGCGGCAGGGGCCTCATGATTGGAGTTCAGCTCGACAGGCCGTGCCGCGAGGTGGCTTTGGCGTGCCTCGAACGCGGGCTCCTCGTGAACGTCACCGCGGAGTGCGTGGTGCGTCTCATCCCACCGCTCATCCTGACGAAGGACGAAGCCGGCCAGGTGGTGGAGCGGCTCGTGCCGGTGCTACGCGCCTTCTTGGCCTGAAGCGGCCCGAGAAGGCGCGCGCAGGGCGTGCCGAATCAGTCGCGGCGACCGCCGAGTAGGCCCGCTCGCATCAAGAAGTACAGAAGCTGCAAGAGCGCGGTGATGGCGGCGGCGACGTACGTCATGGCGGCGGCCTTCAGCACGGCGGACGTGCCGGACACCTCGTCCGCGTCAATCATGCCGATTTCTCGAAGCGCCGCGACCGCGCGCTTCGACGCGTCGAACTCTACGGGCAGCGTGACCAGCGTGAAGAGCACGAAGGCCGAAAAGAGAATGATGCCCAGCCAGATGAGGCCGGCGGACTGCACGGCGAGGCCGATGCCCGCGGCGATGGTGCCCAAGTTGGACCCCAACATGGCCGGCTTGACGACGTACGAACGGAACTTGAGCGGGCCATAGCTCGTGGCGTGTTGAATGGCGTGGCCCGCTTCGTGCGCCGCGACGCCCACCGAAGCGAGCGAGCGCCCGTGATACACGTCCGGCGAGAGCCGAAGCACGCGGTGGCGCGGGTCGTAGTGGTCCGACAGAAAACCTTGCGTCTCCTCCACCTGGACGCCCGCGATGCCGCGACGACGAATCAGCTCACGCGCCGCCTCGGCACCCGTGAACCCGCGGCGACTCGCGACCTGACTGTACTTGTGGAACGTCGACTTGACGCGCGCGCTCGCCCAAAGGCTGAGCAACATGCCCGGTACGAAAAACAGCAGATAGTACGGATCAAAGTGGAGCACGTTGGAACCATAAGCCCGCATTCGGGTCTGACAAGGCCGAGGCCCGTGCAGAATCCGAGTTGCCCGGGCGAGGCCATTCAACGAGGCTAGAAGGTGGATGATGCAAGCTCGCGTGCCGTGCTCACGAATGTTCCTCGCCGCGGCCCTGTCCACCGCGGCGTGCGGGGCGCCGCCAGCGGCGCCCCGAGCCGCCGCCTTCGGAACCGAAAGCAGCTCCCCGAGCCAGGAGCCGTCCGCCGCCTCCCCTCCGCCCAGTCTCGAAGGGAGCTCGAGCGACTCCAAACAGCCGTTGCCCGGCTCCGATACGAGCCTGTCCGATGACGCCTCCACCGGCGCGGCGTCCGCAGAGTTCGCCTGCGGCCCCTACACCTGCCGGCGCTACGCCACGTCCGAGGAAGCGTTTCTCGCCGTCATCTCCGCCGAAAACCCGCGCGTGTTGGGTGTGGGGGAGGCTCACGCCCGAGCGACGAGCCGCGTGCCTTCCGCGACGCGACGCTTCACGGAGGAGCTTCTGCCCACCATCGCGGACCGCACGCACTCGCTCGTGGTGGAGCTGCTGGCGCCGAACGCCGCGTGCCAAAAAGAAACGAACGCGGTCCGCGAGCAACAAGAGCCCGTCACGCGCGAGCAAGCCAGCACCAATCAAAACGAGTTCGTCTCCCTGGGTGAGCGAGCTCGCTCCTTGGGCATCGTGCCGTACCTCTTGCGCCCCAGCTGCGCGGATCTGGACGCCATCACGCGCGCCGGAGAAAACGACGTGTGGGTCATGCTCGAAACGATCGCGCGTCTCACCACGGCGCAGGTCGAGCGCCTTCTGGCGTCATCGAACGAAGCCCCTTCACGCCGGCTCGTCATCGCCTACGGCGGGGCCGTCCACAACGACCTCGAGCCGCGCCCCGCGCGGGAAACCTGGAGCTACGGCCCCGCTCTAGCCAACCATCTCGAGGAGTCGAATGCGGGACCCTACGTGGAGCTGGACCTCATCGTGCCCGAGCTCGCTCAGGACAACGACGCTTGGCGCGCTCAGCCCTGGTACGGCCATTACGACGCGGCGGCGGCACAAGGCCACGCGCAAACGCTTCGCCTCGGTCCACGCCGTTGGGTGCTCTTCTTTCCGTCCTCGCCGCCCGCCTTGGAAGGCACGTCCCCACCGACGACCCGGTGAGCCCGTCGTAAGCGCGCTCGCTGCGGCGTTCGTCAGATGAGACGCTGCAGGAGTCTGAGCCCGATGAACACGACCAGCGGCGACAGATCGAACCCGGCCATGGGCGGCAACAAGCGACGCACCGGGGCGAGCACCGGCTCGGTCAGCGCGGTAACGAACCGCAAGACGGGGTTGTCTCGGTCGAGGTTCACCCACGACAGGATGACCGCCACGAACAAGACGAGCGAATAAACGTCGATAATGGTGTGAATGAGTGCGATCATCGCTTGGCTCGTCGAGCGCGTTATCTTCGGTTAAGCACGGGGCCTTCGGCCGTCAAGCGTCGTCCCTCTCGGAACGCCTGCCGCGGCCCGACTGCCGCGAGTCTTCCCGTCGCTCCAGGCTCCTTTCGATCACGCGAAACTCGCGCACGATGACCTTCCGTCCCTTGCTGCTCCGCCCCGGCGCTCCGCTTGCCTTTCCCGACCCACGAGGCGCGGACGACGAAGGCCTGGTCGCGGTGGGGGGGGACCTCGCGCCGGCGCGTCTGCTCTTCGCGTACGCTCACGGCATTTTCCCCTGGTACGACGCCGGCCCTCCGCTGTGGTGGAGCCCCGACCCACGCGCGCTCATGAGCGCCTCGGCGCTCCACGCGTCGCGCAGCTTGCGACGGTTTCTCGCTCGCTGCCCCTGGCGAGTCACGCTCGATACCGCCTTCGAACGTGTCATGAACGAGTGCGGGAGCGCTCGAGAGGAAGGCACGTGGATCCGTCCGGAAATGGTGCGCGCGTACGTGGCGCTCTCGGAAGCGGGGCACGCGCACAGTGTGGAGGTCTGGGACGGCTCCACCTTGATCGGAGGGCTCTACGGCGTGCAAATCGGCGCCCTTTTCGCGGCAGAAAGCATGTTTCACCGCCGCACGGATGCGTCGAAGGTCGCGCTCGTGTGCGCGCTACGCTGCCTCTTCGCGGCGGGCATCTCCGTCTTCGACGTGCAGTTCAAGACGGACCACTTGGCGTCTCTGGGCGCCTTCGAGGTGTCCCGCGCCGACTACCTCGAGCGCGTTGGCCGCGCCGTGACCGAGCGCGTGTCGCTCGGTCACCTCGCCGGCCAGAACCTCCTGCCCCTCGCCTGCCCCAGGGGCTGAGCGCGCTCGGCTCGATCCCAGCGTCCAAAGCGAGAGCCCCCACGGAAAGCTCCCGGGGTCGTGCCCGTGCGTGGTAGGCTTGCGCCCGCATGGCCGAGGAACGCGACACGAACCCGCATCCCGTCTACGTCATCGAGTCCATCCCTGCCGGGGGTGACCACGACGTTTCGCCCTCCGAGGCCGCCCGAGAAGGCATCCCCACGCCGTCTCACCTCCGCATTTTCCGCGAGCTCGGGCGCGGCGGCATGGGCCGCATTCATCCCGCCACGGACCGCAACCTGCTGCGTCACGTGGCGCTCAAGCGCCTGGACAAAACCATGGCGGAGGAGCCGTTCTACCGCGACGGCTTCATCGCCGAGGCGCAAATCACGGGGCAGCTCGAGCACCCGAACATCGTCCCCGTCCACGAGCTCGCCATCGGCGACAACGGCGTGCCCTACTTCACCATGAAGCTCGTGCGCGGGGTCAACCTCGACCGCTGGCTTCGCCATCCTTCGCGCCAACCCGGCTCCAGCGAGCGCCTCACCGACGGCCTCGAAATCTTCCTCAAGGTCTGCGACGCGCTCGCCTACGCCCACTACCGGGGCGTCATTCACAGAGACATCAAGCCCGAGAACATCATGGTCTCGGACTTCGGCCAGGTTTACTTGATGGATTGGGGCCTGGCGCGCCTCACCAAAACCCAGCCCGCTTCCGGAGCCATGTCGCAAATGAACGCCCCCGGCGCGGTGGGCACGCCCACGTACATGGCGCCCGAGCAGGCGCGCGGCAATCCGCAGGAAATGGACGAACGCAGCGACGTGTTCGGCTTGGGCGCGGTGCTCTACGAAATCGTGTCGGGTCGTCACCCGTACGGTCAGGGTAACGACGCGCACGCCGCGCTATCGCGCGCCGTGAAGGGCCAAGTCATTCCCATCGACGAAGCCGCCGCGGGCATCGGCGTGTCCGCGCGCATCCGTCGCATCGTGGACAAGGCCGTCGCGCCGCGCCCCGAGGATCGCTATCCGAGCGTTCTTGCTTTGCAGGAGGACGTACGCAAGTTCCTGCGCGGCGGCTTGCACCTCCCGCGCAAGGTGTTCGAAGCCGGTCAAGTCATCGTGCGAGAAGGAGACGCCGGGCACACCGCGTTCATGATCGTGAGCGGTCGCGTGCGCGCGTACCGTACGCTGCCCAGTGGCGAGCAAGAAACCCTCGCCGAAATGGGCCCCGGAGACGTCTTCGGAGAAATGGCGCTCCTCTTGGACGAGCCTCGCGCAGCCACCGTAGCGGCCATCGACTCGGCGACCGTGCTCGTCCTCGATCAACGCACCCTTCAAGACGGCCTCGGCGTGGACGGCTGGACGGGCGCCTTGGTCCGCGCGCTCGCACAGCGTTTCCGCGCGCTGGAAACCAAGGTGCGAGCTTCCGGCCTGCGCCGCTGAAAACCCGCTCTCCGCCGGGCCTCGACGGAGCCGCCAAAAGCGCGTCCGCTCCCGCGGGCCAGCATCATGCGCCTCGCGCCCGCGGCGCCGTCCCGCAGCCGCATCGCGCGACGCTGCGTGGCCGCATCGCGCGACGCCGCAGAGTCGAGCGTCGTTAGCGCGTGGAGCCCCCGTCAGGCCGCTCCACCCCCTAACCCGCCACCGAGT
>JAEYVE010000234.1 GCA_023432025.1 Pseudomonadota bacterium
CGACGAGCCCCCACAGGACGCTCCCGCAGACGAAACCGTCCCCGACGACGAGCCCCCACAGGACGAGCTCCCGTCCGAGCGCACGAAAACGCTCCCACAACCTCGCACCGACGACTCCGGCGAGCGCCCCAATGCGGACGAACCGCCCGACTCCCCGCAATCACCCGACGTCGACGAAGGCTCGAAGCCTCCTCGCGAGTGAGCGCGAAGGCCGCGGACGCGCGATTCTCCGCCCAACTCGTCACCATCTTATGTTAGTTGGAGCATCCGCCCCTGTACGCCGGGGTGCTTGGAGGAGGTTTTGGTGCGACCGCTCAATCGCCTGGGTCGAATCTCGGGACTCGTTACGGTTTTGTCACTCACGTTGGCGACGCTCCTACCGAGCGTCGCTCACGCTGACGGTGAAATTTCGGATAAGGCACGGCAGCATTTTCGCGCCGGCGTGAGCTTTCTCCAGGATCCGGACGGCGCTCGTTACGAGGAAGCCTACCGCGAGTTCAAGGCTGCCTACGCTGCTTCTCCTTCCTGGAAAATCCTGGGCAATCTGGGGCTCAGCGCCATGAAGCTGGAGCGGGACGGCGAAGCCGTCGACGCTTTCGAGAAGTACCTCGCCGAAGGGGGCGAGCAGCTGGATCCCACCGAACGCGCGCAAGTGGAGCGGGACCTGGCGACGGTGCGCACCGGCTTGGTGACGCTCACCATTCTGACGGTGCCCGCACGCGCCAGCTTGGTCGACCAGCGTGTACCGAATCGCGGTGACACCGTCTTGAACAAGTACGACGCGGGCGAAGGCCCCACGGTGCTGCGCGTGCGCTCCGGCTTGCACCGAATCACGGCGCGCCTCGCCGGCTACGAGGAGCAAACGTGGGAGGTGGACGCCGCAGCGGGTTCGTCCGCCTCGCACACCTTCGAGCTCCGGAAGGTCGTGCTCGCTCCAGCGAACAGCTCGGGCTCCGCCGCTCCCGCCGAGCGCCCCACGCCCACGAGCGTTTACGTGGGCATGGCCGCTACGGGCGCGCTCGCCGCTGGCGCCGTCGTCACGGGCGTGCTGGCTCTCGGTAAGAACAAGGACTTCGAGTCGGCAAACGAGCAAGGCGCGGCGAATGCCGGAGACCTGCGCGATCAGACGCAAACGCTGAACCTCGTCACGGACGTGCTCATCGGCGGCGCTGTCGTCGGCGCAGCCGTCACCAGCTACCTGTACTTCACGCGCCCCGTCGTTACCCCGCAGGAAACGGCGCTCCGGTGGTCTCCTACGGCAGGTCCCCACGGCGCCGGCATGACCTTGTGGGGTCGGTTCTGATCGCCTTCGGGCAGGAGTATTCCAAGATGCGACGCTCGTACATTTCGTCCATCGTGTTGGCCGCTCTGCTGGCCTACGGCTGTTCGCTCGTGAACAGCCCCGAAGAGCTCTTGAACGCTTCTTCCGACAACGTCGGAGGAAGCGGCGGGAACAACGGAACGGGCGGCAGCTTGGGTGGTGCTCCCGGAAACACCGGCGGCTCGAACACCGGCGGCACGAGCGGCGCGCCCGTGGTGGCCCCCTCGCGCGGCCTGTTCGTGCTGGGAGCCAACGCCAACGGCAAACGCGTGTTGTCCGCGCTCGCGACGAACACCGGCGAAGAGCTCGAGCGCGTCGATCTCCCGGTGGCCGCCCTCGCGTACGACGAAGCGCCGGGACGCTACGTTTGGTTCGTGTTTACGGCCGCCAAGTTCCCCGCGCAGCCGACGCGCACGGCGGATCTCGAGGTGCGTCGCTTCGACGACGCCAAAAAGAGCTGGAGCGTGGTCAGCAAGGTGAGCGGCCTGCCGCCGCCGCGCGCGGACCACCTCGTCGTGCTGAACGACCGCCTCGCCTACCTTTCGTACAAGGTCGAATCGGGGACCACACGCGAGGCTCTCACGGTGCTGGACACCTCGAACCTGGAGAAAATCGAGGAGCTTGCAACGCGCACCGCTTCGGATGGCGAACGCTACATCGGCTTGGTCGGCAAGCGCGGCTCGGACACCGATCCGGAAGCAAAAGGCGGCGCGCTCGATCTGATGATGGGCCGCAACTGCGACGCGGATTGCGAGCTCTTCGCCCAGCCGGTGTTCGTTTCGAGCCGTTTGGTGGACGGCGAGGGCGCGGTGGTCGACCACTTCAGCGGCACCCCGCGCTTCGCGGCGAGCCGCATCGAAAACAAAGTGTACGCCGCCATGTACTCCATGCGCCCGGCCACCCAGGTGGAAGTGCGGGTGTTTCCGGCGGACGACCCCGGAAACTCGACGGTCTTCAGTATCAACGAGCTCACGGACGACAACATCACCGGCTTCGATCTGGTGGAGTGCCAAAAAGCCGGCTTCGTTCGGACTGCCGAGGACACGGCGCTCGTCGCATTCCACCTCGAGTCCGGTCTGCGTGAATCGATCGAGCTCGGCCAAGGCGCGCTCTTGTACGGGGAGCCCTTTGGTAGCTCCGCCATTGCCTTCAACCTCGACGGCGGCATGGGAGGGGCGGGCAACGCCCCCCTACGCGCCTTCGAGGTCGAGCCGGCCGGCGCGGGAGATCTGGTCATGAACGAGCGGTCCCGCTTCGCGCCACCGAACGACTTGGAGCCGTTCGTCGGCGCCACTCGCTACCCCGAAGCCCTCGAGTGCGACTGAGCCCCGAGGGGGACCGTCCGAAAACGTCGACGGGCCCGCAAGGGACCGGCTCGACGCCACGCCACCGAACCGCCTCCCTCGGAACAGATAATTCATTGAAATACGACAAGAATCCGTGCCGGTAGCCGCGCTCGGGTTCTTGGCTTTTTCATTGCCCGTTTCGGAACCTCTGTTTTGCGCCCGAGGGCTCCGCGGAAGCGGTCCTCGCGACCTAATGAAGTTGCGCTGTCAACCGGCGGAGGCTGGAGGCCGCACACCGCTATTGACGCGAGACGCCGAATCCAACATGGATGGGGCACGTTGGATGGGACTGTGAGCACCCTCCGCCACGACGACTGGTCGTGGGGCGGGCTCCTTCGTGCATTGCTCGCTTGGAAAGTACGCAAATGAAAAAGACGCCATTCGGTTTCTTGGTCTTGGCCGGAGTCGTTGCGACGACGGTTTCATTCATGGGCGCTTGCGGTGGCTCGGACTCCTCGTCCGGCTCGGAAGCCACTGGCGGAAGCGCTGGTGAAAAAGGCACCGGAACTGGTGGCAAAGGCGAAGGCGGCAAGGGCGGCAAAGGAACCGGTGGTGGCAAGGGCGAGGCCGGCGGACCGGCAGTCAACTGCGACGACGTCGAGTGCCCGAACGACAACAACCCGTGCACGGAAGACATCTGCAACCCGGAAACCGGGAAGTGTGGCGTGCCGCGCACCGGCACCAAGTGTAACGACGGGCTCTACTGCAACGGCGCAGACAAGTGCGACAACGGAAAGTGTACGGATCACGCCGGGACCCCGTGCGAGTCGGGTCAAGCGTGCAACGAAGCAGAAGACGCCTGCGAGTGTACGAAGAACGAGCACTGCCCGGAGGACGAGCTCGGCGAGTGGTCCGACCCCACGTTCGACAACGTGTGTGACAAGACCGGCGCCAAGAGCCGCACCAGGACCTCGTACGCGTGCGAGCAAGGCATGTGTAAGAGCTCGGTCACGACCGAAAACGGCTCGGACGACCGTGATACGGACGGCACGGAGTGCCCCAACGACGCGTTGTTCTGCAACGGTGTCGTCGGAAAGTGCGAAGACGGCAGCTGCGTTCCCACGGGCATCAACCCTTGTGCCGGAACGGCCACGCCCTTCTGCTACGAGCTGACGGGTGCGTACGATTGTCGGGAGTGCGAAAACGATCAGCCCAACGGCGTAACCGACGACGGTTGCACCAGCGCTCTACCGAATTGTTGCTCGGGTACGTGCCGGGACACGACGTGCGTCATCATCAACCCGAACGTCATCAACCCGAACGTCGTCAACCCGAACGTCGTCAACCCGAACGTCATCAATCCGAACATCATCAATCCGAACGTCATCGCGAACGTCTCGCCCTGAGCGAGACTCGGCAAAAGCGCTGCTCTCCGTGAGCTCCGCGCTCACCGAACTGGAAGTCGCCTGCAACGCTCGTTGTGGGCGACTTCTTCGGTTTTCGGGGCGTGAGCTTTTTTCGTGACCGCGAGTCGATGTCTTTCTTACCCAATCGTCTGATGCGTGCGGCGGAACGCTACGCGACGGTTTCGTTGCAAAGCCTCGCCCTGTGGCGTGTTTTTCTCGGCGCCGCGACCGTCTACAGCGTTCTTCGCCGGTGGCCCCACGCAGGTCTCCTCTACTCCGAGGAAGGGTTTTATACGGTCGCGGGCCAAGGCGGCCCCTCCTGGGCCTTGGGCCCGCTCGCGTGGGTCGACGGCGGCGTCGCCGTACACGTTGTCTTTGCGCTCGTGCTCTTGGTGTCGCTCGCCTTCCTCGTGGGCTTCGGCATGCGAGTCGTGCGCTACTTGCTTCTGCCCGCGCTTTGGGTGCTCGAAGCACGGGCGACGCTCGCCGCCAGCGGCGCAGAGGTCGTCCTGCACCTCCAAGCTCTCTACGCGATGGCTCTGCCGCTCGCCGAGGTGGGCTCCGTCGACGCGTGGCTCGCCAAGCGTCGCGTCTCCGCGGACGACGGCAAAGCTCGGCCCACGTCGGTGTGCAGCGCGTTCTACCCGCTGCTGCTCGTGCAGCTGGCGACCATCTATGCGTTCGGGTGCATCTGCAAAACCGGAGAGCCCTGGCAAGACGGCTCTGCAGCGGCTCGCGCGCTCCACCTGGTAACGTTCGTTTCACCTCTGGGCGCGTCTCTCGCGGACGCGCCGCCGCGCCTTTTGGCGTTCTTTTCGTACGCCACGTTGGTGGTGGAAGGGCTCTTGCCCTTCTTGCTGCTGTCGCCGTGGGCGCGTCGCAAGCTCCACGCGCTAGCTGCGGTCCTCATCATCACGCTTCACGGCGGCATCGCGCTCACGATGGACATTGGCGTTTGGGGAACCGCCATGGGCTGCTTTTTGCCGCTCTTGTGGCACCCCAAGAGCGCATCGCCAGGCCGACTAATCCTGCGCACGCCCCGACGTCATGTGCTCGAGCTCTTCGCCGCGTTGACTCTCGTCTACCTGGGCGCAGCGCGCGTCACGCGAGACGTCTTCCTGCTGGCGCTTCCCGCGCTGCCGCTGCCTGCGGCCGTCATGACAGTCACGTCGTCGCTGCACCTCTCTCAGCCCTGGATGATGTTCTCTCCCGATCCGGGCACGAGCGACCGCATGCTCATCGTCGACGCGGTCACGGCGAGCGGTCGCCACTTCGATCCCTTCCGGCGCGCCGTCTTGGGACCGGAAGACGTGCTGACGCACGTGCCTCTGCCCACGCTGAGCTCCAGCGTGTTCGGTCACTACGAAACCGAAGTCGTCCGCGGCGTCGCTGCACGCCAGCACGAGCTGAGTCGCTGGGTATTCGCGCAGCGTCCCTGGACCGCCCCGTCCCCGTCCCCGTCCGCTCCAGCGCCAAACGCCGACACGACCCTGCGCGCTCTCACGGCGGACGACCCCGTCGTCCGCATCGACGCATGGGCGTTCGTCGTCGCCACGCGACCGGGCACGTTGGTTCCCGAAGAACGCCTGGACTCGCTGGTCGGCGTCCTTGCCCTCCCGCTCCAAGGAGCCCTGCCGCTCCGTATCGCGCAGGCGCGCGGAGTGTGGGCTCCAGAACGCGCCCTGGACGGCAAGCTGGTGCCGGATGGCACCCACGTCTTCACGCCCGTCAGCGCCGCCATGAGCGCAGGCTGCCCCGAGCTCACGCTCGATCTCGGCGCGCCGCGCAGTCTCGTGACGGCCCTGGTGCAGGCGGACGCCGCGGACCAATTTCTGCTCGAGGGCTCGCCTGACGGCCGCGTCTACACGCCCCTCGGCGAGCTCACCCGAAGCCCAGCCAAACATCACCTCACACGGCTCGTTCCGCTCGCCCCTACGCCCGTCCGCTACGTCCGCGTGCGTCCCAAGCGCCCGGGCACCATGCGCCACTACCTCTCCGAAATCGCCCTCTTCGATCGCGCCGTCACGCTGCCCCCACTCCCCAAGACCACCCCGCCCCCGGACGGCTTCTATTCCTCGCTCACTCGCCCCGCCGTAGGCGGCGTGTTCTCCGTCCAGGCGAAAGCAGATCCAAGCTGCCCCGCCGAGGCCGGTCCACGTCCCGCCGCGGCGCCTCCGGCCACGAAAGAGCGTTGAGCGCGGCCGCTCCAAACCGCTGATGCCGCGACAGGCCTCCTTCGACACAAACGAAAAAACCGGCAGCGTACGCCACCGGTTTTTCTCAGGAGCTCTCAGAGCTCTTACTTCGACTCGGCCGGACCCACGAGCTCGATGATGGACATCGGCGCGTTGTCGCCGCGGCGGTTACCCACCTTGACGATGCGGGTGTAGCCGCCCGGACGATCTTTGAAGCGCTTGGCCAGATCAACGAACACCTTTTCGATGAGGTCGACCTTGGTGGACTCGCCGTCCTTGTCGATCATCCCGAAGCGTTGCAGGAAGCGGCCCACCTGCTGCTGTGCGGCCAAGCGACGCGCGCGATCGGCGAGGCTCAGCTTGTCGTTCGGCGTGAAGGCGACGTCCCCGAGACGGCGCGCGCGCGTGATGACGCGCTCTGCAACGCGGCGCAGCTCCTTGGCCTTCGCGTCCGTCGTCTCGATGCGCTCGTGCGCAATGAGATTGGCCGTGAGGGCGCGGAGCATGGCTCGCCGGTGGCTCGTATTGCGGCTGAATTGCCGCCCTGACTTTCCATGTCGCATGGTTACTCGCTCCTACTAGCGCCGAGCTTCGTCGGCCAGATTCCGAATTCTCTCGGGAGGAGGATCCCGCTGGGGACCCTCCATCCTAGGTCAGCCTGCCGCCTGCTGCTGCTTCCAGCGCTCGAGCATCGTCGGCCAGCCGTCGAGCTTCATGCCGAGCGAAAGGCCCATCGTAGACAGGATTTCTTTGATTTCCTTGAGGGACTTACGGCCGAAGTTCTTCGTCTTCAGCATGTCCTGCTCCGTGCGCTGCACCAGCTCACCGATGAGGCCGATGTTCGCGTTCTGCAGGCAGTTGGCCGAGCGCACCGACAGCTCCAGCTCGTCGACCGAGCGGAACAGGTTGTCGTTGAGCGGCTCGTCCTCACCGCCGGAAGCCTGATACGACGTGTCGTCCGTTTCCTCGAAGTTGATCCAGATGGAGAGCTGCTCCTTCAGGATCTTGGCAGCGAAGGCCACCGCGTCTCCGGGGCGCACGGCGCCGTTCGTCCACACCTCGAGCACGAGCTTGTCGTAGTCCGTTTGCTGCCCGACGCGCGCGTTCTGCACGGTGTAGTTCACCTTGCGGATCGGCGAGAAGAGCGCATCGATCGGAATGGTACCGATCGGCATCGTGGGGCTCTTGTTGCGGTCCGAGGGCACGTAGCCGCGCCCCACGTTGACCGTGAACTCCATCGAGTACGGACCCTTCTTGTCCAACGTCGCGATGACGTGGTCCGGGTTCAGCACCGACAGGCCGTCCACCAGCGTGATGTCGCCGGCCGTGACCACGCCCGGCCCCTCTTTTTCGACGCGGACCGTGTACGTCTTCGGCGACTCCGCGCGGAAAACGACCTCTTTGAGGTTCAAGATGATGTCGCTGACGTCCTCGACGACGTCCGGCATCGTGGTGAACTCGTGCAGCGCCCCGTCGATGCGCACCGCCGTGATGGCAGCGCCCTGCAGCGAGGCCAACAGAATACGGCGCAGCGAGTTACCGATGGTGATCCCGAAACCCCGCTCCAGCGGCTCGCAGGTAAACTTGCCGTAGAACTCGGTCGCGCTCTCGGTTTCGATCTGGATCGCCTTCGGACGAATCAGATCGCGCCAATTGCGGCTCATCATTTGAGTGACCATGTCTCTGCTTTCTGCTCTTTCTGGGCCTTGTGCTTCAGGCTCTCGTCGAGCCCTCGGCGGGGTTTCGCGCGACCGTCCCGAATCAGTCGAGGAACCCGCTCCTCGAGCCAACTCCGCAGTCTGCCCGCGGTGGCAAGAGTCCGTCTCGAAAGTCGGACCCTCACGCAGCGCCCGACGTGCGGACGCTCAGAAACTAGAAACACGCCCGGCGCCGACCCCAACCGAGTACGGCTAGGACGGCGCAAGCGGCGCAGATTACACGCGGCGACGCTTCGGCGGGCGGCAGCCGTTGTGCGGAATGGGCGTCACGTCACGAATGATCGTGACGCGGAAGCCGACCTGCTGCAGAGCGCGCAGCGCGCTCTCACGACCGGCGCCCGGGCCATTCACGAACACGGCAACCGAACGCATGCCGTGCTCCATCGCGCGCCGACCAGCCTCCTCAGCGGCAAGCTGAGCGGCAAAGGGCGTGCTCTTGCGCGAGCCCTTGAAGCCACGCGAACCAGAGCTGGCCGCGGAAATCGCGTTGCCGTTCACGTCCGTGATGGTCACGATCGTGTTGTTGAAGGTCGACCGGATGTGACAGATCCCGGCGTGGATGTTCTTCTTGGCGGCCTTGCGCGGAGCGCGCTTCTTGGAAGTAGCCATCTAGATTTCTCGCTTGCCTTCGGCCTTAGGCGCGACGCGCCAAGCTCTTGCGGGGGCCCTTGCGGGTACGCGCGTTGGTGTGCGTACGCTGACCGTTGACCGGGAGGCCCTTGCGGTGACGAAGACCGCGGTACGACCCGAGATCCATCAGACGCTTGATGGCCTGCTGCACGTCGCGGCGAGCATCGCCCTCGACCTTGTAGCCGGCTTCGATGGTGTCACGCAGCGACTTGACGTCGGCGTCGCTCAGCTCGTCGACCTTGCGGTCCTCGGGGACGCCGGCCTTTGCGCAAATCTCGAGCGCGGTCTTCAGACCGATGCCGTAAATATACGGCAACGCGTAGGCGATCGCCTTGCGGCGGGGCAGGTCAACACCAGCGATACGTGCCATTCTTCCGTCTTTCCTTTTAACCCTGGCGCTGCTTGTGACGCGCGTTCTCGCAAATCACCCGCACCACACCTTGGCGACGAATGACTTTGCACTTCTCACAGATCTTCTTGACGCTCGGACGCACCTTCATGACGACTGTTCCTTGACTCTGCGGGCCGTCAGGCCTTCTCGACGATTTGTCCCCGGTTGGGGTCGTTACGGCTGGGTTCCACGGTGACTCGGTCACCGACGAGCAAGCGGACGATGGCATGTCGAAGCTCTCTGGACGCGCCCGCCAGGATGGTTCTGCCATCCTCGAGGCGCACTCGAAAGAGCGCCTTGGGCCGTACTTCGACGATCACGCCGCCAACTCTACTTTTGCCTTCCGTTACGATTCCTCCAAGCCTTTGGGGCGATTCGACTCCATCGTCCTCTGCGGGTCCGCCTCGCGCCACTATCGCCGATTCGGCGGGCGCGAGCCAAGCTGACCGGGGTCAGCCTGGGGCTCGCCGTGGGTTCTCTTACGAGCCCTGACCCTGAGCGTTTTTGCCCTGCGTCGGGTCACCCAGCGCGGCGAGCAGCCGCTCAGTTACGTTTTTCGGGTCCCCGACGCCATCGATGCGCCGAAGGAGCCCTTGCTTCTGATAGTGCGGCAGAAGCGCGGCGGTCATGGCGTCGTACTGATCGAGACGCGTACCGACCGTCTCCTCCCGATCGTCGACTCGATGCTCGAGGTCGGCGCCGGGGGGGGGTGGATTATATTTGAGGTGATAGATCTGTCCAGTCCGTTTGTCGGTCCGGCGCAGAGTGGCCCGCTCCATCAAGAGCTCACGCGGCACGTCGATCTGTACGACGGCGTCCAAAGCGGTACCACGACGCTCGAGCAGCGCTGCAAGCGCCTCCGCTTGCGGGACCGTCCGTGGAAACCCGTCCAAAATGAAGCCCGCCTTCGCGTCCGCTTCGTTCAGTCGCTCGTCCACCAGCCCGATGACGACCTCGTCGGGGACCAGCTGGCCGGCATTCATGAACGTCTCGGCTTCTCTCCCGAGCTTGGTGCCCGCAGCGCGCGCCGCGCGGAGCATGTCACCGGTCGAAATTTTGGGCACCCCGAGGTGCTCCGTCAGCACGTTCGCCTGGGTACCTTTGCCGCTTGCGGGCGGCCCCACCAGTACGAGTCTCATGCCGGCCTCCTGCCGCTCAGTCGCGAGATCTTCGGGCCCGTCAGGCCCTCGTAGCTCTGCGTGATCAAGTGCGCCTCAATTTGGTTGACCGTCTCGAGCGCCACGCCCACGACGATCATCAAGCTGGTGCCACCGAACTGGAAGGGAACGCGGAAAGACTGCGCAATCACGGCCGGAATGACGCAGATGGCCGCAACGTACGCAGCGCCGCCCACCGTGAGGCGCTTGACGATGGCCTCGAGATACTCCGCCGTTTGGCGACCCGGACGGATACCGGGGATGTTGGCCTGCTGCTTCTTGAGGTTCTCCGCGACGTCCACCGGCTGGAACGTGACCGCCGTGTAGAAGAAGCAGAAGAAGACGACCAAGGCGGCGAACATGGTGTGAAACACCCAATCGCCGCGGTTCAGCAGACCGCTAAACGCCTGCATGCCGGGAATGTTGAAGTTGGCCAGAGTGGCCGGGAACACGAGCAAGCTCGACGCGAAGATGGCCGGGATCATGCTGGCCATGTTCACCTTGAGCGGCAGGTGCGCCGTTTCTCCCCCGTAGATGCGGCGAGCTCCCTGACGACGCGCGTACTGAATCGGAATTCTGCGCTGCGCGCGCTCGAAGAACACGACCGTGGCCACGCTCACGAGCAAGACACCAAGCACGGCCGCCGCGGTCAACGGCTGAATCTCGCCGTTGACGCTCGCCCAGTAGCTGACGAGGCCGTTCGGAATGCCGCTGACGATGCTGGCGAAAATGATGAGCGACGTACCGTTACCGATACCGCGCTCCGTCGCTTGCTCACCGAGCCACATGATGAGCGCGGTGCCGGTGGTCAGCGTCAGCACCGTCATGACGCGGAAGCCCCAGCCCGGGTTCGCGACCAGGTCTCCCTGACCGCTCATGCTCTGGCCTTCGAGCGTGGTGGCCATCGCCATACCCTGCACGATGCTCAGGACGATGGTGCCGTAGCGAGTGTACTGCTCCAGCTTGCGGCGTCCGGCCTCACCTTCCTTGCGCATTTCCTCGATGGTCTTGGAGACCATGCCGAGGAGCTGCAGGATGATGCTCGCCGAGACGTACGGCATGATGCCGAGGGCGAAGATGGACAGGTTCTCGAGGGCGCCACCGGAGAACAGGTTCATGAGGCCGAGCAGGCCGCCCTGTTGCTGCACGAGGCTCTTCATCACGCTGCGGTCGACGCCGGGAGTCGTGATGAAGACACCAACGCGATAAATCGCGATGACCGACAGCGAGAAAACAATCCGCCGTCGGAGCTCCGGCATCTTGCCGATGTTGGAGAAGCCGCGAAAAATCGACATGGTGGCTAAGGCTTGGGTCGTCGAGGCTGTTGCGCAAGGGGCTACGTGCAAGGCGGCGTCGAAAAGGCCTGAAGAGGCGTGCGCCGGAAGAAGACCCCGAGGGTCCGCAACCGGCGCTCTTCAGCGAACGACCGCACCCGAGAGCGCCGTCGCTCAGCCTTCCGCTTTCTGCTCGTCCCCGAGGGTAACGACCTGACCGCCAGCCGCCTGGATCTTTTCCACGGCCGCCTGGCTGAACTTGTGCGCGTGAACCGTGAGCTTCTTGGACAGCTGTCCCTCGCCCAGGATCTTGATACGCACTTCACCGGCGCCCTGCACGAGGCGAGCCTCGCGCAGCGCTTCTTCGTTCACCGTGGCGCCAGCGGCGAACCGCTCGAGCAGCGACACGTTGATCGACACGGTTTCCACCGGGAAGGGCACGCGGAAGCCACGCTTCGGCAAGCGACGCTGCATCGGCGTTTGACCGCCTTGAAAGTGCAGCTTACCGATGTTGCCGCCGTTACGAGCCTTCTGGCCCTTCTGGCCACGACCGCAGGTCTTGCCCACGTTCGAACCCGTGCCGCGACCGACGCGACGACTCACCTTGACCGCGCCGGCAGGCGGGCTCAAGCGGGAAAGAATTTCGCTCATTTGCCGAGATCCTTCGCATCGACCTCGGTCACATCGACGAGGTGAATGACCTTCTTGATCATGCCGCGGAACGAGGGCGTGTTGTCCACGACCACGGACCTGTGGATGCCGCGCAGGCCGAGCCCAGCAAGAACCTTACGCTGAGGTTCCGGCTGACCAAACGTGCTCCTGCGCTGGGTGACTTGCAAACGCTTGCTCATGTCGCGCTCCCCGTCTGAGCCAAGTTCGACTTGGCCGCCGTCACGGCAACTGGGTAATCCTCGGCGATGACAGACGCCTCGATCTCACGAGCCGCAGCGACCGCCTCGACCGTACGCAGCGCTGCGAGCGCCGCGATGGTGGCGTGCACCACGTTGTGCTTGTTGGTGGTGCCAATGCACTTGGTGAGAATGTCGTGGACGCCCGCCGACTCGAGCACCGCGCGCACCGGACCGCCCGCGATGACGCCCGTACCGGGAGCGGCAGGCTTCAGCAGGACCTTACCGGCGCCGACGTGCCCGACGATCTGGTGCGGGATGGTGCGGCCGACGAGCGGGACCTTGAACATGTTCTTGCGAGCCCGCTCGTTGCCCTTGCGAATCGCCTCGGGCACCTCGTTGGCCTTGCCGAACCCAACGCCGACCTGACCTTCGCCGTCTCCCACGACGACGAGCGCCGAGAAGCTGAAGCGACGACCGCCCTTGACCACCTTGGCCACGCGGTTGATGTGAATGACGCGCTCTTTGAGCTTGTCGTCGTCGAAGTTTTCGAATGCCATCGTTCGGTCTCTCAGAACTGTAGGCCTGCTTCACGAGCCGCGTCGGCCAGAGCCTTGACGCGTCCGTGATAGAGGTAACCGTTGCGGTCGAAAACGACCTTGTCGATCTTCTTCTCGAGGCAGATCTTCGCGACGAGCGCGCCGACCTTCTTGGCTGCCTCGGTCTTGTCGCCGTCGCTCAGGCTGCCCTTGAGATCGGGCGAGAGCGTCGACGCAGCAGCCAGCGTGCGCCCGCCCGCGTCGTCGACGACCTGGGCGTAAATGTGGCGTGCGCTGCGGAACACCGTGAGACGCGGACGTTCGCTGCTCGTGGTGATCTTGTTCTTGATGCGAAACCTGCGGCGCTCGCGCCCCGTGAGCTTTGTAGACATCGTTCGTTCCTCGGCCTCTTGGAGAACAATCGGCTTGTTGAGCTAGCTTGGGCTCGCTTACTTGCGACCCTTGCCCGCCTTGCCGGCCTTGCGACGGATGTTCTCGCCGCGGTAGCGAATTCCCTTGCCGCCATAGGGTTCCGAGGGACGCAGGCGCTTGATGTTAGCGGCCAGCTGCCCGAGGACTTCCTTGTCGGCAGAGTTCAAGATGAGGACGGTACCCTTGGAATCCGCGGGAATCGTCGCAGCAACGCCCTCGGGCAGCGTCACACTTGCGGGGTGCGACAGGCCGAGGTTGAAGTGAACGACCTTGCCCTTGAGCTCGCAACGGTAACCAGTGCCGTGCAGCTCGAGGATACGCTCGTACCCTTCTGCAGCGCCCTTGACCATGGCGGCCACGAGAGCGCGACCAAGGCCCTGAAGACGTGCATGGTCGACGCCGGTCGCCTTCGCCGTGAGGGTGAGCGACTCGCCGTCCTTGGCGATGACCACGCCCTCGGGCAGCACCTTCTGGAGCTTGCCCTTGGGACCCTGGATCTCGACCTTCGTGTCCTTGACGTTGACGGTGACGCCCTTCGGAATCGACACCGGGCGCTTGCCAACGCGGGACAGCTTGATTTGCGCTTCAGCAGCCATCACCACACCTCACAGATGAGCTCGCCGCCCACCTTCCGTTGGCGGGCTTCCTTGTCCGTCATGAGCCCGTGCGAGGTGCTCACGATCGAGACGCCGAGGCCGTTCAACACACGGGGGATATCGGAGTGGCCCACGTAGACGCGGCGACCGGGCTTGGAGACTCGGCGCAGACCGAGGAACGCCGAACGGCGCTCCGCGCTGTACTTGAGCACCACCGTGAGCGTCTTGCGCTTCTCGGGACCCCACTCCTCCTCGCGCACGTCGGCCACGTAGCCTTCGCGCTTGAGGACGTCGGCAATCGCCTTCTTCAGCTTGCTCGCCGGCATGCGCGTGAGCTCCTGACGGGCCAGCGCCGCGTTACGGATGCGTGCAAGCATGTCCGCAATCGGATCGGTCATCATGGTGTCACCAGCTCGCCTTCGTCACGCCGGGAAGCTCGCCACGCAGCGCCATCTGGCGCAGGCAGAGCCGGCACAGGTTGAAATCACGATAAACACCCTTCGAGCGACCGCACACGTGGCAGCGATTGACTGCACGGGTGGAGAACTTCGGGGGGCGACTCATCTTCGCCCACTGACATGCGCGTGCCATTCGATCAGCTCCTGAAAGGCAGTCCAAGGTTACCGAGAAGCTCCTTGGCTTCCTCGTTGCTCTTGGCGGACGTGACCACGGTAATGTTCATGCCCTTGATCTTGTCGACCTTGTCGAAGTCGATCTCCGGGAACACGATTTGCTCCTTGAGACCGAGGGTGTAGTTGCCGGCGCCGTCGAACGCCCGCGGGCTGATGCCGCGGAAGTCGCGAACGCGCGGGAGGCTCAGCGAAACCAGGCGGTCGAGGAACTCCCACATGCGCTCGCGGCGCAGGGTGACCTTGACGCCGATAGGCATGCCCTCACGCAGCTTGAAGGTCGCAATCGACTTCTTGGCGCGAGTCACCACCGGCTTCTGGCCGGTGATAGCGGTGAGCTCTTTGACGGCCGACTCGATGAGCTTCGGGTTCGACACGGCCTCACCGAGGCCCATGTTCACCACGATCTTCTCGAGCCGCGGAGCCTGCATCACGTTCTTGTAACCGAACCGCTTGATGAGGCCGGGCAGCACCGACTCGCGGTACTTGGCCTGCAGGCGCGGCTGGACTTTCTCAGCTTCGCTCATGATTTAGCCTCAGCTCTGCTCCGCAGCGATGACCGCGCCACTCTTGGCGACGCGAACCTTCTTGCCATCCCGAAGCTCGTAACGAACCCGCGTCGCCTTGTCCGTCTGCGGGTCGAGAAGCATGACCTTGCTCTGCGCGAGCGGCGCCGGCTTCTCGATGATTCCGCCAGCCTGCTGCTGCGTCGCCTTGACGTGACGCTTCACCAGATTGACACCCTCGACGATCACGGCGTTCCGCTCGGGAAGAACACGGCTGATTTTGCCGCGCTTGCCCTTGTCGTTACCGCTCGTGACGACGACCTGATCTCCAACGCGAAGGCGGTCCATCACAGCACCTCCGGTGCCAGCGAGATGATCTTCATGAACTTCTTGCCGCGGAGCTCACGAGCGACCGGGCCGAAGATACGGGTTCCGACGGGCTCCATCTGCGCGTTGATGATCACCGCGCTGTTCTCGTCGAACTTGATGTAGCTGCCATCCGCGCGACGGTTCTCGCGCTTGGTGCGAACGACGACCGCCTTGGCGACGCTGCCCTTCTTCACCTTGCTGTTCGGCATGGCCTCCGTGACGCTGACGACGATGATGTCGCCAAGTCCGGCGTAGCGCCGACGCGAGCCACCCAGCACCTTGATGCACTGCACCACTTTGGCGCCCGAGTTGTCCGCGACGTTAAGAACGGATTCTGTCTGAATCATTGTGAGGCTCCTCTAGCGCTCTCGCGCCGCACTCAGGCGTCGGTGAGCTCCGCGCGCTCGATGAGACGACTCACCTTCCAGCGCTTCTCCTTGGAGAGCGGGCGGTGCTCGACGATTTCCACGCGGTCGCCCACGCGGTACTCGTTCTGTTCGTCGTGGGCCTTGTAGCGCGTGCGAATGCGCACGTACTTCTTGTAGACCGGGTCCAGCTTGTAACGGATGACCTCGACCACGACGGTCTTCGTCATCTTGTCGCTGTGAACGCGGCCGATGAGGCGGCGAATGCGCGCCTTACGGGTGGTGTTTTCGGTGCTCACGCCTGGCCTCCTTCAGCGCTGCGCGCGGACAGGATCGCCTCGATGCGGGCGATGTCCTTGCGCGTCTTGCCGAGCAAGCTCGTGTCATCGAGCTGGCCGGTGAAGTTCTTCATGCGGTACGAGAAGAGATCCTTCTTGAGCGAGCTCTTGAGCTCGACGAGCGACTCGGTCGACCGCTCCTGCAGTTCCTTGGCCTTCATTACAGCGCGCTCCGTGCGAGAAAGCGGGTGGCGACGGGGAGCTTGGCGGCGGCAACCTTGAACGCTGCGCGCGCCATTTCCTCGGTGACGCCTGAGATTTCGAACAGCACGCGGCCGGGCTTCACCACGGCGACCCACAGCTCCACGCTTCCCTTACCGCTACCCATGCGGACCTCGAGAGGCTTCTTGGTGAGCGGCTTGTCGGGGAACACGCGGATCCAGAGCTTGCCCTGGCGCTTCACGTGACGCTGAATCGCCATACGGCCCGCTTCGATCTGGCGGGCGGTGAGAAAGTGTCGGTCGGTGGCTTGGAGGGCGTAGTCACCGAACGAGACGTCGCTACCGCGCCATGCGGTACCGCCGTTCGTCCCGGTCATTTGCTTACGCCACTTGGTGCGCTTCGGCTGGAGCATGACTATTCCTCACTCCGGGATGCGGCGGGCCTTACGCTGAAGGACCTCACCCTTGAAAATCCAAACCTTGACGCCAATGACGCCGTAGGTCGTGCGCGCTTCGGCCAGACCGTAGTCCACGTCCGCACGCAGCGTGTGCAGCGGAACGCGACCCTCACGGTAGGTTTCGACGCGACCCATTTCGGCGCCGCCCAAGCGACCGGCGCAGCGAATGCGCACGCCCTTGGCGCCGAACTTCATCGTGGTTCCGAGCGCCTTTTTCATGGCGCGACGGAAGGCAATGCGGCGCTCGAGCTGAGTCGCGATGTTCTCCGCGACGAGCTGCGCGTTGGTCTCTGCCTTGCGCACCTCTTGCACGTCGATGAACACCTCGTTGCCCGTGAACGACTGCACGCCGGGGAACTTGGTCTCACCCTTGACGGCCGTGCTCAGGTTGCCGCTCTTGAGAACTTCGATGCCCTTGCCGCCCTTGCCGATCACCATGCCCGGACGCGCCGTGTACACGATGACCTTCGCCTTGTTGGCGGCGCGCTCGACCTCGACGCCAGCGACGTTGGCGTTGTAGAGGTACTGCTTCACGGCTCGCTTGATGCGAATGTCCTCGTGAAGCCACTTCTGGTAGTTCTTGTCCTCGTACCACTTGCTGGTCCAGGTCCGGATGACTCCGAGACGAAAACCATAGGGATGAGTTTTTTGTCCCATACTTGCCTCTATCGCCTGAAAAACTGAGGGCGGCCTCGACGCGATAAACTACGGGTTCAGCGCTGATCGAGCTCGATGGTGATGTGGCTGACGCCCTTCTTGATTTGGGTCGCGCGCCCCATGGCGCGCGGGCGCCACCGACGCAGGTGCGTATTGGAGCCCATGTCGACGGTCGCCTTGCTGATGACGAGCGTGTCGGGATCCACGTCGGAGCGGACCACCTTGGCGTTCGCCAATGCGCTGGCAACCAGCTTCTTGACGATGGGGGCGGCTGCCTTCGGCGTGAACTCGAGGAGCTGGAGAGCTTCCGTGGCGTTCCGCCCGCGGATCATGTTGACGACCACGCGCGCCTTGCGCGGGGCAATCCGCTGGAAATTCGCTTTGGCTGTGCTGATCATGGCGGCCAGTTTCCTCGCTACCGGAACGTTCTGTTCCGGGAAGGCATCCCTCTCAGGGAGCCCGATTCGGAGACAATGCGAACCGTGGAGTGAGCCCGAGTAGCGAGAGCTGCTCGGCTCCGTGGTGCGCGGTAGTTCTAGATTCTTCGCGGCGGGTGACCCGAGGGTGCCGACGCTCTCCGTTTGAACCCTACCCTCGACTCACTGCCGGTTCGGTTTGCCTTTCGAGGCACGCCGCCTAGCGGGTTATCGAGCACCAGTCGGAGACCGAGCTGGATTGGGGGGTCAGGAGCTGGGGTCCCCGAAGGTGGACCCCTCGGTGTCCCTGCGGCGGCTCTGCTGGAGGCGACGCTGAAGACACCAAAACCGGGGAACGCTCTCTATCAGAGCCATCCGAGACCTGCAAGGCACTCGGTGAGCTAAAATCGCACTGTTCGCATGAGCAGCCGACCCGATTTCGAGCGTTGCTCGGTCTCATGTCCCGCCTTCGACCTCGCGAGGAGGGCGAAAGGACCGAAACCAGTGACGCCCGCCGGCGAACGGAGGTGAGCTCCTTTCGACCGAGGGGCGTCCAGGCATGCAAGCAGCGGAGTGCTCGAGAGCCGGTCCGCGGCGACGCCGACCGGCTCTACACACACTCAGCGACCGCCGGGCTTCTTCTTCTTGTCGCCCGCGTGACCGTGGAAGGTGCGCGTCGGCGCGAACTCGCCGAGCTTGTGACCCACCATGTTCTCGCTCACGAAGACCGGTACGAACTTGCGACCGTTGTGCACGGCGAAGGTCAGGCCGATGGACTCCGGGATGATCGTGGAGCGACGCGACCAGGTCTTGATGATCTTCTTCGAGTTCTCCGCGACCGCGGTCTCGATTTTCTTCTCGAGGTGACCGTCGATGAACGGACCCTTCTTGATGCTACGAGCCATCTGCTATCAGCCCTTTGCCTTGCGGTGCTTGACGATCATGCCGTCGGTGCGCTTGTTGTTTCGGGTCTTGAGGCCCTTGGCGAGCTGACCCCACGGCGAGCAGGGGTGACGACCACCGCTCGTGCGACCCTCGCCACCGCCCATGGGATGGTCGACGGGGTTCATGGTGACGCCACGGTTGTGCGGGCGACGACCGAGCCAGCGAGCGCGACCCGCCTTGCCGAGGTCCACGTTCTGGTGCTCCGCGTTGGAGACCTGACCGATGGTCGCGCGGCACTCGATGTGGATCTTGCGAACCTCACCGCTCGGCAGCTTGACCTGCGCGTAGTCGCCGTCCTTGGCCATCAGCTGCGCGGCCACGCCGGCCGAACGCACGAGCTGGCCGCCCTTGCCCTTGCGCATCTCGATGTTGTGAATCGTGGTGCCGGCAGGGATGGCGTGGAGCGGCAAGCAGTTGCCGGGGCGGATGTCCGCGTTTCGGCTCGAGATGACCTGGTCGCCCTGGTTGAGCCCGTCGGGCGCCAGAATGTAGGTCTTCTCGCCGTCCACGTAGTGAAGCAGGGCGATGCGCGCCGTGCGGTTCGGATCGTACTCGATGTGAGCGACCTTGGCCGGCACGCCGATCTTGTTGCGCTTGAAGTCGACCAAGCGGTAACGGCGCTTGTGACCGCCGCCACGGAAGCGTGAGGTCACGCGGCCGTAGTTGTTGCGGCCACCGGAGGAGGACTTGCTCTCGAGCAAGCCCTTCTCCGGGCGATCCGTCGTGAGCTCGGCGAAGTCGGAGCAGGTGTACGCGCGACGGCCGGGGGACGTCGGCTTGAAGGAACGAACGGCCATGACTTATTCCTTGGTCTCCCCCGACGCGGCGTCGGCGGACTCGTCGAAGAACTGAATGTCGTCGCCCGCGCGCAGCGTGACGATCGCCTTCTTCCAGTTCGGGCGCTTGGCGGGGCCGCGACCGATGCGCTTGACCTTACCGCGCTGAACCAGCGTGTTGACCTCCGTCACCTTGACGCCGAACAGCTGCTCGACGGCGTGACGGATCTGGATCTTGTTGGCCTTGAGATCGACTTCGAAGACGACCTGGTTGGCTTCCTTGAGCAGCGCCGCCTTCTCCGTGAGGACGATGGGGCGCTTGATGACCTGTTCGGGGCTCATGACTTCTGCTCCGTACCGCTACCCAAGACGCGGGCTTCGAGCGCCTTCACGGCGTCCTTCGACACGACCAAGTGATCGTGACGGAGGAGGTCGTAGACGTTCACGCCCTCGGGGGGCAGGAAGTTGTTGGTCTTCATGTTGCGAATCGACAGGCGCAGATTCTCGTTCGAGCTGCTGTCGACGACGAGGTTCTTGTTGCCTGCCTGCAGCGTGCCGAGCGCCTCGGCCAGCTTCTTGGTCTTCACCTCGCCGAGGTCGATGTTGTCGACGACGGTGAAGCGACCTTCCTTGACGAGCAGGCTGAGCGCGCTCTTCAGCGCGGAGACGCGGACGCGACGCGGCGGACGGTAACTCCAGTCCTGCGGCTTGGGCGGATGAGCACGACCGCCACCGACGTAGATCGGCGCGCGGATGGAACCGTGACGCGCACGACCGGTGCCCTTCTGCTTGTAGAGCTTCTTGCTGGAGCCCTGGACCGCGGCGCGCTCTTTGCCGGCACGGGTGCCGGCGCGACGGGACGCGAGCTGAGCGTTGACCACTTCGTGGAAGAGATGCTCACGCACCTCGGCCGCGAAGACCTCGTCAGCGAGCTCGATCTCGCCGACCTTTTCGCGCTTCAAGTTGTATACGGCGACTTTTGCCATGGAGACCTTCCTCAGCTCTTGATCTCGACGTCGACGCCAGCAGACAGGTCGAGCTTCATGAGAGCCTCGAGGGTCTGGGGGGTCGGTTCCAGAATGTCGATGAGGCGCTTGTGGGTGCGCACCTCGAACTGTTCACGAGACTTCTTGTCCACGTGCGGACCGCGAAGCACCGTGTAGCGGCGAATCGAGGTGGGCAGAGGGATGGGACCTGCCACACGGGCGCCCGTCCGGCGAGCCGTCTCGACGATGTCCGTCGTGGACTTGTCGAGGAGCTGGTGATCAAACGCCTTGAGGCGGATTCGGATTTTCGTCGCGTCAGCCATTTTTTTACTCGGGGGTGCCTAACGAGAAGCCGTGGGGCTCTCTGCCGGGGCGCGTGGCCGAAGGCCGCGCGCCCCGAGCTCGCTTACTCGATGATCTTGGTGACCACGCCGGCGCCGACGGTGCGGCCGCCTTCGCGGATGGCGAAACGCGCCTGCGTCTCCAAAGCGACCGGCGTAATCAGCGTGATCTCCATCGTCACGTTGTCGCCTGG
>JAEYVE010000248.1 GCA_023432025.1 Pseudomonadota bacterium
TGCACAGGCTCTACGCCGAGCGTTCGTTCGAACGAAAGGATCTCCACCTCGCGTACGACGCTTCGCCCGGCGCGGTGGCGCGCTACCTCGCTGGCGAGCCCACGCTGGTGGACTCCCACACCGGAGCTCGCTTGCCGCTCGGGCTCCGCGTCTTCGTCACGGAACGCGCCTACGAGCTGCCCTGGCGCAGGGCGTCACTGTCACTTCACTCGCGAGGGAGGGGCCTCCGCGAGCTCACCCTGAAGGCGCGCTAACGGTTCCACGACCGCCCCTTCGTGCTCGCCACGGCGGCGCGCTCACAGCGACCCCGTGTCCCCTTCGCTCGGTTCTCTCTTCTCGAAAGCGCGCGGCGAAGTCCGACCGCTCCCGCGGAGCGCACCGCACGTCAGAATCCGACCGCTCCCGCGGAACGCACCGTAGTCCAGATTCCAGCCGCTCCGCAGAGCCGCACCGCGCGGCGAAATCCGCCGGCTCCCGCGGAGCGCTTCCCGCTCAGTACCGAACGAGCGGCGCCGAAATCGCGCTCGGCGAAAAATCCCCGTCGCTCGGCTCCGGCTGATTCGAGAGCACGAACGCCGCCGCGGCGGCCCCGGCGAGCACCACACCCACGCCGCCCCAGAACCACCACTCCTGGTAGAGGGCGCGCTTCTTTTCTTCGGGGTCGAGCACGATGCTGCGATCTTGTCCGGCGACGAGCACCACCTGCATCGACGCGTCGTGGTGCCCCTCGTGACGCGCGAGCACCGCGTGCGTTCCGGGGGCGAGCACAATCTCCGTCGGCGCGTTGCCCAGAGGACGCCCGTCGACGCTGACCAACGTACCGATCACGGAGCTCGCGATGCTGAGCTTGGCGTTCGTCGCCTTGGACTTCAGCGTCACGTCGAAGCTGGCGACCCCGCCGCCCGGGAGCGCTACGTCGCGCGACGAGGTGAAGTAGCCCTCCTTTCGTACCACGAGCTTGGTCGAGCCCGCGTTCACCAGAATCTTTTCGGCCAAAGGCGCCGTGCCCAAAATGCGATCCCCGAGTCGCACCTCGGCGCCCTCCACGTCCACGACCACGGAAAGCTCGCACACCCGCTGGCGCTGCGCCGAAATCAGGGAGTCCAGGCCTTCCACCCGCGCCCGCAGCTCGGCCGAAGCCTCGCGCTGAAACGCGAGCAGCGACTCCAGCGCTGCCCCGTGCTCGCCGAGCGCCTCGAACGCGCGCCCCTTGTTGTAGAGCACGCGCGCGTCGGGATGGATCCGATACGACTCGTCGTACGCGGCGATCGCCTCCGCGTACTTACGCTCACGGAACCGCGCGTCGCCACGCGTCTTGGCCTCCTCGGCTTCCGCCTTCGAGGCGAGCTCCTCGGGCGAAACCGCTTCGGTCACGGGCGCCTGCTCCGAAGCGGCCGCGCGCGGGGCCGCCGCTACCGGGAAACAAAGGGACGACTGGGCCACGATCGACAAGCAAACCGCGGCTCGACGAAACAAGGGCGCTCGCATCATAAAAAGCTCACAAAAGATCGGGAATGCCCCCGCCGGTCGTGGCCGGCGGCGGAGAAGAAGAAGGACTCGGAGCAGCGCTCGGAGGCCGCGCCGGCTTTCGGGGGGGCGCAAGAGGCGGCTTGACCCCCGCTCCGGTCGCGGCCGCGGGGGCCGCGCTGGGGGCGGAAACCGGGCGCACCACGGCTGTCTCGGCGACGTTCGCGGAGGCGCTCGGCGCCGAGCTCGCGGACGATGCCGTCCGCGCTCCGGCGGAAACCGCGTCCTCCCGAGGCGTGGGGCTCGCCGCCGCCGAAACCGCTGGTGGCTCTGCAGTGGTCTGCTGCGCGGGTTCCTCACTCGAAGCCCGAAGCAGCACGACGCCGCCCACGACGAGTCCCAAGAGGGCGGTCGCCGCCAGCGCCGCACGGACGAACGCGCGCCCTTGGGAAGGCGCGTTCTTTGGCGCACCCCGAGGGCTCGGCGGGGTGCTCGAATCATGAGCTACGCTCGTGCGCGCAGCGATGGGCGGCTCCGAGCTCCGAAGCGCCTCCGGAGGCGGCACACTCAGAGAGCCCGTCAGCTCGAACCCCACGGAGTCGTCCGCGGCGTCGGAAAGCGCCGGAACGAGCACCGCTTGCAGCGCGTTCCACGCCTCGCGCGCGTGAGGAAAGCGGTCGCCCGGCGAGCGAGCCACCGCGCGCTCGAACCACGCGTCGAACCCGTTCGGCGGCGCGACGCCACCGACCGAAAGCGCACGTGAGGCGGCGGGCTCCAGAGGGTCGATCAACAGCTCACGGTAGAAGGTTTGCAGGCTGCCCCCGGAAACGCTGCGCCAGTAGTGAACGCCGGTGAGCATGCGAAAGGCGATCAGCCCGAAGGCCCACACGTCCGTCGCGCATGAAATGGGCGCATCGGCCTGCGTCTGCTCGGGAGCCATCCACAGAGGCGTGCCCATGACGGACGTATTGCGCGAGTCGCCGCCTTCGACCACCTTGGCCAAGCCGTAGTCGAGGACCTTCAGGAGAAAGGGAGCCAACCCCGTGCTCGCCTTCGACAAGAACAAGTTGTCGGGCTTGAGGTCACGGTGAACGACGCCCAAGTCATGCGCCGCAGACAGCGCGTGCGACAGCTGCCGAAGAACGTCGAACGTTTCCTTGACGCTCGGACGCGCTCGCCCCGCGAGATGCTCCTCGAGTGAGTGCCCCGAAAGCAGCTCCATCGCGATCCACGGAACGCGCGACTCCTCCTCGATGCCGGCGTCGATCACGTCCACGACGTGTTCGCTGGGAATGAGCGAGCTGGTGCGCGCCTCTTGTTCGAAGCGGCGCTCGCCGTCGAAGCCCTCGGCCATGGGCAGCATCACCTTGAGCGCGCGCTGCTTGCCGGTGCTGAGCTGCTCCACCACGTAGACAGCGCCCATGCCTCCCGCCGCCAAGGGCCGCACGACACGGAACTGCTTCGCGAAAACCAGCCCAGGGGGTAGCTCCAATCCAGGCATCGTGCACCGCTTCGAGAACGCTCGAACAGCTGGGGTCTCTTACTGGAGAGTCGGTTTTCCTGCAAAGCATCGATGACGCGTGAGAGCCGCATGCGCGGCTCTTGGCTCCGCGCTGGCCCTTTAGTATCGGAAGCGACGATGCTTACCTCCGAGACTGAGCTACCGCGTCGCCGTTCGGGCTCCCCGAAGCGACTCCGCGAGACCCCCCGCGTCGCGACGCTCGCCTTGCTCGGTTTGCCGCTGGTCACGTTGTGGGCCTGTGAGGACGCCCCTACGGAAGTCATCGTCGAGGTGAACTACGAGGGCCTCGAGTGTCCCAATCGCGCCGTCATCGCGGCCGGCCCGATCGGAGAGCTCGGAGATCGCGCCGCGGCCGCGAACTCCACGACCTGCGACGAAAAAACCGGTTCGCTGGGCCGCATCGTGGTGGTGCCCAAGGCCGAGCAGAACGGCGAATTCGCCGTCGAGGTCCGCATTCGTCCGGACGGCGGCGACGCCGGCAACACCTGTTACGCCGTGTCCGGCTACGACGGCTGCATCGTGGCGCGGCGTATCGCCAGCTTTCTGCCCGGCCGCACCGTCACGATGCGTATCGATCTCCGGGACCCCTGTCTGAACGTCCCGTGTGACCAAACGACCAGCTGCGTCGCCCGCGGTCTCACGGCGGCGTGTGTCACGGCCCGTATCGACCTCGACAAGTGCAAGAGCGACGCTTGCGGCGAAGAGGACCTCGTCCTGCAGAGCGAGTCGGGGTTTTCCCCCTGTGACGCGGCCACGGATCCTTGTGACAAGCACGGGCGCTGCGTGTTTCGCGACGATGAAACACCCCAGTGCGTGTGCGCTCGCGGCTACGTCAACGACGAGGACGACGAGTACCGCTGCAT
>JAEYVE010000251.1 GCA_023432025.1 Pseudomonadota bacterium
CATGTCGGGCAAGTTGTTCGACGGCATCGTGCGCTACGACGGCAGCTTCTTCACGAGTCTTGCCCGCATGGTGGACGAAGAGCCCGCCTTGCCTCGAGACGCCCCAACGCTCGCGTTCATCCGAACCCTGGGCATCGAAAAGGGCAAGCGCTTCGACCCGCAACCGGAGCTCGCCAAGGCCGCGGCTCAAGTGCACCGAGAGTTGGTGGAGCGGCTACCGCGTGAGGGGGAGCCCTTTTGGCCCGATCGCAGGTGGAACACCCCGAGCGACGCAGGGGTTCGAACGGGATTTTCGTTTCTCGTCGATGGGAAGGTGGATATCGAGAGCCGCGCCCTGGCGTTTTTTCTGGCGTGCGCGCCTCCCCAAGAGCTCGGCAAAGCGACCCTGTACCTCATCGGTACGCGCGATCGAACGGGACAGCTGCTCTCCGGCGCAAACACGTATCGACTCCATGTGCCGGCGAAGGTCCCCGCAAAGCAGTTCTGGGCGGCCACGGTGTACGACGCATCGACGGCCGGCTTCATTCGCGAGGCGCCACGCGTGGAGCTGAGCTCGTACGATGCGCTCGCGAAAAACGCGGACGGGTCGGTGGATTTGTACATTGGCCCGGAGGCGCCGGCCGGCAAAGCCCCAAACTGGGTGTACGCGGAGAAGGACAAGCCGTTCTTTTCGCTCTTTCGCTTCTACGGCCCGGAGCCTGCGCTCGCAGACAGATCGTTCGTGCTCGGCGACTTCGAGAAGCTTTGAGGTCTCCACTCGCTGCGCTCAGTCTTGGCTTCTGAGCACGCGCTCCATCGTCTTGTCGAGCGCCTGATCCACCCGACACGTACCGGTCCGACGAAAGCGCACGAGCTCTGGCACGAGACCCAGGTACACGTAGCCTGCATACGTTTTTATGTCGTCTGCTTTCGGCGTGAAAACTTCCACGCCGCGGGGCGCTTCCTCGAGCGCGCGGGAGAAATCTTCTAGCCACGTGGTTGCCCACGCGGACAACTCCTCGCTCAAAGGCGTCTTCCGGAGCTCGGTCAGCGTGACTCGGCCGTCGGCGTTGCCGTACTCGTCGTCCGCGCTCGCGAACGGCTCGAAGGCGAGCTCGGTCGAGGAGGGGCTCGCCAAAAAGAGCAGCTTGCCGAGCACGTGGAGGTCGTACTCGCGCGTTTCGTCGCTCTCGAGCTGGACGCCGCGCTCCACGCCGGACTCGGTCGTCACTTGGCAGCTTCGGTGCCGAATCGCCTGGCGAAAAGACCAAGTGAACGTCTTTCGTTTTTCGCCGCGCACGGCGTGTCCCTTGACGTACAGCGTGGTGCCGAGGTCCTTCGTGAAAGGGTCGTCCTTCTTCTTGCGCAGTCGGTCGCGGAGTTTTTCCGTGACGCCTTCGCCGAGCACCGAGTCGTCCTCGGGCTCCCGGTTCCAGAACTGGAGCGAGCAAGTGCCAATCAAGCGCACGGCGCTGACACGCTGCTCCTCGGCCGCGTTGAGCTGGATGAGGCGATTGTAGCCTCGGCCCGGACCAAAGAGGCTGCCCGCGTAGTCCGAGCACGCGTCGGAGAGGCCGAGGCGGGTGTAGCCCACGGACATGACGAAGGAGTCGAACGAGACCGTCCAGCCGTCGTCGGTATCGAACGGTTTGCGCTCGGGCCCGAGCGAGTCGTCGCTGGTGAGCGTCACCGTGAGGATGCCCGGCGGGGGTCGATCATCCACGGGCAAACACGCCGTGGCGCAGACGCTTGCGAAAAGGGCGACGGCGAAGGCGCGCATGGCTTCAGAATCCTCCTTCGAGGCCCACGCTGGGAATGCTGACGGGACCGATGACCTCGTCCTCGATGGTTTCTTTGCTCAGGGTTACGTTCATGCCTTCCGCCACGAACGAGAGCCACGCAGTTTCGCCCAGGCTCCACCGCTTTTCGAGGCGCACGTCGACGCGGTGAAAGGCTGGCGTACGCGGCACGTTCGTCGTGGTGCGCAGCGTCTCGGGGCCGCCGCCCGGATACACCGGAGCGCCGGTGTAAAAGACGTAGCGCCCGCCCACTCGCCACTGTCTTCCGAGATCGTAGCCGAGCGCGGCGTTGAGCACGTGGGTGCGATCGAACTCGCTGAAAAAGCGCTCTCGACCGACGCTGCGGAGTGAGCGAGACAGCGTGTAGGAAACGAACCCTCCGAGGTGCCGTGTCAGGTTGCGGTGCAGCTGCAGCTCGAGGCCGACGCCGGAGCCGTTGCTGCGACGGCGTCCATCCGGTCCCCCACCTGCACCGAAGGCGTCGGTCATGTCGAAGAACGCATTGTAGAATACGTTGCCCTTTCCGACCGTGCCGTCGGAAAACGCGTACTCCACGCCCGAGCTCGCTTGAAAGCTGGACTGCAGTCCGTCGGCGAGATTGCTCGGCGTCAAACCCGGCACCGGAATGGCGAACGCGGGCGGCTGGTGGGCGAGGCCATAGGCGTGAATCAAGCGGAGACGCGGCGTGACGGAGAAGCGAGCGGCAATGCGCGGCTCGAGAGAGAAGGCGCTCACCCCGTTCGAGCGATACACGTCGGCGCGCAGCCCGGGGATGACCTCGACCCCCGGCCCGGCTTCGATCACGGCGTCGACCCAAAGGCCCGCCGCAATGTCGTCCCGCTTCGGGAAGCGAGCCGCAAATTCCTCCGTTTCCGGGTCGTCGGGATCGACGTGGGGCGGCTTGCGTACGGAGAACGACTCCAGAGAAAAGTCCGCGCCAGCGCGCAGCAACGTCTCGTTCGACAAGAGCTTTCGGTACGCGCTCTTCAGCGCGATGGAGCGGTTGACGACGTTGCCTTGCCCCAGCACGCGACTCTGATCGAAGCCGAGCGTGGCGCTGGTGACGAGCTGTCCGTTCTCGAAGGCGCGGTCATGGCGGAGCTGAAGCCGATAGAACTCCGTGCCCATCAAGACCTTGACCGCTTTTTCTTGGATTTCCCCGAGCAGGTCGTACGCGCCGAAACCGAACAGTGTGAGGCGATCGCGAGGCGTGAGGTCGTAGGAGACGCGCGCCTGGTAGTCTCGGTAGTCCAGGACCACGTCCGATTGGAGCGCGGTCAAGAGACCCGCGGTGTACGAGTAGCGAGCGCCAGCGAGCGCGGTGCCCCGTCCATCCGCGAAGCCCCCTTCGACGAGCGCTCCTGCGTCGAAGAGACGAATGTTGCCCTCGCCGTGCCAGATGCCGTCGGGGGGCGTGGTTTCCGCCGAGACGATGCCGCCCGCGAAGCGTCCGTAGCGCGCGGGGTAGCCGCCCGGATACAGATCCACACGTTCGACGAGCCCCGGGTGAATGACGGAGGGCCCGAAGCCGATGTGATAGAGGTAGGGCACGCGGATGTCGTCGAGGAAGTAGCCCACGTTCCCCGGCGGCGCGCCCCGCACGTAAAAGAACGGCAGCCCCGACGCGATGGGTGTGACGCCGGGCATCGTCTCGATGGCGCGGAACGGATCCCCGAAAGCGCCCGGGATTTGACGCACCTCCTCGCGGGAGAGGGACACGACCGAAGGCGCCGGGCGCTCGCCGCCGACCAAGATCTCGGTCTCGCCTGCGGTGGTGTCGCTGGGCGCGGCGCGCTTCACCAAGGAGAACGCGACGCGCGATTCCCGTCCGGGTAAGAGCTCGAGCGCTACGGCTTCGGGCTCGTAGTCCGGCGCCTCGGCGCGCAAGCGCGTTTCGCCGCGCGCGATTCCGTCCAGCTGGGCTCGTCCGTTCGAGTCCACCTCGAAGCGACGCGTGGCGCCGTCCGCGTCCGTCACCACCAGCGTGGCCGCCACGGGGGTCTGGGAGTCCGAGTCGACGACGGAAACGCTGAGGAGCGGCGACGGCGCCTCGAACACGTACTCGAACTCGATGCGCGCCGGAGCCGGCACGCCGTTGCGCTTGGCGGGCGAGAACATCAGCCCGCGCGCGGCGGCGGTCGCTGCCTCGTCGAAATCCGGACGTCCCGGGTTCTGGACACGAACGTTTGCCACCCGGCCCGACGTATCCAGCTCGAGAAGCAGCTTGACCGCGACGGTGTCGTAGAAGCCCGCGGTGAGCGCGCCAGCCGGATACACGACGCCCGGATCTTCGAGGAGCTCTGGGCGTTCGATGAGAGGAGCTCCGGGCGGAGCTTCGCCGCCGGGCGTCTCTGCTTTCGTTTCTGGGTCGACCCCTTGGCCGTACCCGTGCTCGGGCCACGCGAGCACGAGCAGCGAGCAGAGCAAGGGGACCGAACGATGCATTGGCGAGAAAGGACGATCCGGTGGGCGACGTGTGTTGTCACGCGCAAATCGGCTCGCCCTCGTTCACCGCGCAGAGCCCACCGCCGCTCACCCCCGAAACGAGCGGCCAATTCGCGCTGCAACGTGTGGGCTATCGGCGCGCGGGCCGAGCCTCACGTTTCGTCCTTCGAGCAATCCCGCGGCGTGATCTTCTTTTCTTCGGCGTACTTGCGCGCGGACGCCTCGATGATGGGACGCAAGAGCGTGCGATCGGGCGTGACCCAGTCGCTGATGACGTTCCACTTCTCTCCGTCCCACTGCTGGAACTTCACCGCGCCGCCGCCCTCGTGATCCGAGCACGAGAGCTTGAGTCGCTGCAGGAGGCCCAGCGCGCCGAGCTCCTTCAAACGGGCGTCGTCGATGTTCAGGTGCTCGAAGCCCCAGCGCACTTCCTCTCCGGTGAGCGGACGTTTTCCGAACTTGGCCTGCGCCGTGCGTAGCGCCTCGACGTTCAGGATGCCGTTTACGATGCCGAGATTGTAGTAGACGCTTCCGAAGCGCTTCGGGTCCTGCAGGTTCCCCTTGCCGCGTCGAATCACGAGCTCTTCGACCTGTCGGAGCACCGGAAAATCGGTGCCGGAGGGGTGCGTCGTGATGGAAATGTAGCCCTTCGCCGCGCCGCCTGCGGGCAGCACGTCCTCCTCGGCGTTGCTCCAAATGTTGCCGATGACGCGGTCCACCGGAAAGCCCGTTTTGACGGCTGTCTTCAGCGCTACCGGGTTCATCACACCCCAACCACGCAAGATCACCCAGTCCGGCTTTTCTTGGCGGATCTGCAGCCACTGGGACTGCTGCTCGGTGCCGGGGTGCGGCACCTCGATGTGGATCAGACGAAAGCCCAGCTTGTTCGCGAACAGATCCTCGATGGGGATCGTCTCTTTGCCGTAGGGGGAGCCGTGATAGAGCGTCACGATCTTCTTGCCGGCGAGCTTGTCCTCGCCGCCCTCGCGCGTGGCGATGTACTTCACGATGGCGGAGATTTCGCTGTACGGCCCCAGCTGGAGCGGAAACGCGTACGGGAACACGCTGCCGTCCACGGAGTCCGCCCGGCCGTGATTGATCGTAACGAGCGGGATCTTGTCGGCGGTTTGGCGATCGAGCGTGGCGTGCGCGATGCCGAGGCTCAGGGGATTGGTCGCTGCGGTGGGTGCGCCGTTCAAGCCGCCCTTGAGGCGCTCGTAGCACTCGACGCCGCGTTCGACGACGTACTCGGTTTCGCACTCACTGAAGGTCAGCTTGACGCCGCCGACGCCGCCTTCGCGCGTGTTGATCAGGTTGAAGTAGTCGATGGTGCCACCGAAAAAGCCCGTTCCGCCGGCCGCGTACGGCCCGACTCGATAACTTTGGAGAGGAAAGTACTGCTCCTTTCCCTGGGTGCTCGTGGAAGCCGAAGAGGCTGCCTGGACTTGGGAGGAGGCGTTGGCGGGCGCGTCCGAGGTCTCTCCCTTTTTGCAGGCGGTCACGGTAATCAGAAGGGTCGTCAGGACCACGGCACGTAATGCACTCATCTCGTTCGACTCCGATGCTCGATGACGCGAGCGAAGCTTGCTCGCGCGTCTGTCGGCTGCACCTTCCGTGCCACGGCGTGCGCCGGCGCGTTTCGTCGTCTCGGTCTGCTGCTCGACCAGCAGATTGTTGGCGCGCTGCTGCGTGAGGAGCAGTAGCGCGGCGAAGTAGAAGCTGCCTGAGGCGCGCGAGAGGCGCGCGACCTTCTCTCGTCACTCCTTGGCACGAGTCGTGCGTGGAGGCACCGCGGGCGTGACCGCCGTCGGTTCGGTCGGTGCATCCCCAAGGAGGCTTTCGCCAGCGATGTCCATCATTCAGCACACGTACACGTATCCCGCGGCGCTCGCGGACGCTCACAAGGTCAACTGGAAGGTCGACGATCTCATCGGCGGCGACAAGACACTGGATTTCTCCAAACCATTCCTCCCCGACAGCTTGGCGGGCGTTTCACGGCTCAGCGCGCTCAGTCCGCGAGAGAAGCTGGTCTTGAATCAAATCCGCGGCGCTACGTACTTGCACCTGTTCCAGCTCGTCGAGGAGTTCATTCTGCCTTTCTCTTTGGAGCGCGCGCAGGACGGCGTGTTCGGTGACAAAGACCGAGTGCGCGCCTTACTCACGTTCGCGGAAGAGGAGGCCAAACATCAGCTCTTGTTCCGCCGTTTCGCCGAGGAGTTCCAGAAGGGGTTTCCGGTGCCGGTCGAGCTCATCGGGCCGGCAAAGGACATCGCGGACGCGGTGCTCGCTCACGCAAAGCTCGGCGTGGCCATCCTCATCCTGCACCTGGAGTGGCTCACGCAGCGTCACTACCTGGAGAGCGTCAAAACCGACGAAACGATCGACCCGCGCTTCGTGAGTCTCCTGAAGCATCACTGGCAGGAGGAGGCGCAGCACGCGAAGATCGACACGTTGGTCGCCGCGGAGCTCGCGAGCAGGGCGACGCCCGAGGAGATCGAGGCCGCCATCGATGACTTTCTGAAGATCGGCGCGCTCTTGGAAGGTGGTTTGCAGCAACAAGTGAAGCTCGATTTGGCGACCTTGCAGCGCGCGATCGGGCGTCAGCTGTCCGAAACGGAGCGTGAGGAGATCGAGCGCGTGCAGCTCAAGTCGTATCGCTGGACGTTTCTGGTGTCGGGCCTCGAGCAAACGAACTTCGTGAAGGCCGTCGGAGATCTCAGCCGAGCGGGGCTCGCCCGGGTGCAGGAGGTGGCGCGCACGCTCGCTGCGTAAGCATGCGGCAAGGGGGCGATCGAGAGGCCATTGACAGGGTCTCTCGATCAGAATACCAATTTGGTAGAGTAATCGATGCCCCCGCGTTTTCCTCTACTTCGTGCGGCTTTGCAGGCTCCTTGGGCCACAACAGCGCGCCCGGAAAGGGCCGGCGTGGCCCGACACTGTCGGTAGGGGGCTCCCCTCCTCGCGACGAAAGTCGGAGACCATGCCTGTACTCACACTGCCCTCCGGTGGAACCAGTCCATCCGTTCGCGCCAAGGCGCTCGTCTTCGAAGATCCGGGCTCGCGTGCGCTCCTCGAACGCATCGAGCAGGTCGCTCCGAGCGAAGCCACCGTGCTCGTCACGGGGGAGACGGGCACCGGAAAGGAAATCGTCGCGCGTCAGATTCATCAGCTGAGTCGTCGCGCGGGTGGACCGTTCGTTGCCGTCAACTGCGGCGCGTTCTCCGACAACCTCGTGGAGAGCGAGCTTTTCGGTCACGAGAAGGGGGCATTCACCGGGGCGCTAGCCGCCAAGACGGGCTGGTTCGAAGCCGCGCACCGAGGCACTTTGTTCCTCGACGAGATCGGCGATCTTCCGCTCGCGCTTCAAGTGAAGCTCTTGCGAGTCCTGCAAGAGGGCGAGGTGGTTCGCGTCGGCTCACGTCAACCCATTCGCATCGACGTGCGGCTGGTGGCGGCCACCAACGTCGATTTGCGCGAGGCGATGTCCGCGGGACATTTTCGCGAGGATTTGTTCTATCGGTTGAACGTAGCGGCGGTCGGCATTCCGCCTCTGCGCGAGCGTCCGCGGGACATTCTACCTTTGAGCGAGTACTTCCTCGAGGTTTACCGGCGACGACTCGGGCTGAGCGAGGTGGAGCTCACGAAGGGCGCCATCGAGAGGCTCCGCGCTCACAGCTGGCCGGGGAACATTCGCGAGCTGGAGAACGCCATTCACCACGCGCTGCTCGTGTGCAGGGAGGGGCGCATCGTGGCCGACGACATTCGTGTCAGCTTGCCGCTGCCGGCGCGTGCCAAGTATCCGGCCGCGGAGCGGTCGCCGACGCGGAGCCAACCTCCGCCGCCCGCGTCCGTCCCAGCGGGCGCCTTTGCGCGATTGGAGGCGGCGCTTTTGGAGCTGTTCGAGGGGAACGTGCCCAAGCTGCACGAGCGTGTCGAGGAAACGCTGATGCGCGCGGCCTACCGCTTTTGTGATCAGAATCAGCTGCAGACGGCGCGCTTGCTCGGCATCAGTCGAAACGTGGTGCGCGCGCGCCTGATTCAGCACGGAGAAATCAACGGCACTCTGCGAGGCGGCGAGTCCCCCGCTTCCACGCGGCGACTCGCAGCGCGCGGACCCGAAGTGCTCCGCATCGGCTACCAAAAGCTCGGGCAGTTGATGCTCGTCAAGGCTCTGGGAGAGCTGGACGCCGGGCTCGCGCGGCGGGGCACGCGCGTTTCGTGGGAGGCCTTTCCCGGTGGTCTTCAGCTCGTCGACGCGCTGCAGGAAGGCTGCCTGGATCTGGGCGTGGTCGGGGAGTGCCCGCCCGTGTTCGCGCAAGCCGTCTCGACGCCCATCGTTTACCTGGCAGCGGAGGCTGCTGCGCCGGAGGCGGAGGCGATCGTGGTGCCGCAAAGCTCGAGCGTGGCCACGGTTGCGGACTTGCGCGGCAAGACCATCGCGCTCAATCGCGGCGCCAACGTCCATTACTTGGTCATTCGTGCGCTCGAAGAGGCGGGACTCGAACCATCGGACGTCGAGGTCGTATTCCTCGAGCCGGACGAAGCCGAGGTGGCGTTCGAGCAGGGCACGATTGATGCGTGGGCCATTTGGGAGCCGCTGCTCGGTTCGGTGCAGCGCACGCACGGCGCGCGCGTGCTCCGCGACGGCCGTGGCCTCGCCAGAAACACCACGTACTACGTGGCGCGTCGTGAGCTCGCGGAGAGTCACCCGGAGGTCGTCTTCGAGGTGCTCTCCTCGATGGAAAAGGCGACGGTCTTCGCCCGTACGCGGCTTCGGGAGGCGGTGGCGCTCTTGGAGCGTGAAAGCGGCGTTCATCCGGAGGCTTTGCAGAGTTGGCTCCTGCGCGTGTCCGGCGCCGTTCCGCTGGACTCCGCGACGCTGGAGGCGCAGCAAGAGCTCGCCGATCAGCTGCACGGTCGCAAGCTCGTGGCGCAGGCGGTGAGGGTGGCCGAGGCTCAATGGCCGCGTGAAGCGGCAGTCTGAGGCGCGCGCACGAGACCCACGCCATTCGGCGAATCACGCCGTTCTCGGTGATTCGCGCGAAGCGCGAGCGCGTTTGGCGGGCTTCGGAATGCGCAGCCGTGCTCAGCTCTGCGCGGCCTGCGGGCGTCGCACTTGTTCGGGTGGGTACTCGTTGGCGACCAGCTCTCCGAACGGGCCCGTGAGGTTTGCGGACGGCGCGCGCCGTTCTCGTTCGATGGGGAGATGAGGGAAGAGAAGCTCGGCGGTGCGCTGCGCCTCCTCCAGGTGCGGGTACCCCGAGAAAATGAAGGTGTCGATGCCGAGGCGTTCGTATTCTCGCATGCGTTCGGCCACCGTTTCCGCGTCTCCGACCAGGGCGGTGCCAGCGCCGCCGCGTACTAGGCCGACGCCTGCCCACAGGTTGGGGCTCACCTCGAGTTTGTCCCGGCTGCCTCGATGGAGCTCCTGCATGCGCCGCTGGCCCTCCGAATCGAAGCGAGAGAAAGCGTTCTGCGCTGCAGAGATGGCGTCGTCGTCGACGTAGCGGATGAGCTCGTTGGCGGCTGCCCACGCCTTTTCGGTGGTTTCGCGCACGATGACGTGGAGGCGAATTCCGAAGCGGAGCGTGCGACCGAGCGCGGCGGCGCGCTTCTTCACGTCCGCAATTTTCTCGGCGACCGCCGCCGGAGGCTCGCCCCAAGTCAGGTACACATCCATGTGACGCGCCGCCAGGTCGTGCGCGGCGGGAGACGAACCTCCGAAGTAGAGCGGCGGGTACGGAGCCTGCACCGGCGGGTAAATGACCTTCGCGCCCTCCACGCGCACGTGCTTTCCCGCGTGATCCACGGTTTTTCCGCGGAGCACCTCCGTCCAGACGCGCATGAACTCGTCGGTGGCGGCGTAGCGCTCGGCGTGGTCGAGAAAGACACCGTCGCCGCGCGCTTCTGCCGGATCGCCTCCCGTGACGACGTTCACCAACAGACGCCCGTCGCTCAGTCGATCGAACGTCGACGACAAACGCGCCGCCGCCGTGGGGCTCATGACGCCAGGGCGTACGGCCACGAGGAACTTGAGGCGCTTGGTCGCTGCGATCACGGCTGAGGCGACGACCCAAGGATCCTCACACGAGCGACCGGTAGGGATCAGCACGCCCTCGTAGCCGAGATCGTCCGCCGCCGAGGCGATCTGCGTCAGGTAGGGGAGGCTCACGAGACGGGCACCCCGCGCGGTGCCGAGGTAGCGGCCGTCGCCGTGCGTCGGGAGAAACCAGAAAACCTTCATGGGTGGCCCTACAGCAAGAGGTGGGCCGAGCTCACCTTCGGCGCTCTCTGGGCTACCGCGGCAGGCAGCAGCGCGTCGCGCGGGGCTGGCTGCTGCGCCAGCAACACCCGCGCCGCTCCGCTTGTTGCTGCGTGGGCAGCAGTGCATCACGGGGCGGCCCGTTTCGGCTTGGTTCGCGATGGGGCAAGGTGGCACGTTTCTCGCTGTGGGCCCCGTATGGGTGCCAACGTTCGAAGCGGCGACTCGCGGGCAGTCGGCGAAGGATGGCGCGACGCCGTCGCCGCGCTGGTCCGCGACTTCGCGCGCACCGCGAGCGAACGGGACCGCGCCGGAGGAACCGCCAAGCGGGAGCGGGACCTCCTGCGGACGAGCGGGCTCCTTTCGCTTTCCATCGAGCCTCGATTGGGGGGTCTCGGAGGGAGCTGGAACGACGTGCTCTGGGCGGTGCGACAGCTCGCCCAGGTCGACAGCTCGCTTTCGCATCTCTTCGGGTTTCAGCACTTGATGCTGCTCACCTCGCAACTGTTCGGAGCCCAAGAACAGTGGGAGCAGCTGCATCGGGAGACGGCGCGAGAAAATCTCTTCTGGGGTAACGCGCTGAACCCGCTCGACTCACGGACGCGCATCGAGCGCGAGGGTGACGGTTTCGTGCTGCACGGCACGAAGTCGTTCTGCTCGGGCTCGGTGGACTCCGACAGGCTCATCGTGTCGGCGCTCGACAGCGGGGCCAAGCTCGTGGTGGCGGCGATTCCCACGTCCCGCCCGGGCGTGCGCGTGCTGGGGGATTGGCAGAACATGGGCCAGCGCCAAACCGACAGCGGCACGGTGGAGCTCGACCGCGTTCACGTGGCCGAAAGCGAGCTGCTCTCCACGCCGGGTCCGCTCGGTACCACGTTCGCGTCGCTCCGGCCTCTCTTCGCGCAGCTCGTGCTGGTCCACGTGTACCTCGGTATCGCCGAGGGCGCGTTTGCCGTAGCCAAGGACTACACGCGGGACTCACGGCGCGCCTGGTTCGCCTCGGGCGTACGGAGCCCGAGCCAGGATCCCTACGTGCTGCGCCACTACGGCGAGCTCTTCGTCGAGCTCGAAGCGGCGCGCCTCTTGAGCGAACGCGCGGGGGCCTCGTTTCAGGCGGCGTGGCAGCTCGGGGATGACCTTCACGCCGACACGCGCGGCGCCGTCGCGGTGGAGGTGGCCTCGGCGAAGGTGGCCACCACGCGAGCCGCGCTCGACGTGACCGCGCGTCTCTTCGAGGTCGCCGGAGCGAGCGCCACGTCTGCGCAGCTGAACTTGGACCGGTTCTGGCGCAACGCGCGGACGCACACCTTGCACGATCCGGTCGACTACAAGCTGCGCGAGCTCGGGGACTACGCACTCGTCGGGCACTTTCCCACGCCCAGCTTCTATTCTTGAGCATTTGCCTGGAGAACGAACATGTCACGAGAAGACGTCGAGCGAGCTTTGGTTGCCTTCGAGCGAGGAGATTTCGTCGTGGTCGCGGACGACACCAGACGCGAGAACGAGGGGGACCTCATCGTGCGCGCCGACCGCATGACGCCGGAGAAAATGGCATTCTTGGTGCGGCACTCGAGCGGTCTCGTCTGCGTGGCCATGACCGGAGAGCGCCTCGACGAGCTGGGTTTGCCGCTCATGGTGAGCGAAAATACGGAGTCGCACCACACGGCGTTCACGGTGTCGGTGGACTTCAAGTTCGGCACGAGCACGGGGATTTCTGCGGCAGACAGAAGCGCCACGATTCGCGCGCTGGCCGACGCGACGGTGCCCGGCGAGCACTTCGCCCGTCCGGGACACGTCTTCCCGCTGCGCGCCAAGCCCGGCGGTGTGCTGCAGCGGCGCGGGCACACCGAGGCGGCGGTCGACTTGGCGCGGCTCGTGGGCGCGTCGCCCGCCGGAGTCTTGTGCGAGGTGGTCAGCGACGACGGCACGATGGTGCGCGGCCAGGAGCTGCGAGACTTCGCGGCGAAGCACTCGCTCGAGTTTCTGACGATCGAGGACCTGGCCGCGTATCGCCGCAGCCAAGAGCGCCTGGTTCAGCACGTGGCGACGGCCCGCATCCCCACCAAACACGGCACGTTCGACGCGCACGTCTATCGCTCGGCGCTGGACGGCCTCGAGCACGTGGCGTTGGTGCGCGGCGTCGTGGACGGCGCCTCGAACGTGCTCGTTCGCGTGCACTCCGAGTGCTTCACGGGGGACATCTTCGGCTCGCGTCGTTGCGACTGCGGAGAGCAGCTGGACGCTGCGCTCGAACGCATCGCCCACGCGGGGCGCGGCGTGGTGGTTTACCTGCGAGGACACGAGGGCCGAGGCATCGGGCTCGCTCGAAAGCTCCACGCCTATCAGCTGCAAGATCGCGGGCGAGACACCGTCGAGGCCAACTTGGATCTGGGCCTGCCCATCGACGCCCGCAGCTACGACGTAGGCGCGCAGATCCTCCAGGACCTGGGCGTCACGACGCTGCGTCTCATGAGCAACAACCCCGCAAAGTTCACCGATCTCGAGGGCTACCACCTCGAGATCGTCGAGCGGGTGCCTCTGATTACCGCGGTGACGCCGGAGAACGTGCACTACCTGCGCGCAAAGCAGCAGCGCTTGGGGCACGCGCTCGGGTTGGACGCGCGCGGGACTGCTGCGGAGGACGCAGCTTGGCAACAGAGACTGTCCGGCGTCGCGCAATCCTGAGCTCCAAGTGAGCGCGCCAGGCACCCCCGGTCGCTTGGCACGCGTACTGCACTGAGCAGACGACCGAGG
>JAEYVE010000276.1 GCA_023432025.1 Pseudomonadota bacterium
CTGGACATCTGAGCGCGTTCGACCAAGTGTAGGGCCGCGTTCTACGGCGCGGGGTGCGCGCCGCTCGCGCCGCTACGCTCGTGACTACTTCCCCATCTCTGCGCCGCATCGTTTTAGCCACCAAGAACCGCGGCAAAGTACGCGAGCTCGAGGCCTTGCTCCAAGAGCCGCGCATCGCGCTGGTCAGCTTGGACGAGGTCGCTCCGCCGGACTTCGACGTCGCCGAAACCGGCGATACGTTCGAGGAGAACGCGCGCCTCAAAGCGGAGGCGGTCGCAAAGCTGACGGGGCTGCCGGCACTCGCAGACGACAGCGGCCTCGTCGTGGACGCGCTTGGAGGCCGGCCCGGCGTTTACTCCAAGCGCTTCGCGGGTGAGACGGCGACCGACCAAGACAACAACGCGCGCTTGCTCGAAGAGCTCCAGGGCGTCCCCGACGCTGCCCGCGCTGCGCGCTTCGTGTGCGTGCTCGTCTTGGCCGAGCCTTCGAGCGCCGAGGAAAGCGAATCATCCGGCGTGGCGCGCCCGCTGCTCGTCGCGCGCGGCGTGTGCGAAGGTCGCATTGCACGGGTGGCGCGTGGCTCGCACGGCTTTGGTTACGATCCACTCTTTCTCGTGGACGCTCTGCCGGGCCGCACCCTCGCCGAGGCGCTGCCTTCGGAAAAGAACGCCGTGAGTCACCGGGCGCGCGCTGCGCGTGTCCTCGCTGCTCGCCTGACCGAGTGGCTCGCCACGCGCGCTTGAGCGTTCCGCCCGAGGATTTGGGGCGGCGTCGCGGCTTGGGTTAGGATTGAACGAGGAGCAGGGTTTTTGGCGCTTTCACGGGCTCAGGCGACGCTCTGTCTCGCCTGGTTTGACCCTATCTAGGACACCGTGCTAAGCGAGCGCCGCCTGAACGCAGGAGTGCAGCAGTACTGGAAATCAGCGGGTAGCTACTCGACGGTTGGCCTCGAATTCGCGCTGAGCGTGATCGTGGGGCTTTTCATCGGCCAATGGCTGGACGAAAAGTTAGGGACCGGAGGGTGGCTGACAGCAGTCTGGTTGGGCTTCGGCGTCGCGGCTGGAGCGCGCGCCGTCTGGCGAGCACTGCAGCGCGCCAACCGAGAGGCGGAAGCAGCCGAGCGGCGAGACCGCGAAGCTCTGGGAAAGTACCTCGATGAGCACGACGACCACTCACGATGACCTGGCCATGCGCCGCGCCTACGGCGCGGTGGCGGCGGTTGGCGTGGTGGCTTGCGTTGCGACGTCGATGTTCGTGAACGTTCGCTTCGGAGTGAGCGCGCTCGTCGGCGCCTCCGTCGCCGTCGCGAACCTGTGGGTGCTGTCACGCGCGGTGCGCAACCTGTTGTCCGGCGCTGGCTCGCGTTCGCCTTGGGCGCTCGTGGCCGCGGCGAAGTTCTTCGTGCTGCTTGGCGTCACCTACGCGCTCGTCCGAAGCGGCGTCATCGCCCCGCTCGGCCTCGCTTTGGGCTTTGGCGCCCTGCCCTTCGGAATTCTGTTGTCCGGCCTCGCAAGCCCTCGTTCCCGCGAGGAGACTGACCATGCCTGAACACGCTACTTGGCTCACGCTGCTCCTCACGCACATCAAGGACACGCTGAGCCACAACGCTCATCTCCTCGGAAACACCTTCGTCGGCGGCGTCGCGCCCACGTGGCAGAGCTGGGAGCCGCTGTTCGCGTCGCTCTTGGTCGCGGTCGTGGTGCTGCTGGTTGCCGGCGCCGTGCGTAGCAAGCTCACTGGTGACGCCGCCGTCATCCCCGAAGAAAAGCTGACGCTGCGTACGTTCTTCGAGGCGTTCCTGGAGTACTTCTACGATCTCGCCAAGAGCGTGATGGGCGCCGAGCGCGCCAAGAAGTACTTCGCCATCATCGGCGGCTCCGCCATCTTCGTATTTTTCGCCAACGTGATGGCGCTCATCCCCGGCGCGCCCTTGGCGACCAGCAGCTTGAACATCACGGCCGGCTGCGCCCTCGTGGTGTTTCTGCTCTTCAACTTCTACGGCCTGAAGGAAAATGGCTTCGGCTACGTGAAGCACTTGATGGGCCCGGCCTGGTACCTGGCGCCGCTCATCTTCCCGGTCGAGGTCATTTCGCTGTGCGTGCGCCCCGTCACGCTCGCGGTCCGGCTCATGCTGAACATGGCCGTGGACCACCTCATCCTCTCCATCTTCGTCGGCCTTTTCGCGCTCCTCGTGCCCTTGCCGGTCATGGTTTTGGGCTGCTTGGTCATCCTGGTGCAAACGCTGGTGTTCACCCTGCTCACCTGCATTTACATCGGCCTCGCCACGGAGCACGAAGCTCACTGATCCCCCTCGAACGATCCGCGCAGCGCGGGTCGTCCGTCCTTCACAATCACGGCGCCCTTCCCTCTTCCGAGGGCGGGTCGCTTCCAGAAAAAGGCGACCACGCCTCGCCCGCAGAGAAGATCCAAAGGAGACATTCGAACATGTTCAAGAAGAAGGCGCTTGCCCCCGCCGCCATCGTGACCCTCGCTTCGTCCTCGGCCTTCGCCCAGGATTTGGCCTCCAACAGCTTCGACGTTCAGTCGATGGCCGCCATCAGCGCCGGCATCGCCATCGGTCTCGCCGTGCTCGGCGGCACCACCGGCCAGGGCCGCGCTGCCGCTGCTGCGCTCGAAGGCATCAGCCGTAACCCCGGCGCTGCCTCGCGCATCCAGACCCCGATGATTCTGGGTCTCGCGCTCATCGAGTCGCTCGTGCTGTTCGCCTTCGTGATCGCGTTCTTGCTCCAGGGCAAGGTCGGCGTCTGAAGGTTACGGGCGAGGTTTTGCCAAGCAAAAGAGGCCACGGCGCGAGAGCGTCGTGGCCTCCTTCGCATTTGGAGGGGCGTGAGCTGGAGTCGGAGGGCGGTGCTCCCGCATTCCGGTGGCGTTCGTCCTAGCGTCCTCGAGGCGGAATGGGCGCTTCGCTCGGCTTCCCTCGCTCGGCAGCCAGAGCCAGAAGCAAGAGCCCGTAACCGACGCAAATGGCGATGTCCGCTACGTTGAACACGGGCCAGTGGGGCACGTGCAAAAAGTCGATGACGTAGCCGCGGGCGACGCGGTCAATGAGGTTGCCGGCGGCGCCGGCCACGACCAGCGCCACCGCGAGGAGCACGCGAAACGACGCCTGACCGTGCCGAAGAAGAAGAAACCCGGCTCCCCAGACGACCGCCACGGACTTGAGCGCCGAAAGCACCCAGAGGCGCGCCTCTTCGCCCAGGACGTGGCTCATCAGGCCAAAGGCCATGTCGCGATTTTCGGTGTAGGTCAGGGTGAGGACGCCCGAAAAAAGCCGGAGCGGCTCCTCCTTGAATTGCGACAGCGCCACCTCCTTGGTGGCGTGGTCGCAGCCCACCAAGGACAGGGAAATCAGGAGCAGCACGAGCAGCCGAGCGCGCATGACCCCGAAGAACGGTCGAGCAAGCCACGGAATTCCCTCGGGTGGCTGACAAATCGCCCCATTGTCCGGGAGGCGTTCTTCTCCGGGGGAGGGTCGGCTGGAGGGCGCCGCAGCGAGAACGCGGGCTCGAGGATGCTGCGGAGGGACGTGATTGGGGCGCGCCGGGTTCGGAACACGGGGAGGCCGCGGAGCTCGAGCGCCGAGAAGGAGGCGTACGCCCGTCTGGGGCGAGCGTACGCCGGGGTCGGCTCATTGGAGCGTCGGCGTGTCCCAGTCGATGGCGGAGGCGTAGTCCAGATTGAAGCTGCCCTTGTTCGGCGCAATCGTGATGTCGGTGTTCGCGTTTTGTCCCTTCAGGAACCGGTCGACGAACGCCTTGGCGCTGTTGTTCTGGCTCGTGGAAGCCGAGCAGTGCGTGGAGCCCTTGTTGAAGTCGAAGCCGATGTGATCGGAAACACCGAGCGCCTTCCACACTTCTTTTGCGGCCATCATCGACTTGTACCCGGCCTCGTCCGACATCCAGTCGTAGTCCGAGTTGCCGAAGGCGATGACGGCGCGTGGCGCGATCATGGCGATGAGCTCATGGTGATCGTGGGGCAGCTTGTAGGGGTCCAGAGACTTCATGCTGCGCATGAACCAAGCGCCGTTGGTGTTGTTGATTTTTTCGACGTTGGTGCCGGTGCGGGTCGTGAAGTCCTGTGACAAGCGCCACGCCGGAATGCCGCCGCCGCCCGACTCTTGCGCCAAGGTCAGCGCGATTCGTTCGTCGAACGCGCCAGCGAACAGCGCCATTTTTCCGGCGTAGGAGCAGCCGTGCACGCCGATCTTCGTCGTGTCGATGTTCAGTTGATCTTTGACCTGCTCCAGGCCGTCGATGAGCCGGCTGATGCCCCACGACCAGGCCATGTAGTTGCCGATTTTGCCGTAGAGGTCCGGGTAGACTTTGTAAAAGCCGTCGCTTTCCCACTGCGTGTCGCTCGAGTGGTCATTCTTCACGACCTGGTCGTGCATGAACGGCACCTGAACGCAGCCGCTAATCATGCCCGTGTTGCCGTCCATACCGATGGCGACGCAGTGAGGGCCGCTACCGCTCGCAGAGCCCACGGTCGAGCTCAGGGTCATGGAGCCTGCGCTGGTGGTGATGTTCACGCGAAGTGAGCTACCGGAGAGGGTGGCCTCTACGGTGGGCGGCTCGGGCTTGGTGCCAATTTCGTACTTTTCGATGTCTTTCCTGATTTCCGCTCGACGACACCTCCATTCTGCTTTGGTGCCGATGCGGGAGCCGTCGTTCATGGCGAACGGATCGGGCAGCTTGTTGTTCGTGGCGAGCTCGCCCGCGGACACGTCGCACTCTGCGCCGGTGTGCTCCGGGTAACCTTCGTCGTCGACGACACCACCGCCACCCGTGCCGTCGCCACCGCCCGTGCCGACGTTTCCCCCCGTGCCGACGTTTCCGCCTGTGCCGACGCCGCCCGTCCCGGCGCCGCCCGTCCCGAAGCCACCGGTGCTCGAGCCACCGCTCGCGGCGCCGCCGCCCGTTGCCGGAGCGGCGCCCGTCCCGGTTCCGTTTTCCCCGCCCGTGCCCGTGAAGCCGCCGACGCCCGGCGCTCCTCCGCTGCTCGAGCTCGCGTCGTCACTCGTGTCGCCGCTGCAGGCGGCGAGGTTGGCCAGGAGAGGAACGAGGGCGAAAACGTACAGGCTGGTTTTGGTTTTCATGGCAGTCACGGTCGCTCCGGAAGCAGGGTCTTCACGAAGGGCGACGGGCCACATTTCCGCGCTCATCGAGCGTGCTGCGCTAATCTGCGAAGGCAATCTCTCACTTCTGGCTAATCCATCGCATTTTTGGCGCAGCTCGGCGCCGTGATGAAAAAGTTTTCCTTGCGCGGTACTTGCTCCGCGCTCTGGTCCGCTTTCGGCGGGCTGTCCTAGGACGTAGCGCTACCGCCTCCGCGGGGCGCGGCTCCTTTATGCCGTCACCGGTGACGTGGGATGTCGCGCGGAGTCCTCCGGGCGTTCGCGAACTTCGCCGCTCGACGGCGCGCTCGACTTGCTCCGCGAGTGCGGACGCTGTCCGCCTTCGGTGGCTGCGTGGGACGTCGCACGCGGACGCTTGCCGTCCAGGTGACGTAGTGCGGGAGCACCGTTCGAAGACGCGCTCTCCCTCCCCACCAAGGGTGGGCCGATACTCGATTCTCTTCGTCGCCCGGCGCGCTCGGAGCGCGCCTCCGCCGCCTGGGGGACGAAGCCGCGCGCGCTGCGGCGTCTCAGCGTCGTCGCCAGTCGTAAAACACTTCGCGCCACGTGTGCCACGTGAGCAAGAGCAGCGCTGCCCCGAGCAGGCCGTAGCCGACGGGCTGCTTGGCGCTCGCCGTGAGCCACGCGCCGGAGACGAGCAGCGCGGACGACACCACGGCCGTGAACAAACGCCGCCCGTGACGCTCCAAGGCGGCCGCGTGAGCCGAGTCCTCGGTGCGAATGCGCAGGCGCCCGAGCCGGAGATCGTCCAGCACCTCCTCGAGCTGCTCGGGCACCTTGTAGCTCATGCCGCCCAGGCGCTCGAGGCGGCGCAAGAGCTGCGAGCCGATGCGTTCCGGCGAATAGCGCTTCTTCAAAATGTCGCTGAAGAGGGGCTTGGACTCTTCGTACACGTCGAAGCTCGGGTCGATTTCCTTTCCGACGCCTTCGACCGTCATCAGGCTCTTGCCCATGAGCACGAAGTCCGTCGGAATTTCGATGCCGTACTTCGTGGCGACGCGCACCACGTCGCGGATCAGCGCCGACAGCTCGACGTCTTCGAGGGACTTGCCCAGGTATTTTTCGCTGAGCAGCGCGACTTCGGCGCGGTAGGCCGCCATGTCGATTTTGCGGGTGGGCGTCCCGATTTCGTAGAGCGCGTCCGCGATGCCTTCGTGGTCGCGTCTGAGCGCGGCCGTCACGACGTCCACCGTGAGGTCGCGCAAGCGCGGGCTCAAGCGGCCCACCATGCCGAGATCCAAGAGCGCGAGCCCGGGCGCCTCGGGCGTTCCCCACACCAGGACGTTCCCCGGGTGCGGATCGGCGTGGAAAAAGCCGTCCTCGAAGATTTGGCGGACCATGGAGCGCAACGCGAGGCGCGCGATGAGCTTTCCGGAGTGACCCGCGCGCACGGCGTCGTAGACTTTGTACCCCTCCAAAAATTCGAGCGTAATGACCTGCTTGCTCGAGGCGGAGCGGTAAACGGCGGGGAAGCGGATCTGCGGATCGTCGGCGAAGTTCTGCGCGAAGCGGCGCGCGTTCTCCGCTTCACTGGAGAAATCCAGCTCGCTGGTGATGGCGTGATCGAACTGCTGCACGAGCCCCACGGGCGAGTAAATGCGACTCTCGGGGATGGCGCGCTCGACGAGCGCAGCGAGCGCGTGCAGGAGATCCAGATCGCTCGCGATGGTGCTGGCGATGCCGGGTCGCTGCACCTTGACCACCACGTCCTTCGGGCCTTCGTCCGTCTTCAGCGTGGCGCGGTGAACTTGTGAAATGCTGGCGGCGGCGAGCGGCACCGTGCTGAAGTCTTCGAAGAGATCCTGGAGGGGCGCGCCGAGGGAGCGCTCGACCTGCTCTTTGATGGGCTCGAAAGGGAGCGGCGCCACCGAGTCCTGAAGCTTCTTCAGCTCGAGCACGAGATCCGCAGGGAGGACGTCGGGGCGCGTGGAGGCGATCTGTCCGAGCTTGACGAAGCTCGGGCCCAGATCCTCGAGCACCCGACGCGCGCGCACTGCCAACGACTGTTCTGCGCGCTCGCGCGTGCCCCGCGCCTCGTCTTCTGCCGGGAGTGCGTCGTGCTCCGCGCTCGACTTTCGCGTGAGACCCAGCCGGCTCACGAACTCGCCGAAGCCGTGTCGCACGAGCACGCTCGATATTTCCCGGACGCGACCGAGGTCACGAGCTGCGCTGACGAGGGAGACCATGAGTGCGCGGCAATCCTACAAGGATCACCCGCGCGGGTCCCGCCGAGCGGAAGAATCACGCACGCGGACGAGTGTTCCTGGCTCGTAGCGCGTCGGCAGCACGGCGCTCCAGCCGGCGGGCAGGCGCGGGCTCGTCCACGAGAAGAGGCGGGCCGCGTCACGCGGGGTCAAATTGACGCAGCCGTGGCTCCGCTTTCGGCCGAAATCGTCGTGCCAGAACGCGCCGTGCAGGCCGTAGCCGCCCTGAAAGTACATGACCCACGGCACGGACTGCATGGAGTAGTAGCGGGCGGCTTCCGCCTTTTCCAAGTTGTCCATGTCGCTCGAGATCAACTTGACCCACACGCGGTGCTCACCGAGTGGCGTCGCTTCTTCCGAGGTGCCGCTGCCGCGGCCGGTAGAAACGAGCGTCGCGAAGACGGGCCGGTCACCTTCGTAGGCCGTGAGCACTTGTTCGTGGACGTCGACGTCCAGCCAACGTTCTCGCGGGTGAGCGAGGCCGAGCGGGAGCGAGGCCGGGCGCATCCTGGCGACCCGTTTTTCCTCGACGAAGAGCGCCTCTCTGGTGCGCAGCCACGCTTTACCGCGGCTTTGCGTTCGTTCGGCGACGCGGAGCTCGCTTCGCCGGGGTAAGCGCCGAACGAGCCGTCCGCCGGGTGCGTCGTAGGCGGGCGTGTCTGCGTCGAGCGTCCAGGCGAGCGGCTCTGCTCCGAGATCCACCCCTGTAAAGAGGGAGGGACGGGCGGGGTGAACGTCTCGTAGTGGCACCCACAGGCCATGGCTCGTGAGTCCGAACGGATCGTCTGCCGAGCGTGCTCGTTTGCGGAGCAGCGCCACGGCGAAACCCGGCTCGAGCTGCGCGTCGGGCGTGCCCAGCTCGGCGCGAGCGAGGTCGCGGTAGCCGAAGGAGCCGAGCGCTCCGACGAAGTAATACGAGTGTGGCAGTCCGTGCGCCGGTGGCTCGTGCGTGTCCTCGGCGGACAAGGGCGCGTGCGGGCTTGGCTCGGCGCCCGTCTCGCACACCCAAGCCTCGGGCCCCACGTGAAACCAGGCTCCCTGGCAGCCGGGCGCGGCGCGCACGGCGTACACGGGCAGCCTCGCGCCCAGCGTCGCCGCGCCGCGCCGCGCGGCGCGAGACGCTGGGGCCGCGAACAAGGGCTCCCCTTCGGCGAGGATTTGCACGCTCTGCACCCACTCGGGCAGCACGCCGTCGAAGCTCGGGCCCACGAAGCGACGCGCGCCCAGGCGCGCCGGCTCCGTGCGCGCCCAGCTCACTCGCGAGCCGCCGCGGCGCGCTTCACCGGAGCGCATTGGCTTTGCGCGCGAGCCCTCCTCCGCGGCGGAAAAGGTTGGCTCTGCGGCGAGGAGCGGTGACGCGCCGAGCGCCCAGAGAAGCGCCCAGCTGAAGACGACGCGACGGAGTCGCCCGGTCACCGCAGAGCGCGTCACTTGAACGACATGCGCAGCTCGTGGTCACAAATGCGGAAGAGATCTCCCTCTTGAATGACCTTGCGCTGCACACGTTGGCCGCTGAATTCGACGCCGTTCGTCGAGCCCAAGTCGACCATGTAGTACTGGCCGCCGGCGAACTCGATGACCGCGTGTTGGCGCGACACGTTCGGATCCTTGATGGTCAAGTCCGACGTTTGCTTGCCGCGTCCAATGACGAAGCGGTCCTTGTCGACGGAGAAGCTTTCTCCCTCGTAGTAGATCTTGAGGGAGCTGCTCGACGGCGCCGGCGCGGATTGTCCCGGCAGCGGCGGCGGTACGTGACGTCCCGCCGGCGGAGGAGGGGGCGGTGGCGGCCCCGGCGGCTTGCGCACCATGGTGGGCGGCGGCAACGAGGTGGAGCTCGGCGGTAGCGGCGGTAGCGGCGGACGCACTGCACCAGGAATGGGCGGCGGCGTGGTCGAGCGCGGAGCCGCGGGCGGCGCTGGGGTAGGCCGGCTCGGCACGGGCGTCATGACGGCCGGAGGCGGAACGGGAGGCGGCACTGCGGCGCCCGGCGGCGTGAGTGGAATGGACGGCGGAGCGACCTGCGCGGGAGAGGGCGGCGGCGGAGGTGGCGGTGGTGGCGCACCGTGCACGGACGAAGGCGGCGGCGGCGGCATCGACACGCTGCTCGTCGACGTCGACGAGTAGCCGCGCTGGCGCGCGTACTGCTTCATGGCGTCGTTGATGAGGTAGTCGACGGAGCACTCCAGCTCGCGCGCCATTTGTTCGAACCTCGTCCAGAGGCCGTCGCGGCACTGAAAGCTACGCGGAGTTTTCTTGTTCGGGTCGCTCATGTGCGGGTCTCGAAGTAGGGGTCCGGAGCGGCGCGGCTCAGCGAGCGCTCAGGGCGGGCTTGATGCAGTACTCCACGAAGTCCCCCACGGTTTTCACTGGCTTGACCTCGCTCGTCGCCCCCACCGTGACCGAGCATTCCCAGGTGCATTCCGTGGCGTCCGGCAGGCACTTGGGCACTTCCTGTCCGTCTTTGGCGTACGGCTCGACCTTGGCCACGTCTGCCTTGCCACCGTATTTGTACCAGTACCCCAGCGCCGTCAGGCGCGCCTGCACCGGATGACCCTTGGGGGTGTACTTGGCGACCAAGTCTTCGGGCTTGGCGCCCTTCAGGTCGTGCAACAGCGGGCCATACGAGAGCGGTTCGCTCAGCGCGAAGCCCTTGGTGTCGCCGAGCTTGGTCATGAACTCGTCCAGGTGCTGCGCTTCACTCATCTTGAGCACCAAGCTCGCCACGATCCAGCGCACCTGCCAGCGCTTGTTGTCGAAGAGCGAGTAGAGGCGCTCGATCACTTGGTCCCGCGAGAGCTCGCCGACACGTCGCGCGGCGATGTCGCGCAGCTGATCCGGCGTGGCGTCGCTCGCCAAGAGATCCAGGAGAATGCGTGCGGTCTCGGGGTTGTGGCGGTCCAGGTTGCCCTCGAGCGCGGCGAGCGCCGCGGTGCGGCGCTTTTCCGAGCGGCTCGCGTTTTGCGCGTAAGCCAGCAAGTAGTCGACGACCGGCTTTTGTCCCACGGCCTTCATGGGGGCGAACACGCGGAGCAGCTCTTCCTCTTGGTACTGTTCGAGCTGGGCCTGGAACTGCTTTTCGTTGACCTTGAGCTTGGCCGCCTTGTTCAGCGACTCGAGCTGCGGCGCCTTTTGTTTGAGCCACGCGTCCGAGTCCA
>JAEYVE010000119.1 GCA_023432025.1 Pseudomonadota bacterium
TCGAGCCGCACGTCCAGACCGAGATCAAGGCGATCGTCTCGCCGGTCCCGTACTCGGCCGTCGCGCGCAGCGGCTATGCCGACTCGTGGCGCCAGAAGGGCGTCGGCGTCAGCGAATACGTGAACGCGTAAGCGTTACTCGAACACTGCGACGGGGGCGGTCCGGCTTCGGCCGGGCCGCCCCTTTTTCGTGGAGGCGCGGCGCCGGGCAACCTTTTCGTAACCGCGGCGCCTAACCCGATCTTTAGGAATTCCCCCTAACCGCGACATGAGTCGATGCCTTGGCGGGACTCTGCGAAGCACTGCGGTCGGGGGAACATCGATGCAGACAGCGAGGCCATTCCTAAGCCGCCTGGCGCGCGACGCGACGGGCAACACGCTCGCGCTGGCGGCGGCGGCGATCGTTCCATTCACGATTCTGGTCGGCTCGGGTGTCGACTTCGGCGTCGCCTACATGGCGCGCGGCAAGCTGCAGAACGCGTGCGACGCCGGCGTGCTCGCGGCCCGGCAGGCGATGGACGGCACCAATTTCACGACTGCGGTCGAAGACGAGGCCGAACGCTTCTTCGAATTCAACTTCCCGGAGGGGACCGTCGGCGCGACCGACCTCGAATTCGAGGTCGATCAGGACGACACCGACGAGACGCAGCTCCTCGGTACGGCCTCGGCCAACATTCCCACTTCGCTGATGCGCATCGCGGGAATCAACCAGCTGCCGATCTCCGTGCAGTGCGACGCCAAGCGCGACATGGGGCACAACGACATCCTGCTGGTGCTCGACGTGACCGGATCGATGGCCGATGCGCCAAGCAACGGCGGCGGCACCAAGATCGGGCGCTTGCGCGAGGGAGCGGCGGGCATCTTCCGGGGGCTGGAATCCGATGACGGATCCATCATCCGCTTCGGCATCGTGCCGTATTCGCATACGGTCAACGTGGCGCGGTCGCTGGGGAACAAGGATATCCTGCGCGAGCAGCCTTACGTCGATTCAATCACGTGCAACTGGCGGGGGAAGTGCACCACGACCCAAAAGATGGTCAATATCAACCGGTCCCCAACCTGGAACAAGGGTCAGGGTGGCGGCCAGGGCGGCAATACGGAAACTTTCCGCACCAGCGGTGAAGGTTGCATCGAAGAGCGGCCGTCGGTCGGCAACTGGATGTCGCCGTTCGAAATCGAAGACGTGATCACCCGTGCGGACGTCGATACGCAAGCGGACAATGCCGGAAATCAGCCTGAATTGCAGTTTGGCCGTTACGAACCCGCGGCGCACACCAACAATGGCTCTTTTTCCCGAAGCGGCACGAAATTCTGGCGCATCGACGGCGGGGACGATGGAGCGGATGTGCAGGTCGGGTGTCCTGCCGAAGCCACGCGCCTGACAACGTATGCCGACGAAGACGCTTTTCAGGACGCGATCGATCGTGCGACGGCGCGGGTGACCGGCGGCACCTATCATGATGTCGGCATGCTTTGGGGCTTGCGGTTCATCTCGCGCACCGGGTTCTTCGCCGCCGACAATCCCACGGAACGCGACGATATCCCCGTGAACCAGCACATCGTGTTCATGACCGACGGCATGCTTGACACCGGGTCGACACTCTATTCGGCGCATGGCATCGAAAAGTTCCAGGAACGCACTCAGGGATCGGGTACGCAAGACGAGAGGCACCTGTCGCGCTTCCGCTCGGCGTGTCAGTTGGCCCAGGCGATGGGAATAACTGTCTGGGTCATCGCTCTCGATGTGTCGAACATTAACAACGTGAAGCCCTGCGCGACGAGTAACGAGCATTTCTACACCAGCGATGGTTCCGACCTCGAAGAGGTGTTCGAGGAAATCGGGCGGGGGATCGGGAACCTCAGGCTGACGCGATGATCCGTTTTTCCCGCATCTTTATTCGTAAGCTGCTGCGCGATGTCCGCGGCGTGACGATAGTCGAGTTCGCCTTCGTGGCGCCCGTGCTCGTGCTCATGCTGGTGGGCGGCTTCGACCTGGCGCATCAGAGTTATCTCCGGGCGATGCTGCAGGGCGCGCTCAACGACGCCGCCCGGCGCGCGGCGGTGGAGGACCCGGTCTTCATGGCGGCAGGGGGCACACTCGAGGAGCGCGTGACGTCGCTGGTGACCGGGCAAGTCGAAGACCTGGCTCCGGGCGCCACCATCACGGTCACGCAGCGAAACTTCTTCGATTTCAGCGGTATCGGAAATCCCGAGAAGCTGATGAAGGATGTCAATTCGAACGGGCAATATGATGCGGCGGACGGCGATTGTTTCGCCGATCTCGATGAGGACGGCGAGTACGACACCGACACCGGCCGCGACGGCATCGGCGGAGCCAACGACGTGGTGTTCTACGAAGCGCGGTTGACGATGCCCCGGCTCGTCCCCCTGCACGGCCTCATCGGCGTTTCGCCCAATTACAATCTCGGCGCGGAAACCGCGATCCGCAACCAGCCCTATGCGGTGCAGCGCACGCCACCGGTGGTGTGTGGAGGCGCGGCGTGACGCTTGGGGGCATACTGCCGCGCCTGTGGCGCGACGAACGCGGCCTCGCCATGGTCGAGTTCGCTTTCGCCGCGCCGGTGCTGCTCCTGCTGATCCTCGGCGGGCTCGAGCTGGTCAACTTCGCGCTCGCGCATATGCGGGTGAGCCAGATCGCCATGACCGTGGCGGACAATGCCGGTCGCGTCACGACCGGCATCGACGAAGCCAATGTCTATGAGGTCTTTGCAGGAGCTGGAGTGATCGGCGAGCCGCTCGAATTCGAGAGCAAGGGACGCGTCATCCTCTCGTCGCTGCAGGACAATGACCAAAAGGGCAATAAGGCTGGCCAGATGATCAATTGGCAGCGGTGTTGGGGCGATCTCAATGTCGCGCCAGCCTATGGAGTTGAGGGTACTGGACGCAAGAACGCTGATCTAGCCGACGGGATGGGACCTCCCGACAATCCCATCATTTCGGCACCAGGTACGGCGGTCATGGTTGTGGAAGTCGTTTACGACTATGAGCCGTTTGTGGGTTCTG
>JAEYVE010000143.1 GCA_023432025.1 Pseudomonadota bacterium
CTGTTGACCCACGACCAGGTACGGGCGCTCGGAGAGCGCGCCGCGCCGAAGCTCGAGCGAGCGAGCCTCGAGATCGCCCAAGTCCTCTCCGGTGTGAACGACGGCGCTTTCTCTCGCCGGCTCTGCGCGCCATGGCACCGGGGCGGACAACGCCCAATCGACCTTGAACGTGCCCGGCGCCGCGACGGCGCGCGACGCCTTTTGCACGACGCGCGAAGGCAAATGCCCTCGGTCGACCAAGTCCAAGAAGAGCGCCTGAAACGAAGTGTCGGCGAAGATGGCGCGGCGCGCCTCGATTTCGAGTCCGTTCGTCAACCGCACCGCGACGGCGCGCCCACCGCGCACGACGACGCGCTCCACGCGTGAAGCGAGCCGCACGTCGCCGCCGTGGCGTTCGAGCACCGTGACGAGCGCATTGGTGATGCTCTGCGCGCCGCCGATGGGAACGGCGAAGCCGTTCGTCGCCGCGTTCGACGCCAGAACGTAACCCAGCGCCGCGCCGAACGTGTCACGAGGCGCGACGCACACGTGCATCCCGAGCGCCGGCAGCACGCGTTGCGCGGCCTTCGAGCGAAACCAACGCTCGGCGAGCCCGGCCGCGCTGGAGAGCGCGACGGGCAAGAGACGAACGAGCGCACCCGGACCCAAGCGGAGAAGCGAGCGCAACGTGGGCGGTCCGAGGAGCGCGTCGTCGAGGCGCATTGCAAGGCGCGCGTAGTGGTGACCGAGCTCGACGAGACGCGCGCCGTCCTCGGGGCTCCCGAAGTGCGCGAGCGTTCGCTCGGGGTCGCGTGAGATGGCGGCGTAGCTGCCGTCCAGCGCGGGGTGACACGTTTCGAAGGCTCCGAGCGCGTAGCGGAGGCCCGCCGATTCGAGCGCGAGCTCACGGAGGGCCGGGCTGTGACGCATCGGGAAAAAGGCCGCGCCCACGTCGTGCACGAAGCCGGGCAGCGTGAGCGGCTCCGAGCCGAGCGCGCCACCGGGGCGTCGTGGATGGGCCTCCAGCACCAGCACCGAAAGGCCCTGTCGAGCAAGCGTGCAGGCCGCAACCAAGCCGTTGGGTCCGGAGCCGATGACGATGACGTCGTGCACGCCGCCCATCACCGAAGAGTAACGGACACGCGCGTCCCACGCTTGCGTGGGACGCGCGTCGCTCGAGGCCCGCACGCTTGGTGTGCGCGGAGGTTCCTTGCTACGACGCGCGGGCAATGATCGCTCTCGGCATCGACCCAGGAACCCGCTTCCTCGGCTGGGGTGTCGTGAGCCGCGCCGGCAATCGGCTGACGCACGTGGCCCACGGGGTGATTCGCGCGGGCACGAAGGAGTCGCTCTCCACGCGGTTGCTCGCCATCGAGCAAGAGCTGGCTCGAATCATCGGGGAGCACTCTCCGGACGTGAGCTCGGTGGAAAGCATGTTCTTTCACAAGGACGCGCAAGCCGCGGCCAAGTTGGGGCACGCGCGCGGCGTGGTGCTCCTGTGCTTGGAGCGCGCCCAAGTAAAAATCTTCGAGCACGCGCCGGCGCGCGTGAAGCGCACGCTCACGGGCAACGGACAAGCCGAAAAGAAGCAGGTGGCGCTCATGGTGCGCGCCGTCTTGGGTCTGGGAGAGCTGCCGCCCGCGGACGCTGCGGACGCGTTGGCCTTGGCCATTACGCAGCTTCGTTTGGACCCTCGGCAGCTGGTGGCGCCTGCGCCGCGTTCGGGACGGCGAAGTCTGCCGCCTCACGTCATGGCAGCCGCGCTCCGCGCCAAAGCGGCGCGCGGCTGAATGGAACGCGGCTGAGTGGAACGCGGCTGAGTGGAACGCGGTCCGCTCAGGGTCGGATGACTTGCGTGCCGGGCGGCGCGGTGAACTCGAACTCGGCGGGCGGCACCTTGTCGTTCACGACCGGATCGACGAAGTCGAAGCGGTTGCGGTTGCGCTGCGCGTCGATGAGGAGCACGCGGCGCACCTGGTAGGTGCGCGCGTCCACGTAGAGCAAGATCTTTTGGTACGCGGGGGTCGGGTCTTTGGGGACGCCGAGCAGCACGTAGCCGCCTTCGTAGCCGACGCTCTTGGCGTCCAGCATCTTCAGGTGAAACTCGTTTCGGAGCTTGCCCCCGCCGAGCAAGAACGCGAGCGCAGCCGGGTATTGGCTTTTACCCATCGGCTGCTCGTACATTTGCTTGGCTTCCTTCTCGTAGACCTTGATGGTCTTGCCGTCGGAGACGACGCGGTTGCCGTTGTTTTCGTAGCGCCAGCTCATTTTGCCGGGCTTGGAGAAGACGACTTTGCCGTTGCTGTCGACGGACTTGCGGTACGCGTCAATCCAGTAGCGCTGCTTGAAGGTGGCCTTGAACGTCTTGGTCTTGTCGTAGAAGGCCTGCACCCGATCGGCGAGCTCGGCTGCGCCAATGCCGTTGACGGTGGCGACTTCCTTTTCCGTCGCCTCTTGGGCGAGGGCGGGCGTGATGGAAGTTGCGACGACGGAGCAGATGGCGGAAGTAAGCAGGGCAACCAGGGTACGGCGATGCATGTCTGACTCCGAGACTCGGGCCGCCTGAGCGAGCGGCCCAGGGCTCTTACCATACGCGCTGGTTCCTCGAAGCGTTCCCCTCCCTAGGAATTCCAGCGGCGCAGTAATCCTGCGGAAAGGGGCAGCTGGGTCGGCAGCCGCGGGTCAGACTTATGCGGCGCGTCGGAGCTCGTGCTGGCCGTGGTGGGCGACGAGGAGGTGCGGGCGCTTTCCGTTGAAGCCGAAGGAACCGAGGTTCACGTAGCCAGGCTCGTCCACGTCGACGTGTGTGTGACCGAACACGACCAAACGCGCCCCCGTGACCTCGCGCACCATGCGCGCCGAATCGGCGATGCGATTGACGATGACGCCCGAGTAGCGACTTTGCTTCGTGAGTACGTTGTGGGTGAGGTAGCCGCTGCCCAGCGCCGTGAGCAGGGCGCCTGCTGCCGGCGCCGTGGGGCCTGCCGTTCCACCGAGGCCCGCAGCCGTCAGGAGACCGAGACCCGTGCTGGCCCCGAGGGCCGCGAAAATGCGGTCGAAGTAGAGCCGAAGCACCGTGTCGCTGAATCCGCGGTGTGTCGGGCGTGGCGCGGCGCTGAGCAGCGCCTCCACGACGTCGGGCGAAAGGCCATTTTGCAGCGCATGCTCTTCGAGTCGGGCTGCGCCGCGCCGCTCCTCGGAGCCATAGGCGAAGCGGGGGCGAGCAGCTCCGACGCACAGCCCGAACGCCGTGGTGAAGTAGCGCGCAATGACGATAGGCGCGCGCGCGCCCCAGAGGCGAAACGCCGCAGCCAGGCCGCTGACGGGCGTGGTTTCGTGGGCGTGAGCGAAGCTCAAGGCGTCGTTGGGTGCGACGAAGCGCCGCATGAGCGCGGTACCGAGCGGCTCGGTGCGTGGGTCATGTCCGCCGAGGGGGTGGTTGGGGGCGTTGTCCGGGTCGTAGAGGTGTCCGTGCTCCACGTGGATGTCACCTCGCCGCACGAACCAGTCCGCCACCGTCAGCTGGCGATCGTCCGGGCACCCGAAAACCCGGCGCAGGGTCTCGACGGCGTTTGGCGACGTCAACGAGGCGTCGTGATTGCCGGGCACGAGCGTGACGGGCGAGCCGCCCGCGACGTGGCGACGCAACGCGTCGGCGAGAGAGGGGTGCGCCGCGAGGACGGCCGCCACGTTTTCGGCGGGATCCGTGCGCGGGGGATCCAGCGACAGGTCGAAGATGTCCCCGGCGAGCACCAGCTCCGCGTCAGGGTGGGCGGCGAGCAACGCGCCGAGCGCTTCGGCGGTCCCGCGGCCATGCGCACGCGAGAGGTGCGTGTCGCTCAGAATCAGGGCGGGTACCGGTGTGCTTGGTCGAAGAGAGGTCACTGGACAATCAAGGGGCGGCGTCGGCCGGTCGTGAGAGATCCAACGGGGTATGAAGGCGTGCTGCCGCGCTCGGAAGCATAGCTCGCTGGTGACGGGCTGCCATGACGGCCAGGGCGAGCGCAGGAACAGGCTTGTGTTTCACGCAAATCGACTAACCTCGCCCAGGCTCCATCCACGCCATGAATCTCCCCGTTCAATTCGTCAAGAAGTCCGCCGAGCTCGCCGTCTCCAAAGCGGCGGGAGCCTTGTGGCCGCTCGCCCGAGCGTACGACGCGCGCGTGGAGGGGCCCCGCGTTCAACCCGACTGGGCCCCGGCGCCGCTCGCGCGCGGCGCGGAGCGCACCAAGCCGCCGCTGGGGTGGCCGCGTGAAACCGACTCCTTATGCCCCGTTTGCGTGCGGGAGGCACGGGAGGCGGTGCTCTCTGGAGCGATGAATCTGAACGCGCTCATCCAGTCTCATCCCGGGGAAATTCGCGCGCGCATCGTGGAGCGCAACGGGCGCATCGTCATGGAAAAGGAGTGCCCCAAGCACGGGTTCTTCGACGACGTGATGAGCATCGACCCGGAGTTTTTGGCTCGTATCGAGAACTTGTTCCCAGGGCGGGACTTCGAGGCGCCGCCGACGAAGCTGCGGGAGCACGGAGCCAGTAGCGTGAAGTACGGGCGAGGCTCCGTGCTCACGGTCGACCTGACGAATCGCTGCAACATGATGTGCGACCCGTG
>JAEYVE010000161.1 GCA_023432025.1 Pseudomonadota bacterium
CAAAACGCTGCGTTTGGCCGACTTCGGGCCGGACGAAACGCCACGCAGCCTGCAGCTCTACGGCGTGGACCCGCACTATGTCGGCAAGGCCGTCGAACGCCTCGTCGGCGAGGGGCGGGTGGACCACATCGACATGAATTTCGGTTGTCCCGTGCGCAAGGTAACGCGCAAGGGCGGCGGATCGGCCATCCCCGTGAAGCCTCGCCTCTTGGCGAACATCGTGCGGGCCGCAGTCTCGGCTGCCGCGCCTCACGAGGTGCCGGTCACCATCAAGTTTCGACTCGGCATCGACGACAATCTCATCACGTACCGCGACGCCGGACGTGTCGGCCAAGAAGAGGGCTGCGCCGCCGTGGGTCTCCACGCCCGCACCGCCGCCCAACTCTACGACGGCGAGGCGCGCTGGGAGCACATCGCAGATCTGAAGAGCCGCCTCACAATCCCGGTGCTCGGCAACGGCGACATTTGGGAGGGCGCCGACGCGCTACGCATGATGCGCGAGACGGGCTGCGACGGCGTCATCGTGGGGCGTGGTTGCTTGGGCCGTCCGTGGCTCTTTCGCGAGTTGTGCGACGTCTTCGAAGGTCGACCACCAAGCGAGCCTCCGAGGTTGGGAGAGGTGGTGGACATCATGCTCGAGCATGCTGGTCTGCTGGCGAGCTGGTGGGGTGAAGGCCCCGCGCTCAAGGCGTTTCGGCGGCACGCAACGTGGTACACGAAGGGCTTCCGAGGCAGCGCCAAGCTGAGACAAGACCTGGTGCAAATTCAGACGCTCGCCGAGCTCGAGCGCGCGCTCGGCGCCGTCGATCGCAACGAGCCCTTCCCGCCGTCGGCGCTGCGCGTTCCGCGCGGCAAGTCGTCCGGCACCCAGGACGTCAGCCTCCCCGACGGCTATCTGGATGACTTGGAGGACGCCACTCCACCCGACGCTTCAGCCGAAGACGAGCTCGACGGTGGGTGACCCATGATTTTCTCGGCCTCGCCCCTTTTTTTCCGCGCAAAGGCGGCTCAAGCTCGGCTCGCGCAGATGACGCCCCTCGATTGGTTCCGGGAGCTCACTCGCTGGCGCTGGACGCCTCTGCTCGTCCCGACCGTCGGCACGTCCGCGCTCGTGCTGCTCTTGGCCTCTCTCGTCCCGGAAGAGGTGGGAAGCTTGGGGCCCCGCCCCACCCGCACGTCGACGGCCGCGGTGGAGCTTCAGGCGCCGTTGGACTCGAACGAAGACGTCCAGGAAGGGTCTCCAACCTTCCCCACCGCTTCCCGCCCGGAAGTCGCGCGCTCCGCCATGCAGCCCAGCGCACCACGTCGCCGCGGTTTTTCTCCTCCTCTCGAACGGCCGACTCCTCCGCCTCCTCCGCCTCCTCCGCCCCCACCGCCGCCGCCGCCGCCTCCCCAGGTGGAGCCGCCTGCCGTCGAGGCTTCGGTCATGCCGTCGGAAGGGCACCTGTCCGCCAGCCAAGCGTCCTTGCGGGCCGGAGCGCGAGCCGCCTTTCCTCGTGTCAATGCGCGCAACCGCCCGGAAGCCGAGCCTCCCCAGAGCGAGGCCGTGGCGACCGAGGTACAAGCCGTGGAAGAGCCGAGCTCCAACCAGGAAACACAGGTCGAAGCGGCTCCTCCTCCTCCTCCTCCGGCGGAGTGAGGCCGAGTCAGCACCGGCGCCAACTCGGTCCGGAAGATCCCCCAGCAAGAAGCACTGGGTGCTGAACACACTCAGTCGGTGCGGAGGCGCTCAGTCACGCACCGCAAGCGATCGGTCTTGCGCCACTCTGCGCGGAGGCGCTCAGTCACGCCACCGCAAGCGATCGGTCTTGCGCCGCTCGGCCTTCGTAGGACGCCCCGCTCCCCGCTCGCGCGTCGCGACCAGAGGCTCCCGAGGCTCGGGTGGCGGAGAGTGATCCTCGTAGAGCTCTCGCGCTTGCGGCGGCGAAAGACGCTTGTCGGAGAGAGCGACCACGACGAGCACCACCTTGCCACGCGGCGCGACTGCTTCGATGCGATCGCCCTGGCGCAAGAGCTGACTCGCCTTCGCCGCGCGATCGTTCACTTTGACGTGCCCGCCTACGCAGGCGTCTTGCGCCGTGGTTCGGGACTTGAAGATGCGGGCTGCGCAAAGCCATCGATCGACGCGCACGGAATCCATTTCTCGGCGAGCCTACAGCGAAACCCACGCGCTCGAACGCGGGTTTCGTCGGCGAGCCTCCAGCGCTCCACTTGCGCCGCACGAAGCGCGGGCACACTACCCGTCGCCATCCTTCGTTTCCGGACGAGAACCGCCCGGTGTCGGACACCGTTTGCGTCCGAAGCGCCCCACACCCGGACAACCTCGGCGGGTGAGCGTCGTCGTGCCGGACCGGCTCGTCGCCGTGTAGGCGTAGCTGCGCAAGCGTATTGGTGTCATATTCGAAGCGATGTCGGTCACACGGATCGCCTGGTCGTCTGAACCTCGCGACGCCTGTGACCGTTCTTGCTTTGTGAGACCCACATGACGGAGCACATCGAATTCTCTCGTCCTGCCGAATGGTTGCGCCTGTTGCAAGAAACCGCGGGCGCTTACGACGTCCTCGTCGTCGACTCCGGCGGCTTCGCGCATGCCGCCTACCGCCTCGCGCGCGCCCATTGCCGGGTGCAGCCGGTCGCCTCCAGCCTCCCCACGGTGCGGGAGCTCGGAGCGGCCGCGACCACACTCGCGCGACACGTCCTGCCTGATCACGTCGACATCGACGCGCTCACGTTGGCTCGCGAGTGCGAGGCCCTGGGCCTTCGCGTCATCTTGCCGCTCACCTCCGCGGCATAGCGGATCTTTTGGCGGCAGCTTGCCGCCGTGTCTCTGCGGCGAAAGCGTGTTTTCGTTTCGGCCCGTTCGAGGCTCGGCTCGTGCGCGTAGGTTTCTGCTGACCTGCACGACGGTCCTGCGAGCTGGGGCAAAGCGCCGGGGCGAATCGCCGAATGCCTCGGACGGACTCAGTAGCCTTCGAGTCGCATCCGTTCTTGCGGCACGCCGAGCTTGCCGAGCTCCGCCGCAACGTCATCCACCATGGTTCGCGACCCGCACGCGAAAAACTCTGCGCTCTCGAGCGCCGCGCCCAAGCCCTGAAGGTGAGCCTGCACGTATCCGACGCGGCCGTTCCACGATGCGCTCGGCTTGGAGAGCGTAGGGAAAAATCGAAAGCGCGTATCCTCCGCCCAACGTGAGAAGGTTTGCTCCCACAAGAGCTCGTTTTCCGAACGGCACCCGAAAAGAAGCGTGAGCGGCGCACGACTCTCGGCAAGCAGCGCTCCCTGGATCATGGCGCGGAGCGGCGCGACCCCGGTCCCCACGCCGATGAAAACCGCCGGCACGTCGCTTCCCAGCGGCCGAACGAATTTTCCACGAGGCTGGGTCACCTCGATGTTTTCTCCGACCTGGAGCGCGTCCACTGCGTGTGCGGAGCTGTCTCTGCCCACGGCGAGCTCGAAGCGACCCGGTCGGTCACCAACCTGCGCGCTGGCGATGGAGTACGCGAAGCGCCGCCCGGGCACCGAGCGCTCGAAGAGCTCGATGTACTGCCCCGGCTGCCAGTGAAACTCCTCCGGCGCGTCCACGTCGAAGACGAGGTGCCGCACCTGCGTGCTCAGGGGCCATTCCTCGAGCAGTCGTGCCGTCCAGCTGCGCCGGGTTTCCATCGACGGGTTTCATACCGAGTCACACGGCTCGCCGCCACTCCCCGGCGCCCCCGGGACCCGAGGTGCGCTAGAACGAAAGCCGTGAACTACTTCGGTCACGCCGTGCTCGCCAGCGAGCGCACCAAGGACTGCCGCTTCGTCCTCGGCGCCATGTTGCCGGACCTCGCCTCGATACTGCACACCGCTTGCCCGACCTCCCGCGAGCCGATGCTCGGCGACGGCCTGGCGTTCCACCACGCAACCGATGCCGTCTTTCATCAAACGGCGACGTTCATCGAGCTGAACCACGACGCGGTGCACATTCTCCGCGCGCTCGGCCTGCGACGAGGACCCGCACGCGCCGTAGCTCACATCGGCACGGAAATGCTGCTCGACGCAAACCTGTGTCGGCACGAAGGTCACCGCGAGACTTACCAAGAGGCCCTTCGCTACGCAGCCGGCTCACGCCTCGACCTGGCCTGGGTGAGCGCCGAGCTCTCGCAGGCGTTCACGGGCCTCGCCACACACTTGCTCGACCGAGGTGAGGCCGCACACAGTGCTACCCCCGAGCGCCTGTCGTTTCGGCTCGCGCGTGCCCTCGAAGGACGAGCGCGTCTTGCGCTCGGCGAGGATGAGCTGCCGCTCGTGGCTCACTTCGGCGAGCTGTTCGCGCCGCGTGTAGCGGACGTAGCGGAGTCACTCTTGGGCGAAGTGCGCGACGGGCTCGTCGCCCGCGCGGCCCTTCGGCCGTGACCTCGCGCGCTTCCGCATCGATGGCGCCCCACTGCCAAACTGGTATGGGGAGCGTTCTCACGGCGTTCCTTTGCGCTCCTCGTCCTTTGACGGAGCTCTGTTGCGACGCCAGAATTGGTTGAACCACCCATCTCCGCCATGTCTTCGTCGTCGACCGGTAACACCAACATCGCCGCGATGGTCTTTCGCGATCTGCGCAAACAGATCTTGAGCGGACAGTTGGGGCCCGGCGAACGTTTGCCGGGGGAGCGCGAGCTCGCCGCCAAGTACGGAACGAATCGCAACACGCTACGCGAGGCGGTGCGTCGGCTCGAGCAAGCTCGGCTCGTCACCGTCCGTCACGGCCAGGGGGTGACCGTCGCGAACTTTCGTCGCTCCGGCACCATGGAGCTCTTGTCACCGCTCCTGGAGTCCGCGACGGACCTCAACGAGGTCGCGCACATCCTGCAGGATATTCTGCCCGCGCGTCTCCTGGTGCTCGAGTTCGCGTCACGCCTGGCGGTGCAGCGCGCGGACAAGTCGGACGTCGAGCGGCTGCGCGACATCACGGACCTCCTCATCTCCGCGTTCGAAGGCCGAGATCCCGTCGTCATCGCCCACGGCTTTCAACGGTGGCTCGATGCGCTCATCGACGCGGGTCACTCGGTCGCCGTCCGCTGGATCGCCAACCCGTTCTTGGAGGCGTACCGAGATCTCCTCGACCGTTACCCTGCGCTCTGGGTTTTGGACCCGGGATTTCCGCGGCACCTCCGGGATTTCGTCGACGCGCTCGCCGCGGGCGACGAGGAAGGCTGCGTCGAAGTCCTGCGCGGCTATTACCGCCGCATCGACTCCGCCGTCCTGCGCACTTTGGACGCGGTGCGCAGCAGCACCGGACAGGTGACCGCCCGACCCAAAGCGCCCGAAGACACCGAACCGGACGAGCCCCACGAGCCGCCTCGTATCAAGCTCGTGAGGTGACAACGAAAAAGTCTCTCGCCCTCTTGCCCACGCCGGAGCTCACCTCGAACCAGAGCGCGGCGAGCGAAGGACCCGAGCACTACCAAACGACTCACCAAGAAGCTCCGCACACGACGAGAAGCCCAGAGGGCACCGCCTTCGATTCCGGAGAGTCCAGCGGCGTGGATTCCAGCGGCGTCCGTGCGCGCCGTTCCCTGAGCCTCGCTGAGCCGAGCGCGCTCCGACGTCACCCGAAGGACGGCTTTCAGCGGGCGCGCCCGTGGCCCATGGGGCCCCGAACCCTTCGCGCGTTCCGTTCGATCATCCTGGCCATGTGCCCCGAAAACGCGGATGCCCCGAGCGGGCCCGCCATTTCGCGCTACGTCGAGACGTCCGTGCGGCTTTGGCTCAGCTACGTGCCGCGTTGGCTCGCGCGCGCGCTGTGCTTGTGCTTGTACTTACTCGAGTGGTCGCCGCTTTGGTCCGGCGCCGCTTGGACCAGGCTCAGCCGCTTGAGCGCGCCCCAGCGCGCGCGTGTGCTCGGGCGACTCGGAAGGAGTCGGCTGTACCTCGTGCGCCGCTTGGTCCTTACTTGGAGCAGCCTGTGTTTGAGCGCGTACTTCGATCACCCCGAAGTACACCGCAGGCTCGACTACGCGCCGGTTCCGTTCATGCGTTCCCGCATCGCGCTGCGCCAAAGCCTCTTGGCCCCAGCCTCCTCACACTCCTAAGCAAGGAGAGTTTCTCATGTACCTCGACTATGACGCGTACGCGCGACAGTCGCGCTTTCGTGCCGACGTGGTCGTCGTCGGCACGGGCGCCGGCGGCGCAGCCGCCGGCGCCGAGCTCGCCGCGCGCGGGTTCGACGTTCTGTTCGTGGAAGAAGGGAGCCACACCCCGACTTCCAGCTTCAACCCCTTCGCGCGAGAGAGCGTCCCTCGCTTGTATCGAGACGCAGGCGCGACCGTGATGTTGGGACGGCCGGTCATTCCGTTCGTCGAAGGACGCTGCGTCGGCGGCTCCACGGTCGTCAACGGCGGCATGGCGTACCGCGCGCCCGATCGCATCCTCGCTGAGTGGCAAAAACAGGGGCTCACGGAGCTCGGACCCGAGGGCCTCGACCCGCTCTTCGCCGAGGTCGAAGAAATCGTCCACGCGGGGCCACAGCTCGAGCTGAGCGTCGGCGAGGACAGCCGCATCATGACCGAAGGGGCGCGGCGCCTCGGCTACCGCTACGCGGTGAACCAGCGCAACCAGGAGGCTTGCGTCGGGAGCAACAACTGCACGCTCGGGTGCCCCACGGGCGCCAAGCAGTCGACGCTCGTCAGCTACTTGCCACGGGCGTTCGCGCGCGGAGCGCGCTGCCTCACCGAGCTGCGTGCCCAGGAGCTCATCGTCCAAAACGGGCGCTGCGTCGGCCTACGCTGCCGGGCGATCAATCCGCGCACGCGGAGGGCCGACCGGGTGGTGGAAATCGAGGCGCGTGCGGTGGTGCTCGCTTGCGGGGCCATTCAAACGCCGCACCTTCTCCAGTCGCAGCGTTCGGCGCGCAAGAGCGCCGAGCTCGGCAAGAACCTGACCTGCCACCCCAACTCCAAGGTCATCGCCATTTACCCGTTCGACGTGCAGGCGTGGAAGGGCGTGAGCCAAAACACCCAGGTCAAGGAGTTCGAGGACGAAGGGCTCGTGTTCGCCGAAAACTTCGTCCCGCCCAGCGTGCTGGCCGCCTATTTGCCGCTGCTCGGCGACAGCGTGTGGAGCTACATGCAGCGCTACAATCAAATGATCGTGTCGGGCGTCCTGATGGAGGACTCCACGACCGGCCGGGTGAGGCGCCGCTTCGGTGTACCCGAGGTGCGCTACGACATCACCGCCAGCGATCACCTTCGCATGCTGCGCGGCATCCGTCTGCTCGGGGAGCTCCACTTCGCGATGGGCGCCGAGGAGCTCTTGTTGCCCCTCGAAGACGCGCCGAGCGCCCGCAGCGTGGACGAGCTCCACGACATCACCGAGCGACACTCGAATCGAACTGCGCTCGAGCTCTTCACGGTTCACCTGATGGGGACGGCCCGCATGGGGGCCAGCCCGCAAAACTCCGTCGTCGACGGTCGCGGGCAGCTTTGGGACCTCCCTGGCTGCTACGTCGCCGACGCCAGCTTGCTGCCGACGGCCCTGGGGGTAAACCCACAGCTTACGATCATGGCACTCGCCACCCACGTGGCGCGCCACCTCGATTTGCCGCTCGCCGCGTGAAGGGTGCGATCGAAATGCAGCGCTTTGCGGTAAAAGGGCCGAAGGCAGCTCGTGAAGATCGTCATCGTCGGTGCAGGCTACGTGGGCCGAGCCCTCGCAGCCCGGTTGGTTGGGAACGGCCATGAGGTGTGGGCGGCGCGCCGCAGCCCTCCCCCCCCGGAGCAGGAGTTAGCAGGCGTTCGGCACGTCTCGCTCGACGTCGTCCAGAACGTCGGCCTCGAGCTCTTGCCGCCGGACGCCGACAGCATCGTGTTCGCCATTTCGCCGGATACCTCGACCGACGACGCGTATCGCGCCACCTACTCGGTTGGGCTGTCGAACGTCGTGGCGCGCGCCCCCCAGGCGCGGCTCCTGCTCGTATCCAGCACGTCCGTGTACGGCCAGGACGCCGGTGAATGGGTCGACGAAGCCAGCCCCACGGAGCCGACGACGTTCATGGGGCGGCGCCTGCTCGAGGCCGAGCAACTCCTCCGTTCGAACCCCGCGCACGTCGTGGTGCGCGCGAGCGGCATTTACGGCCCTGGTCGCACCAGCCTGATCGATCGCATTCGCCGCGGTGAGGCTCGCCTACCGACGAGCCCGGTCTACACCAACCGCATCCACCGGGACGACCTCGCCCGAGCGCTCGAGCTCCTCATCGAAAGCCCTTGGCTCGGCGGCTCCTTCGTCGCCACCGACACCGAACCGGTCGAGCTCGGACAGCTCATGGTTTGGCTCGCCGCGCGGCTCTCGCTCCCTTCGCCTCCGCTTTCCCCGGAAGCCTCCGAGGCGCGCGCGCGCCACCGTCACAGCCGCCGCTGCATCCCACAGCGTCTGCATGCCCTGGGGTTCACGTGGCAGTACCCGACCTTCCGTGAGGGCTACGGAGAGCTTCTCGGAGACGCCTCCGCGTCGAAGCTGGACTGAGCTTCCGCTGGCGCGTGGCTGAGCCAACGCACCAGCCGCGCGGGCACCGGTGCACGCGGCTCGCCGGGCTCGCCGAGCCGAGCGCTCGAGCTCGTCGTCCAAAAAACGGAAACGCGCTCCGGCCGTCGCTCGCTCCAATCGAGGAACCCCGCCGCGATCTTGGCGCTGTACGTCGGCTCTAGCGAAATCTGCGGGACCGCTCGAAAGCGTTCCGTCGCCGCTTGCCCTGCGCGCGTCGCGTGCCCGTAGCCTGGCCCGAGCTGGGAGCCATCCACGACGAGCGTCGACGTGAGCTCGAGCGCGCCGGGCATCGGACATCGCTCGCGAGTGAAGGACGAAAGAAGCCGAGCAGCGCCGAGCGACAGGTCGACCACCCGAGCCTTCGAAGCGAGCGGCCACGGCGCAACCCGCACCGCCACCACCCGCGGCGCACGCCAGCCGCGCACACCCCAGCGCTCCGCAAGCCGAAACCCGAGCACGAGGCCCGCCGCGGTGCACCCCGAGCCCAACCCCACCACGACCAGCTCCGGGACCGGCAGCTCTCCGCGCTCGACCTGCTCCACGAGCTCCAGGGCCGCCGAGACGTGCCCGAGCACGCCGAGAGGGCTCGCGCACGCCGGCGGAAGAAAGGCCGAAGTCTCGTGCGCGCGCCGACAGTGCAGCGCTTCTCTCACGGTGGCGACCGGAAGCAGGGCCCAGTGGGACACCGCCACGACACGCGAGCAGCGGGCAAGAACGTGGCGCAAGTTTTCGCTCGCCCGCGCTGAAAACGGCTGCGGAAAGACGAGCGCGCGGGGTTCGAATCCGAGCCGCGCTGCGTGCAGCGCCGTAGCCAACACCGAGTGGGCCCCACAGGCGCCGGACGCGTACACGACGCGCGCGCCGCTCGCACGCGCCTCGCCGAGCAAAGGCTCGAGCGCCCGCACCTTGTTGCCTCCGTAAATCGGAGACGTGAAATCCTCACGTTTGACGAAGAGCGTCCCCCTCGAGGCTCCTCGCTCGAGCTCACCGAGCGGCTCGACGGGCGTAGGAAAGGCTCCGAGCCTCGACCAGGGCAGCTCGCGGTCGAGCCGCTGTCTCAAGAGAGCGCTCGGCAACCACTACTCCGCGAGGTTCTGATCGATGGCCTCGAGCACCGCGGGGATTTCGGCCTCGGAGTTCGAAAAGTGGGGCGCGAACCGCAGGTAGCCGTCGGGCAGGCTGACCGCAATGCCTTGCGCGCGGAGTCGCGCGAACAGCTCGGGCGCGGAGACGCGCGCCGGAACGTCGACGGACAGGATCCCCGAGCGACAGGTGGCGAGCGCCGAGCGCAGCGAAACGAAACCGCGCGCCACGAGGCCTCGCTCCAGCTCGTCCAGGTAGCGCTCGACGTGCGCGAAAATTGCCGGCACGCCGATGCCTTGAATCATTTCCACGCCGGCCTCGAGCGCGGCGGCGCCCACCACGTTCACCGAGCCAGCCTCCAAGAACGCGACGGATGTCTTCAGCGGGCGGTCGTATCGAAGCAAGCCTTTCCCCTGAAAGAGGAACTGCTCCCCGTCCTCGTGGCTCAGCCAACCGGCAACGCGAGGCACGAGTGACGCCGCGAGCTCGGGCCGCACGTACACGAACGCCGCCCCTTCCAAGCCGAGAAGCCACTTGTGCGCCCCGCACACGAGATAGTCGATGTCCTCCTGCGCCACGTCGAGCGGAACGACGCCGCACGCCTGGATCGCGTCGACGCAGATTTCGGCGCCGTGCGCGTGACAGAGGCGCGCCATTTCCCCAAGAGGCATGCGGAGTCCCGTTTGAAACTGCACGGCGCTCACCGCCACCAAACGCGCGCCGCGCCGTAGCTCGCGCTCCAGCTGCTCGAGGAAGCCGCCGATGTCCGTCGCCCCGCCAGGGGCGGGGAGCGTGAGAAAGTGCGGCTTCGCCCCGAGGCTCGCCGCTGCCCGTTGCCACGGCGTGACGTTGGCCGGGAACTCTCCCTCGAACAGGAGCACGCGGTCGCCTTCACGCCACGGCAGGCACAAGGCGAGATCGGAAATGCCGCGCGTGGTCCCGCTCGTCAGCGCAATCGCCCCGGGCGGGGCGCCAATCAGCCGGGCGAGGCGTTCACGCAGTCTGGCTCGCTGCTCGGCCCAGGTCATGTAGGCCACCACGCCGCGCTCCGCATGGTCGTCGAGCGCCCGCGTCGCGGCGGCTTGAACAGTGAGCGAGGGGGGAGAAATGGCCGCGTGGCTCAAGTACGCCGTCGCCCGCAGGTTGGGAAAGAGCTCACGGCTGCCGAGGCGCGCCTTCGGGAATTGGTCGGTCACTCACCGCAACCTACATCGAGGGGACGGCGTCCATCGAGCCCCCGAGCACGAGCCCCCGCCCATCACTGGGTATCGGTGCAGATGGTTCGGGTGTTCACTGTTTTTCTGTTCCCATCCGAGATCCACGATGGTAGGCGGTGCGAACACTCATGCAGAAGACCACGACAGGGTCGCGCAGCCGCCCCGCCTCCTCGCGCGAGGCGCGCGCACGGAGCCAGAGCTCACGAGCTCAGTCGTCGCCGGATGCTGCGCACTCGCACAGTGCGGCGTGCGCCGACGCACCGCCCGCGGCGGAGCTCGCCCCGGTCAAGCGCGCGAGCGCGCCGCGACCCGAGCGCCTGACTCGGACGCGTGAGCCCTGGCTCGCTTGGAGCCAAGAAGCCGAGGCCTCGTTGCGCACGGAGTTTGGTCGCCTCGCGCAACGCGAGCTCGGCAGCTCGGAGCTCGAAGTGGCCCGCGCCTGCCTGCGAGGCGACGACGTGTGGGCGCAGGGCTTCGAGCCCGAGGCCGTGCCGGTCCTGGCGCTTGCGCTGGCTGCTCTCACGCCGCAGCCGGGCCGACCGTTCATTTTGCTGTCGCACGAAGCGGAGCTCTTGCGCGCCCGTCAAATCCGTTTCGGTGCACGAACCGCGTGCTGGCTCTTGGATCACGAAGCCCCCCAGGAGTCCTCTCGCGCTGCGCGTGACGCGCTCCGCGCCTTCGCCGCGGGCACCCGCGCCGAGGGCGGCGTCATCTGCTGCACCCTGGAATCTCTCCGCAATCCGGAAATCCGTGACGCGCTCGCCGCGAGCCGTCCGCTCGCGTTCTTCGTGGAGGCCGCCCACGCGGTGTCTCCGTACGCCCACGAGCTCAGGCCGTCGTTGTCGCTCGTACCCGGTGCTCGCGCTGCGTGCGCCGGCGCGTCGCTCGTGGCCTTCACGCGTGCCGCGTCGACGAACGTTCGCGTCGACGCGGTCGCTCGCTTGGGCTTGGACGCTCGCTTCCTCTCCTCGGTTCATTCCCCGCTCGTGCCCCCGCGAGCTCGTCTCTCCGTCGCTACGGGAGAAGCCGCGTCCAAGCCGGAGCTCGCGACGCTCGTGCAGCGCCTCCCCCGCCCCACCGCCGTCTTCTGCGCCACGCCGCACGAAGCAGACGAAGTGTACGCGTTGCTCGGCGCCGAGCAGGTGCCCGTGCACCGCTACCACGGCGCCATGCCCACGAGTGATCGAGCAACGGAAATGCTCCATTTTGCGCTTCCGGGTCGCCGCGCGGTCATGGTGGCGGTCAGCGCGTTTCAACCCGGCTCCGGGCTCGCTGGCGTGGATGCAGGACCCGCTGCAACCCCCGAGGGTCTCGGCCTGGGTTTCGGCCGCCAAAAGCTCCGCTCGCTCGTGCACCTCTGTGCGCCGGCCTCCCTCGAACAATACGCTCACGAGCTTGCGCTGCTCTGTGACGGAGACGAGCCGGCAGAAGCCGTCCTCTTCCTGTCACCGGCGTCCATCAAGCAAACCGCCGCAACGCTCGAGAAGGCGCGCGTCACTGGCCTCCAATTGGTCTCCGTCGCGGAGGCCCTCGCAGTCGCCCAGGGCACGTCGTCACTGACGGCTCTCGAACGTCAGTCCGGCGTCGGACGCAAGGTTGCTCAACGCGCCGTGCGCATTCTCGCCGACGCTGGCCTGGTTCGACTCGAAAACGCAGAGGCAGCGGCTGCGTCTCAGGGTCACGCGCCGGATACCACCGTGCGCGCCTCCGTGAGCCTCGCTGATCTCGAGCAGGCCACCGGCCTTTTGGTAGCGGCTCTCGAGGAGCTGCGTGAACGTGATGGGGAACGTTTGGACGCGCTCGTCGCCTACGCGGGCGGCCGAGGTTGCAGGCAAAAGGCTTTGCTCGGCCGCTTTGCTCCCGACTCCGCAGGTTCGTCGTCCGACGCCGCGGCCGATGGTTGTGGAACGTGCGACGAGTGTCGACCCGAGCGAGCTCCGGCACAGCGCAGGCAGACGGATGCCGGCGCGCTCGTCCTGCGCAGACGCGCGGCAGCGCAAGCCTGGAGCCACGAACAGGCCACGCGAACGCACGACGAAGACGCAGATTTCGAACGTGCACTCAGTCCCCGACGCATCGCGGCGGGGAACGCTCTCGACTGAGTGCGCCGACCGAGTACGCGAGTGCGCCGACTCACGCAGCCGCGGCTTCCGCCGCCAGCAGCGCACTCTGCCACGCCCCTGGTCGATTCGGAGGACGCACTCGAGAGCAAGGCAAGCGCTTCGAATGCGCTTTTCTTCGATCGAGTGGCCAGCTCTCGAA